>NZ_CP038639.1:0-300000 GCF_004768545.1 Cupriavidus oxalaticus | reverse complement strand
CGGCAACGCTGGCCGAAAAGGAACTCCGCATTGCCGAGCTCGAGCGGCAAGTGAGGCTGCTGACGAGTTCCCATCTGGCCATGATCCGGGTCGTGGGCGAACTCGGGGGCTTCAGCAAATGGGCGGCCTTCTATGAGCATTACGCCGAAGCGCGCGCTCAACTCGAAGCATTGGGGGCCCCCTGCCGGTCGCGACGATCACCGCACTTCCCTCAGCCCCCCGGCCCGACGAGGGCGAGCCTCCCAAAGCCTAGGCGCGTCGACTTCGTGCCAGATGCGCTGTTGCGTTGCTGGCAGTCATCTCGCGCAACAAAGTGACCTCCGATCGTTGCGCAACAGTGCGGACTACCCGGCTGTGGATAACTTCGCTGAAAACCCGCTATATATCAATATGGGGCAGTGAAAACGCCCCTCGCAACAAAAACCCCGACATACCAACTGTACGCGAGTGCTGTAACAAGCACAATCAGATGCGCGCATGTCTCAGAACACCTTACCCGGCAAAACACAGTCGAGCGGTGCGCGCCGGCCGTGCGGGACGGTTGAAATGGGTGTTGAACACCGAACCGAGAACCGCTTGCCTCACGTGCAGAGGGCTCACGCAACACCCCGGATCTTCGGCATCGGCTTCAGGCACAGCGCGTCGCACTTCTGCAGCTTGTCGCTGAGACCCAGGTAATGTAGATCGCTTGCCGTTTCGTGCAGCAGGAAGAGTGGTGCCCGGCCGGGCTCAGCGCGGTGGCCAAAATGGACCCCACGCAGTATCCGGGGAGCTCTCGCAGGAAACGGCCCAGGCTGTCATACGACCACCCTTGGACCCGTGCTGGAGAGGCCGATCGCCGTTAGCGCCGCCTACGGGGTCGCGCCGGCGGTTTGCTTTCGTCGACCCCCATTGCGTTTGCGCTTGCTTCGTCCAGTTGCTGACTCTCAACGGCGGCCGTCTCAGCGCCCTTGGCCTCCAAGTGAGCACGCAACGCTCTCAGCTCGGCCTGTGCCTCAGCGGCCAGGCTGACCGCTTCGATTAGCTTATCCCGCGTGGACTGATGCGCGGCGTGCACCTCCGTCAGTTCCTGGCGTGCTTGCCCTTCCCGCGTCTCGGCGCTACTCAAGCGCGCTTCAGCCCGTTGGCGAGCCGCTTCTTCTGCCGCGCGCTGGGCTTCGGCAACGGCCGCGGTCTTGTCGGCCGCTGCGCGCAAAGCCTGCTCGCTCCCCAATTGACCCCGTACCGCGCCCAGTTCGTCCTCCAGGCGAGACACTGCTTCCAGGCGCAGTTCCGCTTGTGCAAGCGCACGCCGTACGCGTGCCAACTCCTCCTGTTGGCGTGCTGCCCCTTGCTGCAGGCGCTCAATTTCGTCGGCCTGCTCGTTCGCCCTGCCCGCGACGGTATCGCGATCGGTCGTAACTTCCAAGAGCTGCTGAGCCATGTCGTCTCGCTCTTTTTCAAGCGCTTCGCCGTTCGCTGCCATCGCGGCGAGCTCATTCATCGCCTGCGCCAGGGCGGCCTCCGCTTCGGCAGCCGCTTCCTCGGCGACTTTGGACAACTCGGCACCCAGCGCGGCAAGGAGGCGTGAATTCGGTTCGCTGAGCTTGCGTGGTGGCCGCTTCTGCTGCTGTTCCTGCCAGGTCGACCAGTACCGATGAATCGTGTTCATGCTGCCGCTGCCCAACCGCTCGCGCACCGCGGTCAGCGTTGGCTTTAGTTGTTGGGCGACCAGCGCCTCGGCAACCGCGGCCACTTGCTCATAGGTGATGCCCGGACGTGCCATTTCGTATTGCTCATGCTCCGTTGATATCGTATTGAAAATAATACGATACGATACGAAAAACAAGTGCGGTGAAGAAAGCAATGGGGCGGGGCCCCCGGCACACGCCCGCTGGGTAGAAGATCGCAAGCGGCCAATGGTCTACCTAGAGTTGGCTGGGCGACCTCGTCGCCTGGCGGCGACCCGAGGTGCTCGATTTCCGGCTGGCATGGATGGCGGAATAGAAAGCGCGAAATCTAGTGTTTACGGGTGTCGCTCCTTGACTTCGCATCCGCGCCGATAGAGTCAATGCAATCCTTTCGACGACGATGCAAATGCTCACCCGCCAAACGCAGCTCTCCCTGTTCCCGACCTCTTCGGGCCGCGTCCACCTCGCCAACGCTCCGGCGCTGCTGCTGCTTGCCTGTTCCGGCACGAAGCTCGACCGGCAGGCGCGTGTCATTGACCTCTACCAAGGCGTGATGTACGAATCCTATCGGGAGCACCTGCGACGGGAGGCCAGACCGAATGTCCTGATCCTCTCCGCACGTCACGGCTTCCTGGATCCGCTCGCGGTGATCGATCCCTACGACCAGCGCATGACCGCGCAGCGTGCCGACGCGATGTTGGCCGATCTGCCGGCATTCGTGCGATCGGCGAACTGGCCAGCCCAGGTCGGCAAGGTGTTGCTGGCCGGCGGCAAAGAGTACCGCCGTGTCATGCGCGCCGCGCTCGCTCGCCAGTACAACACCACGCTGCCGGCCATTCAGGAAACGACCGGCGGCATCGGCATGCAACGCTCACAACTCGGCGCGTTTCTCGACGGTCTTGCGCCGAGGTTCAACGAGCCGATGGGCCATCACCCCAATGGCACGCCGCTCTACCGGCACTACGGCTGGATCGAAGCCGGTGCTGTGACTGGCCTGATCTACCGGGCGGCCCCTTACCTGCCTGCCGTCAAGGTCCGTGTGCTTGCCTTGTTCCAAGGCCCCTCCGGACCGACCGCCGATGTGGAGGTCGAGGAAATCATCCGCGGTCGCACCAGCATTGGCCCTCGCTGGGTCGGCGTGGCGGATCTTCACCCGCTGCAGGAGGCCGCGTGAGCGAATTCGAAAAAGCGCTGCACCAGGAGGCGAAGGCGCTCAGCGAGAATCTCGATGGCACAGCTGGCCAGCTATTGGCCCTCACGCACGCCGGCTACAAGGCGTGGGCCAAGGAAGGCAATCTGCATTTCCCGGAGCCAAAGCGCTACGCCCTGCTCCACGAGATCCTGCGCTACTGCGCCTACGGGAGTTTGCTCGAGTGCAATCCGACGCAATGGGATAGCCTGCGGGAGATTGCCGAGATGCTGGATGGGCGGTACCCACGTTATGCGTGCACGCGAGCGCGTCTGCGTGCGCGCCGCAACCGCTATGGCAGACCGTGCGTCTAACGTGCCAACGGTGCGTGCCCTGCCACAGCTGCCAGCGATATCCGCCTCGTCCCGAGGCGGGCGATAGCCGCCATGTCGGACTGCCCTATCCAACCACGTCCGCCGGTTTGACGCTCTCCGCGCGCAGTCGTACGCTGCCAGCTAGCGGCTGGATGTGAAGCTCGATATTCTCTCGACGAGCTCTGGCCCAGCCGGCACAAATCGCGGCTTCCAGCGTGGGGAACAACTGACGCGGCTCCGGTGTGCCGTCTATTTGTAGCGCCCACTGATGTTCGGCCGGCACGACGCTAATACTGTTTGCAGGCATCAGAAGCTCCAAAGATCGCCGCAGGCCATGCCGCGACGCCAGATGCCACCCCGTGGGGGAAGCGTATCACCCCTTGATCGAGCGTGGATCGTTGCCGAAAGAGTTGCGCTCGCGGATCTGACCATCCGGACCATGGATCAGCAGTTCGACCTTGTCTTGGTTGGCCTTTTCTGTCCCGGCAGCAATGGCCTCTTCCTCGCTAGGGTAGAGTGACCGCCGTCCGTGACCTCGAATGCGACCGCCCTACGAACGCTTCTTCGCCGATTTTCCCCGCACGCATGGGCTGCCGCCCACGCCGCAGCCGGGGAAAAGCCGCCCACAGGATCGGCACTGAATCGGATGGCCCAGCAAGGCATAAGGCGCGTCAGCACGCCAAGCGAATGGCATTTCCGTACCGGTCGAAAACCGCACCCGGGCATGACGCCCGTCCTGATCGGCGTCTCTAACCTTCCAGCCAGGCATGCTGATCCCTAGCCGCATCGCCGATCTTGGCCGCATGAGCCGCTGCCTGTTCGAGCCAAGGCGCATGCGCCTTGGGTACGACCAGCATCGTCAAACCCAGGCCGTCCAGCACACGCAGGGCATGCTCGAGATTGACGCCCTTGCCGTTCTCCAGCTTGGACAACATGCCGATCGAGACAGCGCAATGCCTTGCCGCCTGGTCAATCGGCATCCCCTCCCCTGCTCGCGTGGCTCGAATGCGCTCGCCCAGTTGGTGAATGGTGCGAATTGTCGCGCGCGAAGGCGGCGTCGGATCAGGTAGTGGTCGCGGCATGGAAGCCCGTCCCGTGAAGAAGGGAGGTCAGCGTGGAAGCTGCTTCCGATTCTTTCATGAAAGTGAAATTATACCTCACAACGCTGATGGCGGCGATCTATGCCGAGAAGGAAACTGGCCAGCCCCGCCCGACAAACTCGTGGCGTTGGCCCATGCAGGCCTGAAGGCGTGGGCGAAGGTCGGCAATCTTCAGTTCCCGCCCGAAAAGCGGTATGCGCTGCTTGCCTCGCGCCGCAACCGCTAAGGCAGGCCGCTGTTAGACCTCTCTCTTGGAAGCGATACACGCCGCGAAGCGGCGGCACGTGTACGAGATGAGGTATTTTCAGTATATAACAGCGGGTATGGCACAAATGGATTCCCTCTGGCTCAGCAACCCGACCCAGGCTTACCGCGACTGGCAGACGCGTGAGGCGGCCGGCGCAGATCGCCGCCCCTTCTCGGCACGCTCGATCGTCCAACATCAGGCAATGTTCGAGCACTTCCGCCGACACCTGATGAACAGGGGCGCGACCATCGCCTCATTTGGCACCGCCGATGTTGACGCGTTCTGGCGGACGACCGACGGCCGGTCGTACTCCCAGGCTACCCGCATGCGGTATGTGAAGCTGCTGGACCGCCTGTGCCGACATCTGGTCTTCGCCGGCGTGCGGCAGGACAATCCAGCGGCCGCACTCCTCTTTGCTGAACGCTGGCCAGATCAAGAACCCACACCCCTATTCCTTGATGAGGCGGAGGATGCGCGGCTACAGGCCTATCTTCTATCGCCTGCCGAGGACCTGGCCGGCTTGCGCGGCCGCGCGATCGTCGCAACATTCCTCGCAACGGGTGTTACAGCAGGGGAAGCGCGAGCAGCGCGTATGAGGGATCTGATCGCGGATGCAAACCCGCCCTATCTTTTTGTGTCGGCACACGGCGCACGGGACGCGCGCACGGTTCACCTCGCCGACTTCGCGATACCTGTCCTACGGACTTGGTGTGCCCGCCGCTCGATTCTCCCCGTCGAGGGCGACCTACTTTTCACGCTCACCCCCGATGGCCGACCGATCACCGACATGAGCTTCGGTCGCATCGTGGCGACCGCACTTGCCGCAATGGGGTTCTCCGGTGCAGAGCCAAGCCCCCGCACGTTGCGCAATACCTTCTGCCGGCGCCATCTCCTGGCAGGCAACTCACGTGATGAGGTCAGCCGCATGTTGGGGCTGGCCAGCCATCGCACTTGTGACCGAATTGCTGCGACGCTGCCGACAGCGGACGAGCCAATGCACCAAAATAGCTCGCCTGACGCGCCAGCAAAGGCCGAATAAGGAAGATCATGGATATTCCACTGGACACTGTGAAGGTCATTTACCGCCGTGCGATCGACCCAAGGGCAAGCGACGGTGAGGGTGCGGCCTGGTGGGCCGCCGTCGCGGAGGAAGTCATTGCCGTCATCCGTGCCGAGGACACCGTGGCCACTGCCAGCGTTATCGCATGGTGGCACCACGACTGGCATGCAGTGGGCGACTCCGCGAGAGCGGCAGCTGCACGCATCCGGCGCGCTTGTCACGCGCTCAGGATCGGCTGATCGAGCAATCCTTGGCGCGCACACGATATCGGGCCATCCCTATTGCATACGCGCCTGCTTTTGCTATTCTTCGCCGGTGCGCCACCCTAAATCGCTTACAGGCGCGCATTTTTTTCTAACCAGACACGACTATGGCCACGAAAGCGAAACCCGTAGCAAAGACTGCAACGAAGACCGCAGCAAAGAAAGCTGCTCCGGCAAAGAAGGCCGCTCCGGCCAAGAAGGCTGCCGCAGCCGTCCCGGTCGCCAAGCCTCTGAAGGACACGTTCAACAAGTCGAGCCTACTCGCCCACCTGGTCACCCAGACCGAACTGGACAAGAAGACCGTTCAGACTGTGCTGTCCCACCTCGAAAACACCATGGTGAGCGCGATCCATAAGAAGGGCGCCGGCGAATTCACCCTGCCGGGTCTGTTCAAAGTGGCGGCCATCCAGGTTCCGGCTACGAAGAAGCGCTTCGGCAAGAATCCGTTCACGGGCCAAGAACAGTGGTTCGCTGCCAAGCCGGCATCCGTAAAGGTGAAGGTTCGTCCGCTGAAGAAGCTGAAGGACGCCGCGATGTAATCGTCCCGGTTCCCACGAGCCAAAGAAAAAGCCCCGAGATCTTGCGGATCTCGGGGTTTTTTTTCGTAGTCAGATAGAAAAAGCCCGCTCACCTTTCGGAGATGCGGGCATGTTGGACGATGGGGCAGCCTTACTGCGCCGCCAGGGCAACTACATCGATGACACCGTCAGCTTCGTCGACCAGATCCGGCGTTTGCGAGATGAAGAACTCTCGTTCGTAGCCGCCCAGCCGCAGCACTTCGCGCTTCATTCTCATGAAGGCGCGCTTGCGCTCCGGATCCAAGGGGCCATCGGCCTCGTCAGTAAAGAGGGTCTGAAACGGCTGCTGCGCGTCCTGCGACCGGTAAAGGGCGATTCCACGCGTCAGACACTCATTGATCCACACCTTTTGTCCACCTGACATCACGGAGAAATCCTTCGTGCTGTCGTTGTCGGCGTCGATCACATCAATGGCAAATCCCTCCCGCTTCTCGCCGTTGGCCAATTCGGTCTGCGTCTGAATCGCGATGGTGAATCGCGGTCCATAGCAGGCCAGCAATAGGTCATTGACGATTTGCGTGATGGCCGGGCCCGCGTCATCGATGGACAACGCGATCACGCCATCGTTGCCCAAGCCTTTCGCCAACAGCTTCCACTGCGCGATCTTGTCGGACAGCGCCTGTACTTTGGCCTCTGCTGCCGGTAAGCCGGCGAGCTCGGCATCCAGGCGCTCGCGTTCCGCCGTCAGCGTGCTCTCCTGCCGGATCAGCGCTTCGATCCGGCCGGCGATGGCAGCGCCAGCCTCCCGGCTGACAGCGATCTGGCGGTCCAGCTGGGCCAGCATGCCGGTCACATCCTCTGTGGCCAGCGATGCCAGTTCCCTTCGCACCGCGTCAAGCTGGGCTTGCACGTCCGCAACATCCCGCTTGTGGCGGTCTGCGCGCAACGCGCCTTCCTCAGTCAAGGTGGTCAGATCGCGGTCGGCCTGCGCCAGTCCTTCGCGCGCGGCGTCGAGCATGGGTCTCCTGGCCGCCAGCGCCGTGAGACGCTGCAGCGATTGCTGATCGCGCTCCAGGTCGGATCGCAGCGCCGCGGAAGCATTCCGCGCCTTTGCGCGGTCGGCAAGCGTTTCCTCCATCGACTGCGCGTGCGCCAGCTTCTTGCGATAGCTGTCGCGAAGCGCCTCAACTGTCACGGCTTGCTCACTGAGGCTCGCTTTGGCATTCCGGGCTTGTGCCAGCAACGGGCAGGTGGCATGCATCGGGTCGTTCCGGCAAGGAACAGTCTCGATGACGTCGGCCTGCAGCTTGAGCGATTTGACCAACTGCGCCGCCGAGGCACCGCGTTGTTCCAGGCCCTTGAGCTCGGAACTGAGCGCTGCGTGCTCGACCTGCACCGCATCGAGCTTCTCAACAGTCGCCTGCTGGCTAACCAGTTCCGCCTGCTTCCGGCCGATGGCAAGTTGCAAGGCATCCCGCTCGCCGGCAGCCGATTCAATGGCAGAGGCCTCCGCCAGCACTGCGCGGTGGCTTGCCGCATTTCGGTCCAGATCGCGTCGGCGCACCGCAGCACGGCCGGCAGCCGCCCGTTCGTCGCTGGCCAGCAATACCGCACGCTGCTCCAACTCGCCCTTGCGCTGATTCAATTCCCGCAACCGCGCTTCGGTACCGGCATTGGCCTCCTGCTTCGCAGCCAGCGTCGCGCGCTCCTGCATCAGCTTGACACCCTTGGCTGTTTCCAGCTCCCTGGCCTCGCGCTGGGCATCCAGGCTTTCCCCAACCTGCCAGATCTCCTTGGCAACTACCGCGGCACGATCGCGCTTTCCCGTGAGGGTCAACACGTCGCGCTGCAGAGTGTCCAGCGAGCGGGTGAGCAGCTTGCCTACCTCCCCCGCTTTCGCGGACAAGTCGCGCAGGTGCTCGATCCCGAGCAGCTCGGCAAGCAGTTTCTTGATCTCGCCGGCCTGGTAACTGGCGAGCGGTCGACGGTTCTGGGCAGAAAACACGCTGGTGAAGAACGCCTCGGGCGACCCCAGCACGGCCTCCAGACACCGGTTGTAGGTCTCCGCCTTGCCGTCCGACAGCGTACCGTCAGGCAACTGCAGGGGCTTCCAGTCACTTTCAGCGTCCTTCTCGAACAGGTAGTACTCGGCCTTGCGGCTCCTGCCAGGATTGCGGAACGCGAACGCGGAGCGATACGTCTTGCCACCGTGCTCCCACTCCAGATCCTTCTCCGCGCGCGGGGCGCAGAGATGGTCCCAGTACGAGAACGCGTCGACCGACATCTTGCTTGCGTGGCTCGGCATGATGGGAAACGGGTGCAGGTTGTCCATGATCGTGGTCTTGCCAGCCCCGTTGGGGCCGACAAGGGCGATCAGCCCCCCCGGCAGCGTCGTCAGGTCCAATGTGACGCTATCGCGCTTCATGCCGTCGCGGATCCCATAGAATCCGGTGAGCATCAGTTTCAGTGGACGCATTCGGACACCTCCGTACCGTTGAAGGAGTGAAGGTAGTCAGACGGCACTTCCATGGCGTTGTCGTCAAACACTGGCATCTCGGCGAGGACCGGTACATCGCGTTCCGGCTTGCCAGCGATGGCGCGCTCCAGAGAGCGACGGGCTGCGGCAAACTCGCCGGCGGCCATCTTGATCACAGCTGGCCAATCCTCAAGGCCAGTGATGGCCCTGAGCTCGAGTTGGCTCCACTGGGAAGCCAAGCCGTTGGATGCTGACCAGATCAGGTCCTGCAGCTCCTTGGAAGGTGCCACGGCAAAGAAGGTGTTTCGGCCGACCTCACCAAGCGCCAGGACCAGCATGTGACCGCGCTTGGCGATCACCGTACCGCGGCCCTGGCCGAACGGTTCATACAGCATGCATTGTGTAAAGTCATGGGCGTCGGCCAGGCGCTTGGCCATCACCGAGCGGTCGATGCACGTTTCCTCAACGAACAGCCAGTCAGGACCGGCGTGGTACAGAATCATTTTGCACTCCTGGAAGAGGACGGAGTACGCCCCGGACGGGAAGCACCCGTCTGGGTAGATAGAAAGAAGATGGATACTGCGGGGTCGATGCGTCAAGGACGCGAAGAAAACCGGGTTTCGGCAGCCTCTAGGGCTGCCGGAACATGGCTCGCATGCTCAAAGTTGTATGCGGATCGCTACGCAAAAAGATCGTCCGTCAGCCAGTCCATCGCAGGGGCGGCAGGCGATGACGATGGCAAGGCCGGTCTGGGGTCCGTTTCGTTCTTCGAGACTAGCGGCGCCGGAAACGCACCAACGTCGTCTTCCAACTCCATGCCAACCAGCGCCGCTAGGACTGGTGGCACCACAGGCTCGGGTGGGGCAGCATCAGGTGCGGGTGGTACCGGATCGGCAGCAAGATCCGTCAGCACGCGATCAACAATCGCCTGCGCATCGAGCGTTTCAAGCATCGAGAGGCTGTCCAAGAGTGGATTGGCCTCAACGCCCGTCAACTCACACCAGCGCCCCAGCTTCTCGGGCAACGTTGCGGCCCGGCTGATGCCTTCGGCACGGCTACGCACAGCCGGGAGCACCCGGGCTTCGAGCTTCACCTCCGCACTGGCGCCAAAGAGAGCCGTGATGGCCTGCCGGTCCACAAGCTGACGGTGCTCCTCGTTGACGGACCAACGGATGCGCACGAACTTGTCGGCAGCGTCGGCGGCCATCTCGGTCAGCTGCGCCATATCCGGCGGGCCGTCGAAGTCAATGCAAACGGTCTGCCGCGCCGGGGTCGCCACCAGCGAGGCCTCGGCCCGGCCGGGAGCAATCTGCCACCGGAGGTAGCCCTTGTCCCCGATCTCACCATAATGGAAGCGCCCGATGGAGCCCGGATAGGCCACCACCCTGCCCTCCTGCGCCCATTGCTGGGCGCGGTGAATGTGGCCGAGCATGAAGGCATCGCAGTCGGCATCGAACAGTGCACCAATGGTGAATTCGTGGTCGAATCCGGCCATCGGCACTCCGTGCTCAGTCTGGCATCCGTTGACGGTACCGTGGGAAACGCCGATCGTCCTCGCGCCCAGAGATCGCCATTGGCGATTGACGGTGCCCGCAGCCTTCAGATAGTCGGCCAGGTGATCGCCAACTGCCGTGGCAGCACTCGCAACGCCAGCCGCGGCCGCCAGAACGGCCTTGTTGACCGTCGGCACACAGGTGAACACCACCTCCGGTATGCCGTGCTGCGCTAGCAGCGCGTCGATCTCCGCGGCGTCAAAGACGGGCCTCGCCGACGGCACGAACTGCCCGTCGCATAGCGCAACCTGATGGATACGATCCGCGACATAGACCGGGTACTGTGCGCCGATGAGGCGAAACAGGTCCAGCGTGCCCGGGGGCTCGTGGCTGTACGTGCCTTGCAGCATCAAGACGGGCATGCGCGCCGTCAACTGGTGGACGCGGCGTGCCAGCGTAGACAGCGCCGGCGTGTGCGCATCCAGGCGATGGTCTGTGGAATCCCCCGACACCACGCCAACCTGACAGCCGCCGGCAATTGCATCATCGACCGCAAAGCCGAAACAGCGATCGGCCTCTGCCAGATGGCCGGGGGAATAGTGCAGATCCGAGAAATGCGCGACAAGCAGGCTATCGCCTTCGTTGTGCATGGTATGACCTCCAAGGGAATGTGCCGGCGCGCGGCAGGAAAGGAAAAAGGGGAAGCCGTATGGCTTCCCCTGACATGCCGGCACGACGTTACGGTGCGACTTCGGCAGCGATCGCGGCGACCTGTTCGCGGAACGCGAGCGGATTGGTCAGCGCTGTGCGCATTTCGCCAAGCAACTGGCGAACGTCCTGGTCGCGCTTGGTCCAGCCGCGCCCGAATGTGGCAGACGCGTAGATGCGGAACTGCGCCCGGCCCTCCTGATTGGCCAGGCCCAGGCGCGCCATCAGATCCTCGAACTGACTTTCCAGGTCTTCGCCGTCGACGGGCACTTGATGAGCGGCAGGGGTATCAACAACCTCCGGTTGATTCGGCGGTTCATTGCCCGGCAGCGGCGTCTGCTCCGCTGGATGTAACTCGTCTTCCAGCGCAGCAACTGCCTGCGTCGCCATCTCGAGTGCCGGCGCACGACGGTCCGACCCGTCCAGCAGGGCAGCGATATCGATCTCGGCGTCCAGCGTGATGAGCCACTGCATCTGGCGCACGGCCCTTCCGCTATCATCGATACGGCTGATCTCCACCTCCTGCTTCGCCATCCAGAACTTGACGCCCACCAGCCTGCCGCGCGCCAACGCTACGGTCTGCATGGCGGCGTGAGCCTTTTGCAGGACGTAAATTGAGGTTGTCGGCATTTCGATGAGGCCAAGGCCACAAATGCTGGGCAGCGCAAAATAGAAACTGGCCGACAGGTTGCAATTCCCCTCCTGGTACTGCGGGCACATATGCGGATCGCAGATGCCGTCAGGGATATCGTCGTCCTGTCGCAGGATGATGGTGCGGCCGCCCCAGGTTCGCTTCGCGCGATTGGCGCGAGCGTCTCGCACGGGGGGCGCGTACATCTTGCAGTAGCGCCTGCCGTCCGGCCCGTACTCCGAGAAGAACTGGCGACCGCTCTGCGTCCATGCCACGAGCTGATTGGGCATATTGCTCAACCAGTCGTCGAACGCGAAGATGACCGGGAAGCGCCAAAGGCGGAAGCCGTTGCCGTCGCCACGGTCCTCACCGTAGCGCTTCACGATGTCTTCAGCCACTGCCGGGTTGGCGAAGTCCGAGCCGCGGCAAGTGAACCACGGCACGTTCTTCGGTACAAGGGGCGTTTTGATCCCGGTGGCTCGGGAAATCTCTGCCCCGATTCGCTCGAAGCTTTGACCCTGCGCCAACATCCGGTCATGGATCTTGACGGCTTCGGACTTCTCGCGGGCGGCCTTGGTCAGAACCTTAATACCGGGCCGGATCTTGCCGATGATCGGTGGCCGTGTGGGCCGCTCCTCCAGGAGGCTGCGGCGTCCGCCAGGTTCGCTGTAGGTGATGGGTGCGTGCATGGTAGTCCTTTCTCCTTTCAGGAAAGAGAACGACATCGGCCCGGATGGACGCAGCATGCTCCCGAAGGCGCTGGGCTGTGTCGGCCCCGCGCTGGGTCGTTGCGGCAATGAGGAAGCCTGACTCGCAGGCTTCCGAAAGTCTGGCGGCGCGAGAGGCGCGCCAGAAACGAAGAAAGCCCGCTCCGGATTGCGCCGGCAGCGAGCTTTTCTATTCAGAACCTGCAATGCCACGCCCCTTCCGGGGGCGTGGCACTGAGGGAGCGGCACGCTAATGCGCGCTGCTCGATGCTGAGGACGTAAAGTCGTCCTCGTGCAGCATGGTCACGCTGCACTGCAACCCATTTCGCGAACCCACAGGTTCGGCCGCAGGTTCACGGATCGGCTCGACGGCTGCCGTTCTGCCCGGGAGGGGCCTTTGAGAGAGAGCTCCACATGATCCCGGGCTCGAACGGTGTCCATTGCGCGCACTCACAGGGAGGCACCGCGAGAACGCGTATTACGAGCTGATGAGGGAAGTGTTCGGCGAAAACACTTAGCACAAGGAATATCCACACTGGTAGCCAACCAGTCGGCGCGTGCGCAAATGCACGACTTGAAGCAGAAGATGGACTCGCCAGGAGTCAGGGTCGATGCGTCAGTGACGCGAGGTGTGAAAGCATTGTGGCACAGAAAATTCCTGTAAGGAATGCGAATGCTCGCCAATTTGCCATAGCTTTCAAAGTCATCGGATGCCCTGTTATGTCAGACAATTTCACTCTGAGAGAGCATCCGAAAAACATGAAAAAATGGCCGAACAAGATCCACCCAAGATATCAGGCAGTGGGCTCAAGCCCATTGAGCGACATAACAGCGAAGAACGTCTCAGCCGCCTCACGCCGACGACGGCTTCAGCCACCCTCCACGCCTACTGCTCGAAGTTCGCGCGCGACTTCCTGGATGCGCATTTTTACTACGCTTCGTCCAAGTTCGTCGTGGCGCGTGGCGGCAAGGTCAAGGCGCTGGACGAAGCATTCCGCGACGCGGAGGAGTGGTATGGCAGTGCGCTGAGCTGGCTTTCGACGACTGACCAGGTCGAGATTCCGCTGTTCTACGAGGAAAAGGAGGTCAAGGTCTCCCATTCCTTCGCCGGTCGTTTGCTCAGATTGCTGATGCAATTCGACCGAATCTTCGTGGAGACTCTCTACAGCCAGGAATGCGGGTCCATCTCCCCGGACCAACGCACCACGACCATCCAGATCGCAGCAAAGCGCATCACCGCGATCCACCAACTGTGCATCCCGGATACCGACAAGTTCGACCCCGACGGCGCACTGATCTTTTCTCACCGGAGTTCCCCCGATGGACATGCGTGACATCGAGCAACTGCATGCTCAATACGCCCAGCCACCCCTCACAATCGATATCACAGCCGGAGTTGCAGCGGCTGCGCCGCATCTTGGTTATAGCGGCACTTCCTCCGCGCCAGCAAAGGCGTCAACTCCCCCGTTCCCGTTCGCGTTGAACGGCAATCCCCGGCTGCTATGGGGGCTAGGCTTCGTCGCGGTCGCGGCGCTCATGTTCGCCATTGGCACATCAATTGGGAAGCGGGAATCGCGTGCCGGCAGCGAGCAGGTGCAGCCACTTCATTCAGCTTCCGATGCTTCCGCGCGCAATGCCGCCGGCGACGGCCATGAATGGCCACGCAAGAGCGACAGCGTAGCCGCGGCCGAAGCTGCTCAGTCTGCTGCGGTTCCAGTAACCGCCGAGGCTGCAGTGGCGCCGGCCTCCGCAGCATCCGCTGTCGCGGTGCCGGAGGAACAAGCGCGGGATCGATCACCGGCGGAGTCGAAGGCGGAGATAGTGAAGCGACCTGCAGCCCCGCCAGCACCTGCACCAGCACGTTCGAGGGCTGCGACCGTACCGGCTCCGGCCAAGACTGCACAGCAACTGCCGACTAGTGCCGCGCCGGCGCGAAACACTGCGGCGCAGCAGGCCAACTCCCCCACCGACATCAAGATGTTCTGAGCGACATGGAAAATCCTCCCATCTTCAGCGTGCTGCGTGCCGGCATGAGCATCCACGGCGACATTGTGTCGGACCACGGCTTTACCTGCCTGGCGCTGGTCACCGGGAATGTTGGCGCTTCCCGAGACCTACTGCATATCGCGGCAGGCGGCGTGGTGCACGGCAACGTCGACGGCGAGCACGTCATCGTGGACGGCGTGGTCGAAGGCGATGTCGTGGGTCGGGCCTCGTTGCTGATCAACGGCCGAGTGAAAGGCCGGATCATCTATGCGGGCACTATCCGCCTTGGCCCGAATGCCGCCCTGGATGGCACCATCACCCGCATCCAGTCCGTTGGTTACGCTCCGCCCCCACAAAAGGAGGGGGTGACCGTCGCTGAATCTGCCGCCGAAGCGTTGGAGCCAGCGATCAGTTAAGGAACATGTTCCTTCCAAGAAATCGAAAAGCGCGGTTCCACACCTCTCTTTCAAAAGCAAAAAGCCCGGCAGTTCATTCTGCCGGGCTTTTTTTAGTACATGCGTCGCAGCGTCATCAACTCAGCCTGCGTAAAAACGTCAGGTAACCCGACCCACGGATAGTCAACGCCGCTGGCGGGATCTCGAAACGACACATACGGAAAGTCATTGGCCAACTGCACTCTGAAGATGCGCCCGCTTCCGTCCTTGCCGCGCACTTCGTACACGGCCCTATGCACTAGATCAAATACAACCCTTCCCCGCTTTAGCGTCACTGAGGATGCGGGTCCTTGCACATATCGCTGGTCCATCCACGCGTCATACTGCACCTGGACTGCCTGCTGCCTGACCAAACTCTGCCACTCGTCAAAGAGTTCATGAAAGCACTCCTTGTGGAAATGCGCCACATCAATTGGCTGCCGTTGCATCAGTCGCTCCGCGACTCGCTGCCCGTCAGTCCTGATCGTGTTACGACAGGCATTGCGGCCAAGAAACGCAGGTCGCTTCGCGTCTGTGGTCCGGAACAGCCATCGAGGGTATCGGGAATAAAAATCAATTAGCATCATGGCAACGAGCGAAAAAAAACCCCGGACAGTGCCGGGGCTTTGTGAAACCTAAAACGACTACTTCCATGCCAAACATCGGCATGAATCGCTAATCGCTTTAGAGCTAATCAATTACGATCTCGTCATGCAATGAGTTCGATCGCAGCGTCCCAAGCCCGCTGCTTGAGTGCAGCGCCGGCACCGAACCACGCTGAATCCAACCGATTGCCTGCATTGCGCGCTCGCTGCTGGTGATCGACGTACTCGGTCACGCTGTTCACCAGACCCCAGGCAGTCCCGGCCGCCGATTCCAGCGTGGCGCCACGACCGTTGCCCTCGAAGAGATTGAGCACTGCCTTCAGGCCGCGCTCGTTCACCTTGTCGGGACCGTTCGAATCCGGCTTCGTCCACGGGTACGTGAACAGGCGCTGGAAGAAGCGTTCCGATTCGACCTGACTCACCTTGCGGTCGGCCAGTTCATGCATGCGGACCATGAAGCCATCCCACGAGGAGATGGCGATGCCCAACTCTTCCTTGACAGCGCGCGGGTCGAACTGGCTGCGGTGCGGCACCTTGACGGCGCCGCGATTGCGGCCAAGCGCAATCTGCAGCGTGTTGTTGCAAACCACCCGCACCGACGTGAACTGGGCGGTGGTGGCCAAGGTGCCATCGCAGGCCGTGGCCAGCAGCAGGTAGCCGCGCACCTCGTCGACGCCGGCGATCTTGGTCGACTGTCCCGTACGCGCGAGCGCCCAGAGCTTGCGACCTTCCTTGAGCACACCTGCCGTTTCGAGCTGGTAGCCCCCGACCTCGGTCAAGTCGCGGTAGAAGTCAAGGATCTCCGAAGGTTGGACGACCTGGTACCGCTTCGACACCGTTGCCAGCGGCTTCTTGGTATCCGAGCGGAACAGCACCTTCTGTTGGGGGAAGGAATGAAGCGGATCGAGATCGTGGGAGCCGGCGCGATACATCACGTCGGTTTCTTCGATTCGCCAGTTCATGCCAGCGGCGTCCGCCCACACTTCGAGCGGCTGATTGCTTTCGAGCTGGTTGCCCAGGCCGTGCCACGGGGTAGCACCGACATAAGCCATGGTTTGAACGAGATGGGACATGGATTGCTCCTGAAAAATGGGATAGCGCGAGCGCGGCCCCAAGGCCGGTCGCAGGAAAGGAAATGGGAATGATCAGAACTCGCAGCGAGCTGGATTGCGCGCGTGCGGGGCAAGACATGGCGCTTCCCGTCTGGCGCGCCAGAGCGGCTACAGCAAAGGTTGGAGGTGCATGTGGGCAGGAAAAGAGGCCCACAATTGACGTCCCCACAGGGATCGTCCCTGTGGGAAGTTGCAAAGGATGGCCGGCATGCCGGCGTGGTCGATGCGTCGCAGACGCGGGTAAAACTCGGTTCGGACTGAACGTCCTTCAGTGCGAACAGAGCTTTGTGTGTAGTCCAAAGGCTAACGCAAGCGTCGCGTCCGCATGAACTCGAATACTCAGGATATCCAAGCGTGATTTGAAGAAGATGCCCCCGGCCAGTGGCCGGGGGGCAAAACAATCATGCGACGAGCGCCACAGGCACGGCGACCTGAGCCAGACAAGCGCGCGCATAGTCGAGCGTGCCGTCCTTGGCGCGCAGCGGTCGGGAAGCCCGCTTCACAGGATCATGGATCAGGTAGCGTCGGGCACTACCGCGTGGCTCGTCGATGAGCTGGGAGAAGCCCGCGTCAATGCAGAAGTCGACATACTCACGCCCGCTCATCACCTGGCCGGTTTCCAAACGGTATTTGACCGCATCGGCCTGGCGCATTGCATCGGCCAGTTCACGCTCGGCGCGCTTCTGCGCTTTTTCGATGACCTCGTGGGCCTCCCATTCGGCCTGTTCGGCTTCCGAGAATCCACACAGTTCAAACAGCCGGCGTCGGCGAGTCATCGCTGAACATTGGAAAACGTCGACACCGATCTCGTCGCGCAGGGCGCGCTTCGAATCCGTGTTCCAGTCCTTCGGGCCGTCAAAGATCTGCAGGACCGCCGCCACATTGCGCTGCATGACTACGAGCGCAACGCGGTTCGGCCACTCATAGCCATAGGCTGCGCGGTAAGCTGCAGCAGCGCAGGCTTGGCGATCGAACTCTCGCTGGCTGATTCTCCGCGCTTCCCGCTCGGCCTTGGCCTTGTCCATGCTCTCCTGGAACTGCCGTTGGCTGATCAGCGCGTGAATCCGTGCAGCCAGGTTCGTCACCGGCTGTGCGTTCTCCTCCGCCGGCGGCTTGGGCGTCGGTACAGTCCAAGGTGGCAGGATGCCGGCCGCGAACAGTGCATCGTCGATCTGCACATCGCTGCTGTCTGCCGGAAGCCGGCGCATGATCGTGAGCAGCCTGCCCAGGATGCTCGACGTGATGGGCAGCTTGTTCAGGCGCATGACGCGACAAAGGCCATGCAGCTGTGCCGGCGGTAATGCACCACGCAGCGCCGGCAGCTCGATCAAGGGCCGCATCCAGTCAAGATCGTGCTTGCCTATCTCGGGATCGTCGCGGTACGCCTGCAGCACGCATTCGCGGACCTTCTCGCCGCGCAGCAGCGCAAAGGCGACATGCAATTCATGCCGAGCGTTCGGGCTTGCGTCAGGCGCGTACTGCGGGCCTTGACGACCAAAGCCAAAACGGCGCCGGAACTCCTGGTCGACGAAAGCGGCGATGTCGAACGGGCCTTCGCCCTCGAACAGGTCGCGCGTATGGAAGAGCGGTCCAGCCTCGGCGGTCGCCATGTCGATGACCTCGTCCGGGAAATATGCAAGACGCCCTGCGGCGATGACGGCGACCCAGGAGGAGCGGCTCATCTCCTGCGGCCGAAGTACCTTGCCCTCGCTTCGCACGATGTAGCGGTCGATCTCGTCGATCACCCGCGCGAGGATGGACCGGGCTGAGCCGCAAGGCCGTATTGCGAGCCGACCGGACTTCAACGGCACCACAGGGATCTCTCCCTTCTCGATGTGCCTTACGGCTATGTCTTCCGGGCGAGGCGCGGCGAGACCGCGGCGGTCCAGGTTCAGAAACTCGAGCACGCCAGCGAGCGTCGTGCGCATCTCGGATCGTGCCGAGCCAACGGAAATTACGTACATTTTGCGCTCCAAGACGGAGCACGCCCCTCGGGGGCGTGCCCCGAGAGGGTTGAGGGATATCAGTTGGTGTACGGCTCGACTAGACAACCGGCGCTGGCCGACGGGCCAGCCTCGGACGAATGGCCGCTAGGCGAGCTGCTGCGACCTCTGACAGCAGGTTCGGACATGTGATGCGCCAGACGCTGCCACCACGCTGGCCCATGTCAGCAAACTTGCCGGTGGCGAGCAACGAGGCCTTCAGGTCAGAAGGCATGTTCCAGTCGCTGGCGATGCAAATCTCGCCCTCGGACAGGTCCACGGCCGGCACATTCACGGTGAGCGAGGCATAGGGCATGCCGTCGTCAGCGCACAGCAACTGGATTGCCGGGCGCAAGCTCGAATCGTAGAAACCGACGTGCAGCGTTACGCCGGCGGGATAGCTGGCCAGGCCAGTGCCGTAGATAGGTGCATCAATTTTGGGGTACTCCGATGATAGGAGTCGCCCCATCGGGACGACGCCCGTGTGAGTCTGAAAACGAAAACGCACCCCGAGAGGTGCGTTCAAGCGGTGAGCCGAAGAATTGGCTCCTGAGAATGGGATGGACTCAGTCCTTGTGGACGCGGCGACCGTTACGGTCGGCCCACAGCAGGAATGCGGATACGGCTACCGCAACAACAATGGCTGCCAAGCCAAGCATATCAATCTCCTTTGGAAAGGACTGCGCCTACGACGAATAGTACAACACTCGCCATCAGCAAACCACAGACGTCCGCAGCCGCGTGCAATGACCACGATGAAACGGTCTTGAAATATCCGACCAGCCCAATCAGGGCCGCGGCCGATAGCGTATGGGCGAACCGGCCATACTGCTGCCGCTGATCCTTCGATGGTTCGATGATCGCCTTCCAGGCAAGATAGAAGAAGCCGTCTCGCTGGCCACCACCCTTGTCCATCCGGTAGGTGGCGGCCTGGTGATGAATCAGCGGAAACCGGTAGCCGTTGTCGTGCGCGACAATCTCGAAGCCTTCGCCTTCGGCGCGCGCTTTTTCGATCACTGCCAGAAGGCGTTGAGGCAGTGTGACAAGCCCCTGTGTCCGCTCGAATTCGGCACGGCCGTGCAATTCCTCGCCGGAAGTGGCCGAGAACGTCACTTTTATCAGTCTCGTCATCTGGCGATCCCTCAACTGCGGCGACCAGCAACGACACGAAGCGTGGTCAAGAGGTTGGCATAGCCCTCGGTGGTGGAGAGCGACGACACATTGACCGCGTTATCACGGCCGCCGGTGAAGTCTTGACGGCCGCGGCAAGTCCGGTACGACATGCGGATACCTTCCGCACCTGCCGGATGCTGGATCTCAACCAGCAGCGATTCGGTTTGCAGTGCAAACACGTCGACATCACGGCGCCGTTGGCGGTGCTCGCGGATCGTGTAGTCGCGCGGGCTAAGAGCCAGGTCACCAGCGAAGCGGCGTAGCACTCGGCAAGCGTCACGACGCAATGCCCGGCACGCGGCCTGGTTGTCCGGAGCCTGTGGGGAAAGAAACGACTTGGGAAGTTTCATGGATGTCCTCTAAAAAAATCGGGGACACCTCTTCCCGAACGGGACAGTGTCCCGCAAAGGGTTGGTCCGGCTAAGCCGGACAGTGGGTCGATGCGTCAATGACGCGGGTGAAAGCGCTTGCCGAAGCCTGAAAGCTTCGGCAAGCCCTCTCGGGCTTGCGATTGGGATGGGCCTGAGGTCAGGCGAGATCGAAAATCTTGCTGATGGCTCGAACGGTGTCCCAAGCTTGGCGCTCGGACAGCACCTTGCCAACAAGCAACTTTTGGGCAGTGGTGACCAGGTTGGGGGCCTCGCCGGTGTAGCCGATCCGGTCGACAAAGACCGCCCAGCCTTCCGACCAACCGCGATGCACGGAGACGGTGAGCCGCTCACGCGCACCCAGCTGTGGCCACTGGCGTGACGACTTCGGGCCATACATGGCCTCGTTGTCGTCATCCGTGAAATTGGCAGCATTGAGCCATTCCGGCTCCAGGCTCGCACTGCGCAGTTGACGTCGGACGTCATCGGCGACTTCGAAGATGTACCTGCCCTTCGTTTCGATCGGATTGATCGTCAAGGGAGATGTTTCTGCGGTGTCGAACATGGTTGGTTCCAGTTCGCGTCAGAGCCCCCACGCGGGAGGGTCCGCGCGGGGAGAATGAAAGGAATGGGACTCCGAACCGGAGGCCGTTAGCGAGTGAGGCGATAGCCGCCGGCACCCGAGACGAGAAACAGCCGCTCGCCAGAGACGAACTGCTGATCCGCATCCTGGGTCACGACGACCTGGCGGCCACTGTCCGTGCGGACAATGACTTCCACGCCATCGCGGCGGCTCAACTGGTTCGCCGCTGTCTGTGCAATGACCGCCGAAACGGTGCCCGACAGGGCGCCAGCCAGGTAGCGGCCATTGCCATCGCCGATGATGCGCGCACCAAGCACCGCGCCGACAACGGCGCCGAGCACACCGGGTACGCCGGTGTGGGCCGACATAATGCCGTCCCTGTCGACAATCGTGACGGGGCGAACCCTGACGACGGTGACAGCTTCAGCGCTACTTGTCCGCAGCGCTTCCGTCGCCCGGTAGGTATTGGGCGAAGTCGGCTGAGCAGCGCAGCCAGTGAAAACGGCGCAGCAAAGGAAAAGCAGGAAGAATCGCTTGAACATGAGGGCCTCAAATGAAAATCGGGCCATCATGCCCACGGGCAGGAAGGCCCGTAGGGGAGAAAAGAGATGTCCGGCTATACAACCGGAAGTGTCGATGCGTCGGAGACGCGGTAGGTGCGCCTATGTTAGCAGCGTCGAGCGCATTTGTGGAGTCGGATTCAATCCCGTACAGGAGCGCCGCAGCGACATCTGGTCAGATGGATTCGGCGTGACGCCAACACCAACTGTCGCCGATCGCATACAACATCAGCTCCGCCCCGCCAACGCGATACGGCTTTCCCTGGATGGATACCGCATCGTGCCCTTCGGAAAGCAGGAATGACGAATCACTCGCTACAAACTCAAGGGTTGGCATCGATTTGCATAGTTGCTGCGCTGATGCAAGAGTAAACAATGGCACCACGAAGCCGTTCCAACCGACACCGTTCCAGTAAGCATCAACTGCGAAGTCATCGGGTAGCCAGTCGCCAGCTACCCTAACAGGTCGGTATTCGAGAGAGGCAAAGACATGAAGGTCTTGCATAGTGGTGTGTTCCAATTTGTCAGGAAGACGGCCACCTGGGCTGTGCGCCGGCGGGTCGATGATAGGTGGGAGCCGAAAGCTAAGTAGCGCCGCTGCCATGAGCCCCACAAAAAAATCGGCATAGGGGGCAGCCCATCGGGCTGCATCCCCTGCCACACCACCCGGCATGCGGGTCCGCACCGGGCGGTTCGAGAGGTTGAGGTCAGACGAGACGGGGCAGTCCCAGACTATCGAAGTAGGCAGTGGTCAGCACCCGATGAATCGCCGATAGGCTGTTGTGCCACCAGCGACGGCTTAACGCCGCCACCGACTGCGCCACCGGTAGTGAGGCCCCCAGGCGAAGCAGTTCGCGGTGGATAGTCTTGCCCCTGCGCCACTGTTTGAGCTGCAAGGCCCGAAGCCGCCGCCTTATCCAGCTGTCCAACTCACGCCAGATTCTGGAGGTCTGCGCCAGCCCGAAGTAGGCTTTCCAGCCCAGCAGGTAAGGGCGCAACTGATCGACTACGGCTTGGAGGCTGCGCCCACCATTGCGCCGCGTCAGTACCCTGACACGCTGTTTGAACGCCGCCATTGGCTTAGCAGCCACCACACGTTTGATCACACCGTCCCGGGCTTGCCATAGGCCATACCCAAGGAACTTGCGACCAAATACCGGCGCCACGGCGCTTTTGGCTTCGTTAACTTTCAGCTTGAGGCGGTCATAGAGCCTTCGTAGCAGAGCCATCACCCGCTCGCCAGCGCGACGACTGCCAACGTAGACGTTGCAGTCATCGGCATACCGCGCGAAGCAGTGACCCCGCCACTCTAACTCCTTGTCCACCTCATCTAGCAAGACGTTGGCCAGCAGCGGCGACAGGGGACCACCTTGCGGCGTTCCCTGATGCCGTTCCATGACCACCCCGCCATCCATGATTCCCGCGTTCAGGTAGGCTCGTATCAGCCGGATGATCCCGGCGTCGGCGATGCGTTGCCTTAGGCGGTCGATCAGAATGTCGTGGTTGACCCGGTCGAAGAACTTCTCCAAGTCCACGTCCACCACCACATGACGGCCCGACTGCACGAACGACTGAGCGGCTAACACCGCATCATGTGCCCGCCGTCCAGGCCGAAACCCGTAGCTATGCTTGCTGAAGGTCGGGTCAAGCAGCGGTTGCAGGACTTGCAACAGCGCCTGCTGGATCAGCCGATCCGTCACCGTCGGGACGGTCAGCGCGAACTGCACAAGCGCTCAACGAGCATTTGGGATGGGCTGAGATCCGCCATCCGTTTCATCCGCTCCGGGGCCAGCGTTATCCGGTCCTGAAGACGCGCCGGGTGGCGGGCGTCGACACATTGCTGCTGGGTCATGTCGAGCGCGGCAGCTTCAGCATTGCCCGCGAATGGACCGACTGGGGCGCGCCTGCCGTCGAAGACGATTGCAAGATCCCTGTATCTCGCTTCGATCTGGGCATGCTGCTGGAGCTGATCGCGTTGATCGACCAGCTTGCCGCTTCGTCCTCCAAGAAGTCATCAACCAAAGGAGCTTGATCAATGCATTTCATTGCCCTACTATCAGACCAGTTTTTAACGTGGTCCGCTAATGCAAGATATTCCGTCGTCCACTCTACGCAAACGCCGCGCGCAATTGCTCAAGCAAATGCCGGCGTTGGACACGCTCTTGCGGGGCTCGCTCATCGAACGCTACAAGCGCTGTGGCAAGCCTGGCTGCAAGTGCGCCGACGGCCCCGGTCATGGCCCCAAGTACTACTTATCGGTGAGTTTCCCCGGGCGCCGGCCGCAAATGGACTACGTGCCACAGGCCGATTACGCCGACGTCTCCGAACACTTGACGAACTATCACCGGGTCCGCGAGATCATCGAGGAGATCTGCGAGATCAATCGCGAACTATTACGCCGCCGCGAGGCGCTATAAGGGGCGTCGGTGAGCCAGTCGCCGCTGTCGCTCACCGACTCCATCGACCTGCAATCGGCCGGCGTACTCATCGCCAACATGCTCGAAGCCTGGCTCACCGCAGAGCCCGCGCTGGAGTTGACCGAGGAGGCCGTCGATGAACACCAAGATCACCCCCCAACATCAGAGCAAGCCGGCGTACATCTATATCCGCCAATCGACGCTGGCCCAGGTGCGACACCATCAGGAGAGCACCGAGCGCCAGTATGCGTTGCGCGACCAAGCGCTGGCATTGGGCTGGCCACAAACGTCGATCCGGATCCTGGATCGGGACCTCGGTCAGTCAGGCGCGCAGATGACGGGCCGCGAGGATTTCAAGACGCTGGTGGCGGATGTCTCGATGGGGCACGTGGGCGCCGTGTTTGCGCTGGAGGTGTCGCGCCTGGCGCGCTCGAACCTGGACTGGCATCGCCTGCTCGAGTTGTGCGCGCTCACCGGTACCTTGGTCGTCGACGCCGATGGGTGCTACGACCCGGGCGACTTCAACGACGGCCTGCTGCTGGGCCTCAAAGGCACGATGGCACAGGCCGAATTGCACTTTTTGCGCGGGCGCCTCCAAGGCGGCAAGCTCAACAAGGCGCAGAAGGGTGAGTTGCGCTTCCCGCTCCCGGTTGGGTTGTGCTATGACGACGAGGGCCACATCGTCCTGGATCCCGATGACGAGGTGCGCGGCGCCGTGCAATTGGCGTTTCGCCTGTTTCACGAGACCGGCAGCGCATACGCGGTCGTCAAGCGCTTCGCCGAAGGTGGCTTGCGCTTTCCCAAGCGCGCCTATGGCGGCGCTTGGGCGGGCCGGCTCATCTGGGGGCGCCTGAGACATGAGCGCGTGATCGGCCTGATCAAGAATCCTTCGTATGCGGGCATTTATGTCTTTGGACGGTACCAGTATCGCCAGCGCATCACGCCACAGGGGGAGGTGCATAAGCGCGTGCAGCCGGTACCCAAGGCAGACTGGCGCGTCCATCTACCCGAACATCACGAGGGATACATCACCCCGGAGGAGTTTGAGCGGAACCAGGCACGCCTGGCGGGCAACCGGACCAACGGTGAAGGCACCGTGCTCAGCGGTCCGGCGCGTGAAGGATTGGCGCTGCTTCAGGGGCTGCTGCTATGTGGCTGCTGCGGTCGGGCGCTGACCGTGCGCTACCAGGGTAACGGTGGCATTTATCCCTTGTACCTGTGCAATGCGCAGCGCCGCCAGGGTTTAGCGACCAGAGATTGCATGAACGTGCGCAGCGACCTGCTCGACAACGCGATTGGCGCCGAAGTACTCAAGGCACTGCGCCCGACCGAGCTCGAACTGGCCTTGACAGCCCTGAACGAACTCGAACAGCGCGATCAGGCCATCATGCGCCAGTGGCACATGCGCATCGAACGCGCCGAGTACGAGGTCGCGCTCGCCGAACGTCGCTACCAGGAATGCGATCCCGCCAACCGCCTGGTTGCTGGCACCCTCGAGCGTCGCTGGAATGATGCGATGCTTCGCCTCGAAGCAATCAAGGCGGAAGCCGCCCAGGTCCAGAGCCAGAAGGCGCGTGTCGCCACGCCAGAACAGAAGACCCAGGTCCTCGCACTGGCGCGCAATCTGCCGCGCCTCTGGCGCGCTCAGACGACCCCGGCGAAGGATCGCAAGCGCATGTTGCGACTGCTCATCCGGGACATCACGGTAGAGAAATTGACGGCAACCAGACAGGCTATCTTACATATCCGCTGGCAGGGTGGCGCCTGTACCGACATCACCGTGAACTTGCCCAAGCCGGTCGCCGAAGCGATGCGCTATCCAGCCGCGCTCGTCGAGAAGGTGCGCCAACTGTCGCAGCACTTGTCCGACCCGCAAATCGTTGCGCGCCTCAATCAGGAAGGCCTGCGCAGCGCATCTGGCCGCCCCTTCACGCTCTCCATGGTCAAATGGATCCGCTATCGGTATCAGATTGCGTCAGTCAGCCTCAAGCGGGGTGACGAGCTCACGGTACAGCAACTCGCCCGTCGACTGGCGGTCAGTGCGCACGTCGTCTATTACTGGATCAAACGCAAGGTGGTCCAGGCCCGTCAGCTCGACGGACGGGGCCCGTGGTGGATCACCCTGGATCCCGCCAAGGAGCGGCAACTGCGCGATTGGGTACGCACTTCAGGGCATCTTCAGCCGCAACATTCCAACATTCAACTGTGAGAGGTGCATTATGAAATCACCGTCGGGATGCCAAGCTCGCGCTCGCCACCTTCCGCCTTCTGGATCGTCACCCGTCGTACCGGACTGGGCCGGTACGTCCCCCGCAGCAGTTCCTCACGGATACGAGGCCACTCGGACGCCAGTTTGCGCGACGTCTGGTCAATGTCCAGCCCGTCCACACCCGCCGACCCCTTGTTCGCCCGCACCCGTTTGAACGCCTGCCGCAAGTTCTCGCGCGTCAGCGCCGCTTCCAGCAGCGCCGACCCTGTGCCGTCCGTTTCATGCCGCGGGATTTCGGCTTCGCCGCGACACACTCCATCCGGGGCTTCACCCCTGGCTTCGGTGTCCCGCCCCGCTCGCGCGGGCTTCTGGCGCCTGGCCTCCAACATCGTCATGGCTTCTGACACTTCCTCTCGTTCGGCCCTTCGCCAATAGCTCCAACCTTGCCGGTCTGTCCTCTGGCTACTACGGCCTCTGCTGACTCCTCACTCCGGCTCGACGCCGTTACCCTTTCGGGATCGAGGTGAGGTCTCCCCAGGTAAGAACGCACTCCTTCATCGCACAGCCGCCACATTTACGCTGCCTCGCCTTGATCACAAGAGCTTCGCGGTTTCTCGCCCGCTCGCCCTGCTCAGCCGCGCCTTCTATGTGGTTCTTGTTCATCGGCTCACGATTTACGCTCCACGCTTCCTCCCCACGCTCGGTCGCCCTCACGCAGTTGCGCTTCGCTTCGTTCGCTGTGATCAGCTTACGGTGGGACTTGCACCCACAAGAGTGCGCCCATGCTGGGCGCACGAAAAATGCCATCCCCATACTTCGGGGATGGCGGCTTCAAGCGGCATGGCGAGAGGCGCGGCTCGCGCGCTGCTTCGGTTCGGACAGGTGATACCCGAATCGCGCCCAGGCCTGTGGGTCTACCGGCAGCGGATTCGTACGCCCCACCGCCAGATTCACGAACGCGCCGGAGAACTTCAACGTGCCCGTGCGAAACAGCGTCCAGAGCAGGTTGTAAGCCTGCACCGCAATCGCCTGGTTGATCACCAGCGACTGCTTCTGCAGCGCCTCTGCCATCGAACAGGACGGCGCAGTGTCGGCCTTGTCCCCTTTCGGGTTCAGTAGCTCGGGGAACAGGTCGCCCACATGGGGCAAGCGCTGTGCCGCCTTGCCGCGCACTTGGCCGAGAATCACCTGGCCACTGTCCGACTCATTGCCGCAGTCGAGATAGTAGCCACCTGTGCCACGCTTCATCGCTCCAAGGATTGCCTTGCGGGCAGCCCGCGTGTCGACACAGCCAATCACCATGTCGCAGACGAAGCGATCTCCGCTGCCAATGCGACGCGTCTGCGCTTCCCAGCGCGTCCCCATCAGGTTGTTCAGCCGGTTCACAATCAGCGTCGCCTTGTGCTGGCCCACATCAACGGGATAAAAGCCCTGACGACCGATATTGGTCTCGCTGACGGTATCGTCATCGTAGACCGTGCATTCGATGCCGCCCGGGTGGCCCAGCTCCAGCATGGCGTGATGCAGCCGCGCCAGATTGGGTAGCAAGGCGCTGCCGGTGCCGCCGGCACCAACCACTGCCACCTTCCATGCACGCGTCGTCATGCTCGCGGGAATGCAATGCTCGAAGGTCATGCCAGCACCTCCTCGCGCGCCGCGGCGTACCAGTCGGCAGGGACCTTCTCTACGTTCTCAAAAATACCTTTCGCGCAGAGCCGCAGCGACATCGACGGTGTTGGCGCGCCGCAGTTGCCCATTATGAACGCAAACTTAACGTCGTGACGGTCGTCGTCATCATCGGTAGCCGAGAAGAACGCCGGGTGTCGGCCATGCGAGTGGCAGTCGACCACCAGCACATCGTCTGCAGCCAGCGAGGGGCGCTCGTACTTCAGGTGCCCGCCGCTGTGCTCCAGGATTTCCACTGGCACCAGCCGGAACGAAGCGCTGTCGGCATTCCAGACCACCCACCCCCCAGTTTCCTTGGGATGCGCGGCACGCGCCATCGCGGCGAACTCCCCAATCAGCTCAGCCGGGAGCCGTCTGCAGCGCAGCTCGGTTGTCTCTGCCGCCTCGCCATATGGAATGGCCGTGCGATGCTGAAAGGCACCGAGATGGCGGACAACGCGCAGCCAGGGCCGGACGATCTCAAGGAACACGCCATTGGCCGCAATGAGCAGGCGCTCGCCGGGCCGTTCCATGGGTGCGAGCGCTCCGAAGCGCGGCACCATTAAAGAAGGAAAAGATTGCTGCAGGGCAGCGTCAGCAGGATTCATGATGCTTTGTCCAGTTTGCCGGCGATCAGATCCGCCAGCTTGAGTTTTATGGGAACGAGGACCTGCTTCGGGTAGTCGGGAAACTGCCCGTCAAGCATGTCCTTCCAGAAGGCATAGGCGCCGCGCTCGTATGTCACGCGCTTGCCGCCATGGTTGGGATGGGTGAAGGCCGAGTTGAAGAATCCGGCTTCCCAGCCTGCAATGGATGCCACGTCAATCTGCTTGGGCACATGGGCTGAGCCGATGCAAATCTTGCCGTGGTCCCAGGTGTTGAAGTAAGGCGGCTCGCAAAGGTCGCTGAGCGGTACCGGGCGCTCGTCCCCTCTCAGGGCGAAGACCCGGAACCCGGACTGCGATGCCTGGAACACAAGCGCGGGGTGCGGCACCACCGCGCTGCGTTTGCCGAATTCCTTGCAGTCGAAGAACACGCGCCGTTGTGCCGCCGGAAACCACCAGGTCACCGCGCTGGGGCTGATCGACAGTACGTTGGGTGTAAGGAACTCGCCCTTGGGGAGCGAGGCCTCCGCCACTTCACGTACTGCGTGGATCAACGCCATACGGTTCAACGGGGTGCCAGCGCCAATGACGGGCCGACCCGAACCATCCGGCTCGATGCGATGGGCTGTAGCGTAGGAGAACTGCCCTGGCCCCTGCCCATAAAGCAAAATGGCGCCTTGCAGGGCCACGTCGTGCGACCGCGTAGCGGCCAGGATTTCGGCCATGTGGCCCTCCTAGTCAGAAATGAGTGTGAGAACGCGATCGAGCGCCGAGATGGTCTTCAGCATGCCGTCCAGGTCTCTGAACTGCTGCCGGATCGCCACAGGCTCGCTCGCAATGGGGATGAAGCACTGGAACGTCGTCGCGTCGCCGCTGTTATTGAGCCCGTCATAGAGGTCGTCGAGGACCTGCGTGACGTAGTCGGACCGGGCATACGCGATCGTGGCCGCGGAATATGCCGGCTCCGCCCACTGTGCACCTGCAACGGCCGACCTGTTGCCTCGCCTCTTCAGCGTCAGGCGCAGATCGGCCAGTGCAATACACAGATCCTTGATCCAGCCATTGTGGGCGCGAGACAGTTCATAGAGCTTCCTGCTACCGAATGCTCGCAGCTTGCTCGACGCCGGATAGCCGTGGCAGGCCGGCGGCAAGACGTCATCCGGTGCGAGTTCCGGCCTGACGACAGACGGCAGGTATCGCTCGATGTCGCCTTCATCCATGCCACAACTCTCGGCAAGGAACTCCCTGGCGTTCTTGTCGTCGGCAAGGGTGCTGTCGTACTCCCAGTGCCACCGCGCAAACAGGTCAAGCAGGGCTTCAGGGGTACGCAGGAAGAGCGACTTCGCGCTAGCCGTATTGATCAGCGACATCGCGGTGTAGAGAAGATGCGGGTGTGCCGCTCGCAGTGCGCTCGCGCGCGCTTCACCGATGAAGTAGACGTCGTCGCCGGGCATGTCGATGGCGAGATACAGCGGCGCCTCGATCTCGTCTTCCCAGCCGAATTGCATCAGCTGATCCTTCGCAGCCCCAATGTCGATCAGCGAGAAGCCGAAGCTCAGTCGCTTGCACTCAGGGGTGCGGGCGCGCAGCCACGCAAACATGGCCTGCGCGAACGCATCGCCTGCGCCCGTTGGGTTCGACACATCGCTCGCACGCAGTACGCCGGTGGCGAACTGTGCACGGACAAGGTCCATCACATCGACCTCATCCCCGAAGGTCAGCAGCGCGCTGTTTGGAACCCCAGCAGGGATGGCCGGCAGCGTCAGAAAATCATGGGCAGGTCGACGTCGGGCAATGGGACGTTGTCGCGCAGGCGTCCATGCGGGTTGTCCTGCGTCGACCTCTGGAACAAACGACCGAGGATCGAACAGCATTGTTGAGTCTCCTCAGAATGTAAAAAAACCGCCCTTTCGGGCGGCTCCGTGGTGGTGGCAAACTGGCCGGTGGCCAGTGCTTTCATCAGGTCAGATTTGCGCATGTGCGCCCTTGGCGCCGGCGGCGCGGACGAAAGTAAAGTTCGCGACCTCGCCCTTGACCTCCGGACCATCCACCGAAGCAGTGGTCAGCTCGGGATACTGGGCCGAATAGATGTCGCGCACCTGCTCTGGCGTGAACGCCGGACCAGGGTCCACAAGGGCCATGCCGTTGTAGGAAAACTGACGAAGCAACTTCTTGATTTCGAGTGCCATGTCGGTCTCCTTAGAGCAGGGACGCCAGATCCGTGCCGACCGAGGACGGCGTACTCACCTTCGCGTCCGCCTCGGTCTGCGCGGCGTCACCAGCTTCGGCATCGCCTGCTTCGCTATCATCGTCCGACCCGCTTGACGCTTCCGACGCCGATGGCGATGCGGCCTTGGCCAGCGCCTTCGTCGCCTTGGACGATTGCGTGGACTTGGCGGCATCGAGAATCGACTTCGTTGCCTCGGCCTGCTCTGCCAGCGAGCGATGCGACTCGCTCACGCTCAGGACGGCCGCCGCGAACTCAGCATCCAGTTCCGCAGGCGTTGCCGACAGCACCAGAGGCGATGTCAGCGCAGCGTCCGCGGCATTCTTGATAACTGGCAGCACAACAACGGACATGACATCGCCCTGCATGGACAGCGTAACAACAACCTTGTCGCTCGCACGGACGAGCGGAACCAATTCAGTAAACATGGTGACCTCTTGGGGAAATGGGATGAGGCAGGGCGCCGGATGGCGCCCTGCGATAAGGCAGTGTGAAAGGGATCAGTAGCCCAGGACCTTGGGCACCTTGCCGGTGTAGTCAAAGCCATCGACAGCCAGCAGGCCGGCAATGACTTCGGGTTTCGGCTTGTTGAACAGCTTGGCAAAGCTATCGCCCAGCGCCTTGCGAATGCCCAGTTCGTCCGCGAGAACCTTCATCTCGGACTTGGTGAGCATCTCAAGGAAGTCCTGCGACTTCTGCAAGTTCCAGTGCGCGCGGAGATCCAGCTTGTGGTAACGGCACAGTTCCTTGAGGTTCGCCACCTCCATCCCGTCGACCGCCGCGACCGTCAACGCAATGGTCAGCTGCTGCCGCTTGCCAGCGTCCAGGGCATGCACCGCCGTCAGGCAGCCTTGCAGCGTCGACGACGCCTTCTGCTCCGTCAGCTTCTCGAAGAACTTGCCCATCTTGTCCCCGCCGATGTTGCGTGCGAGGCCGCTGAGAGCGATCGAGATCAGGTAGGCATTGGCCTGCTCGGCGTTCTGCGCGACTTCCTTGCGCAGCGCCTTGCGCCAGAGATCGGTCCGGTAGTTCTTGACCTTCTCCGACTCGCTGATCGACGTGACAGGCTTCTCGGCTGGCGCCGAGGACTTGTCCCCAGCCTTCGCATTCGCGGGCTTGCCGGAGCCGGCCACGCCGCCTGCAGGCTTTTGCGCCGCCGCCTTCGCGTCGCGCTCCGCCTTCAGGCGTTCGGCCACCTTCCGCTGGTTGCAGACGGTGTCGAAGCATTGGCCACTGTAGACCTTACCCAGTGAATCGGGCAGGCCGCTGACGGCGGCACCGAAGTTTTCGCAGGCATGGCAAGCCTTCGCCTGCTCCTCCCCCACCCCAGTCGGGCCATCGACCTGAAGCTGGATGCGGGTGTGGTTGTCGCCGGGGCGTACGATGCGAATGACCTGATACTCGTCCTTGAGCCCGTAGCTGATGCTGTCGAGCTTGCGGTCGGTCTTCTCGGTATAGCAGACGCGGTTGGTGCAGTTGCCCGTGGCAATTGCCTCGCCGAACATCTCCGTCTGCAACGAAGAGTTGTGCTGGCAGCTGGCGCATTCCGTCTTCTCGAAGATGGCTTTTTCCAGGCTGCACGCGGCAGCCTCGATGGTCTTCTTCAATTCGGACACGGACTTCTTTTCGCTCACGATGACCGGCAGGAGCTTGTCCTGCGTGGCTTTGGCGAGCGTCGCCAGCAATTCGGCGTGGCCGAGCTGGATGACACGAGTGTTGAGCGCATCCAGAACCGAGTCGCTGCAGTTCATGAGCGCCAGGCGCTTGTCCAGCGTCGAGCGCGACCAGCCAAGGAGGCGGGCCGCTTCGTCGCGGTCGCCCTGCAACTGGCCCACGATCCTCGATGCTGCCACGGCCTCCTCGGAAGGCGCCATGTCGGCACGCTGCACGTTTTCGATCAACGCCATACGGTCTGCCTCGGCGTCGGTGATCAATTTGAGCGTGACGGGGATGTGGTATCCATCGCCATGCGCAGCCAGTGCAGCGCGGTAGCGACGTTCACCGGCAACCACTTCATACTCATGACCATTCTCATCGTCCTCGACGGGACGGATCAGAATCGGCTGAAGGAGACCGTCCACGCGAATGGATTCGGTCAGCTCAGCCATCTGGGCAGGATCGAAGTATTTGCGCGGGTTACGGCCAGGACGGATCTTGCCAATGACAACAGTGGGGTTTTGCATTTTTGGGTTCTCCGAGACGGAATGGGAACCCGTTGCCGCACCGGGAACGTGGTTCCCGATGGGGTGGAAGGATGGACTGCCAGGCTAAGCCGGCTGCCACCATACTGCAGAAGCTGGCACCAAAAGGTGCGGGGTCGATGCGTCAGGGACGCGGAATGTGGTGTGAGGATACTCGAATTCCGTATCGACGAGCAAGATGCTATGGTCTATTCGTGCCCGCCAAGCGCTGACTTCGGCCAGTTTCTGCCGTTTGCCGACGACAGGCGAATTGCCGGTAAGCGGACCGTCGAATCGCTAACATTACCACCTGCCTGCTGCGAAACTCCAAAATGTTCTCGGTCAATCGGTTAACAGTCCTTCCGCCACAGATAGCTGATCTGGAGCGTGAGGCTTCAGCGCAAGGATTCAACTTTGTTGGGCGTTTGATCGACGAGTGGCGCGTCGGAAGCAACAGGTTCGACAAGCCAGGGGAGTGTCTCCTCGGGATCACTGACAACGGAACCCTTGTAGGAATCGGAGGGTTGAACGTTGACCCGTACGTCACGGACGGCTTTACAGCACGCCTGCGTCGTCTCTATGTTGCAAACGCCTTTCGGCGTCGCGGCATAGGTGAAGCCCTCGTTCTTGAGCTTCTTCAGAATGCATCGAAGCATTTCCGTCAAGTCCGGCTTTCAACCGATACTGAATCCGCCGCTGCCTTCTATTCTCGACTTGGTTTTTGGGCGGTTGAAGATGAAACGGCCACCCATGTGAAAGTGCTGTGACGAGTGACCGTTTTCGCAGATGGCCGGATGACTCTTTGGGTCGCTCCCAGCAGGTTGGCAAAAAAAGAAGCCCTCACGAGGAGGGCTTGAGTGGAACGGGTACATCTTGAGAGGCAATTCCGTAGCGGGGCACGCTACGGAACTGATCTTAAAGTGGTTTAAGCCAGAGGCATCCCCCGAAAGTTGGTCAATTTCGACTGCCTTTCGCTGGAATGGGTCCAATCGGCCTGGCCAGCACGCTGGTCACGGCGCCACTAACCTGCCAGCCGTCCATCTCGCTCTCGGCGATGCCATGAACGAGACGATCGAGGCAGACGACTTCCAACCCGTCCGCCTCGATCGTACCGAGAATGTGGGCAACGGTCGTGCCACGCGTGCCGCGTCGCTTGATCGTTGCCAGCCCTTCTCCAATGGCGATGCTGCACTCGTTCGCTTTCATGCTGCCTCCTTGAGCAGTTCACGTTGATCCCGGGCCTTGCGGCCGTGTAGTTTGGCGAGATCGTCGACAAATTCGTCCAACAGCGTGTCCATATGCAGGAACGCCTCGTCCTCCAGTTCCGGTGTCACCCAGTCCAGGCCCGCCTCCATGGCATCCCGTTTGTGCGCCACCATCTGGTCCTGGTAGATATCTAGACTCCCGGGCAAATGGAAATAGACCACCTTCAACTGCCCCTTCCGGTTCCAGCGCAGCGCACGCCGCATCGCCTGGTACTCGATGCGCCACGTCCACGAACGGTCGTAGAAGAGGACGTAGTCGGCATTGGGCAGGTTGTAGCCCGCCCGGCCCGACGCCTTGGTGCACAACAGGCCCGTGGCAGTGCCGCCGACGAAACGCTTGTCCTTGTCGGCCACGCGCTTCGCAATCGGAATGCCGCCGTGAAACGGCACCGTCTCTACCCCCTTCGCCTTCAACTCGCTGGCGATGAGATTAATGACGCCCGGATTCTCGGCAAACAGGATGGCCTGCTTTCCCTCTGCAGCAATAGCTTCCAACCGCTTGATCACCTCGCGCTGCTTGCTGGTCAGCTGCCCCAGCACTCCGACACCCTCGACCCCATGCTGCGGATAGTTGGCGGCGAAGTGCACGGCACGGATGCGTGCCAGGATCGCAATCAGGTTGTTGGACTTCCCTTCTACCTTTCGCACGTCCCGGTACCACTGCGCGAACTCGTCGGCCGTCCGCAGATACAACGACAAATGCGCGGGGTCCCAGTCCGTCTCGACCATCTCGACCGCGGGCGGCTCGATGCGGATATAGCGGGCAACATCGGGTTCGCACACCAATCGACGCTTCACGTGCGGCGCCAACATCTGCCGGTACCGCGGCAGGTTGCCGATCTTGGGCACTTCGCGCTTGGCCCCATCCTGCAGGCTTTCGGCGAACTCCCAGGTCACCCATTCCAGCACCACGAAGTCGCTGCGGAAGCGGTCGATGCCGCGCTCGGCATGCTGCACCGAGGCGAGCCAGTTCGCTTCCAGGTAGCCACGCCGGTAGCCATACGGCTGGGCTGCCGTGCCGTCACCGCCCGTGAACGCGATAAGCCCAAAGATATCGCGCGGGTAGTTGGCAATCGGGCTGCCAGTCAGGATATAGCGCCGCTTTGCCGATAGCTGCCAGAGCGCCCGGCTCTGGTCGCTTGCCGGGTTGGACAGGCGCTCCCCTTCATCGGCCACGAGCAGGCCGACGCGACGACGCAGCCGATGCGCGTACGTGATGCGGCGCGAGGCCTGCCGGTCAACGGGCATGCGCAAGCGCTCATAGGCGATCAGGTTGAGGCGGCCAAGCTGCACCAGGTCCTCAGGCGACTGAATCACATGCACGTCCGAAGCCGGCATGACCTGCTCTAGCTCGGCGCGCATCTCGGCGATCAGCCGTGCCTCGACAACGATGAGGCCGTGCTTCACGCCGGACAGCAGGATCAGGCCCGCCGCGAGACGCGACTTGCCGCAGCCCTGCTCCCACGCGGCCACAGCACCGTTGGGCTTGAGCAGCAGCTCAACCAGGTCTTCCTGTTGGAATTGCCAGTCCAGCCACCGGTCAATGCCCAGCGCCAGCAGCCGCTTGCGCAGCCGCTCGGCCTGCCCGGGATAGCGCACGGCCATCCCCTCGTGCACGATCTCCCACGCCTGCGCCGATTTCCCGACGCTGTAGCGGGTGGTGATCTCGTCCAACGAGACGACATAACACTTGTCCCGCACCGTGTACTGGTAGCGGCCGTCAGGCTGCCGATCGAAGCGCACCGTCTGGCCGGCCTTGATAACCGGGCCGCCCCAAACCGACGAATCGACCAGATGCGTCTTCGTGGCCGTACCGACGATGGTCTCGGCGGCGCCTACGCCGGTCGTCCAGACCGCATGGCGCAAGGGCAACGCCTGACGCATGCTGCGACGCAGACGCTGGCGGAAGTGCTCGAGAAAGCCCGGTGCAAACTCCGGCTCACCGCCGGCAGACTTCACCATGGCAACGAGCGTCCCCAATGCCCCGATCGGATCAGGCTGCACCAGATAGGCCTCCAGATCCAGCCGGCCCGTGCCTGCGTAGCGAAAGCCACGGGGCAGGCGCTGGCCCTCCAGCGACACGATGCGGCGCTCCAGCACACGATTGAGCACCATCGCCTCGACGAACCCGCACTCGAATCCGAGCACGATGCGGCGCCCGTCATGCGAGATGCGTACCCGTTTCTGCGAGGCCACCGGACGCGTGATAGCGGGCCCTTCGTCATCCAGCAGCTGGTGGCCAAGCCGCGGTTCGCCATAGAGACGATCCTCGGCCTGCAGTTCCAGCGCAGGCAGCGGCTCGGCCAAATCCGACACGGCTTGCCGCACGAAATCGCGGGCGCGCATGCGGTAGCGCGCGAATACCGCAATGGAGGTGCGCACCTCCGCCCCTTCCTCCCGGAAGGCGCTCGTTGGCAGGTCGAACACGCCGACCACACGCCTTGCCGCATCGGCGAAGGGTTCGCCGTGGCCGATCACCAGGCCGGCGAACTTGTCGACGAAGGTTGTGGGCAGCAGTGCCACCACGATCTGCGCCGCGTCGAGTGCCTGGGACAGCCCATATTCATGACTCAGGGCGCTGGTGTTGGGCCCAAATCGGCCCCAGGTAGTGCAGTCGTAGGGCTTCAGGTGCGGCGACTCCAGATGGATGGAGAACGGCGGGTTAATGAGGGCAACATCGAAGCGCGTCGGATGGATTTCCTCCATGCCGGCGTGCCGAAAGCTGCCGTCAAAGCCAGCAGCCTCGATGGCATGCTGCACCGCCTCGATCGTTGGTTGGTGCACGTCCACGCCATAGAGGCTGTGCGTGCCCGCGTTCGCGAACTGCAGCAAGCGGGCCGAGCCGACCGAATTATCGAGTATCGACACCTTCCGGTTAGGCTGCCAGTGGGCGACCGCGCCCCACATCAGGCGGGCAATGGCATCGGGCGTGAAAAACTGCGACAGATGGCGCTGACGCGCCGCGTGTATCTCGCCCTGGTGCGCGATTTTCTCGGCCTGAGAGCCAAGGCTGACAAGCGCCCGCAAGGGCGCATACCAAGTATTAGACATGATGGGTTCCAGAAAAGAAAAAGCCCCGTCGGTGAAAGTCACTGACGGGGCGTAAGGGGGATGCAAGCCGTGGTCGACTATGCGGACTGAGGTGAAATGCCGACGTGCCGCTGGACGAACGCGAGAAGCGTGTCAGCGACTGGCGTGGCGAAGCGCAACTCCCAATACTCGTTGTACTGAATGACGTCGAGGCCTGGGAAGGTGCGCCGCTGCTGCGACTCAAACACATCGGCGGGATGGAACTGCGCGAGGCAGCTCGCCAGAACGGCGTGGCCATTGCGGCGTGCAAAGACCGCGAGTGCAGCGAACGCCTGCGAAACAGGCTCCAACGAGCCGAAATGCAATTGACGCGATGGCAGCGAGGCATCGCTGACCGTCTCCGATATCGCAATGAGCTTGAGCCGAACGAAGGCGGTGGAGCGGCGCACGGCCGAACTGCTGGCCAGGCCGAAGGCACGAACGAGTGTGGCCGCCATCTGCTGCTCGGCTTTCTCCGGCCCATCAGCCTCGTACGTGTCGCGCAGCAGGTTCCAGAAGCGATCCAGGTCCGGCACGACACCGGCCCGGATGGCCTCCCAGATATTGGGATAGCCGTCGACAGCCAGGCGTGTTTCGTCGATGGCGATGGGGGCACCGTCGATGCCAAACTCGACGCCGGCCCGCTGGATCATCTCGGCGACCTGCTTTCGGCAGAACCGCTTGAGGTCAGCCGACGCTGGCGTCATAGCTTGGAATCCGGAAAGGGTCTCCTCTGCGCGGAATGCCTCAATGCGTGCGTTGTACATGTACTTCTACTCCAGGAAGACGAGGCGCCCTTAGGCGCCACACGTAAAAGTTTACATGGGGCCTACGCGGCTTCCTGCATGAAGGCCTCACCGTACTCGCCGAGGAATAGCATCAAATCGTCTGCAACCTGGTGAGAGACCTTGAACTCCCAGGCGTCCTTAAAGAACACGATGTCCAGACCGGGGTAGCTGAGCTTCTCGCGGTAGTTGTACTCGACGTCGTGCACGTTGACCTGGCTGAGCGCGCCTGCCAGCAGCTGATGACCCGCCTTGGCGGCAAAGGTGGCGAGGCCAGACAGGCAGTCCGCCGTGCTCTGGTAGCTGTAGTAGCCCACCTTGCGCACCGTCCGCCGATAGCAGGCTTCGGAGGTAACGTGCTTGCGCAGGACCACCGCCGAGGCGGTGCGCTTGACTTCGCGCTTGCGGTTGAGGCCGAAGCCGGAAATGATCCGCTGGGCAGCCTGCTGGTAGGCCAGCTCCGCGCCGCCATGGCCGCCGTAACGGCGGTCCATCGATGCCCACAGCCCGTCGATGTCTGGGATCTTCCCGGCCCTCAGGGCCGCGTCGATATCCAGCCCAGCGCGCTTGTACTCGTCCTCGTGGGCGATATCGAGACGCGCGCCCTGGGGGGCAAACTCGCGCCGGGCGCGATTGACGACGCCGCTGGCGACCGAGCGGCAGAACTTCTCCAGCTCTTGCGCCGTACGGTATTCGCTGCGAAGCTCGACCGATCGATAGTGGTCAGGGATCGCGGCGACGGTCTCGCGCTCGAAAGCTGCGGCCGCGGCATACGCGGCGTGGGCTGCAGTCTGTGCGGCGATGAACTGCTCAATGATTTCCTTGTACATGGTGGTCTCTCAAGAAATGTATAGGAGACCACCCGACGGGAGGTCTCCCGAACGGGCCAATAAGGGATAGCAGGCTGACCAGCCGAGTCGCCGATCTCGTCTACCGTAAGGCTGGATTAGTGGAACGCCAGCGCCGGGCCGGTAGGCATCGGCACGAGACCCAGCGCCAGCCAGTGCGCGACCGGATGATCTGGAAAATCCGGAATCGTTCCAAGTCGGTACAGGGCTGGCACGTCCAGCAGGTCGCAGTCGCCATCCCGCAGCAAGCGGCGGTAGCGATCGCTCAAGCACAGCCAGGCCAGTTCGGCCCGGGCGACGTGATCCCACTGCGCAGGCAAGCGCGACTCATCGAACAGCGCATGGCCTGCCGCATTCATGCAGGCCACCACTTCGTGATAGCGGCCGAAATCGTGGGGGAAGCTCCTGCGCACGAATGACAGCACTTCCGGCGCGTGCACGCCGAAGATCCGGCCCAGTTGGCGGATGTACACCGCGCACTCCATTGGAGAGCGCTTGGCATAGTCATCGCTGCCGACCTGCGCGCATTCTTCTTCCCACGGTGCGGGACCGACTTCGATTTCGAGGAATTTCTGGAACATGGCGTTTCCTTGGATGTAACTTGGGGAAACGCCCCACCGGGGAGCGTTCCCCGGTGGGTAGTGGATTGGCGGCTGACCAGGACGGTCAGCCCGCAGTGGCAGGCTTCTGATCCAGATGCAGCAGCTTCGCGAGAAGCCAGCTGATGAGAACCAGGAACTCGATTTCGGCAACGAGGTGCAGCTGCATGGCAGCAAGGCGATCGTCACCAGTGGTCACAAGGAAGTACAGCGCCGCGAACAGATTGATGACGGTCGCGAGAACAGCCAGCGTGCTGATACGGGAAGAAATACGCATGAGAAGGCTCCGAAAACGGGGCCTTCCCCATTGGGAAAGGCCCCAATGGGTGAAAAAGCAGATGGCCGGTAAGCCGGCAGGGTCGATGCGCAGTAGCGCGGAGAGTGGACGAATCTTACCGCGCGTCTAACGCCGGGACAAGGACCGAACCGCGGGCCACGCAAACTCAGCCGCGCTTTGCCGCGATGCGATCTCGTCGGTTGGCCTCGCGTAGCCGGTCGACCACGGCCCAGCGCCGCTGCGCAACCTCCTCGGGGTTCTCCAGATTGGAGAAGTCAGGCAATGGGCCATCGTCGAAGGCCTGGTAGTCGTCGGGGATCTTGCCTGTGGCCTTGAGTTCCGATCGAAGCCGCTTCGATAGCCCGTAGTTGATCTCGGTGATCGCCACGTAGTCCCACCGGGCGGGCAACGCTTGTTCCGAAAACCATACCTCGCCCTCGCCGGGCGCAACCAGCGCCACCACGTCATAGATTCTGCCCGCCGGCGAGGGCACGGCCCGCACTTCGAAGCGCAGCACCTCGCTACGCGGATGCCAGAAGACACGATCCAGATAGCGCCGGAAGGTGAGTGCATCCATCAGCGCGATGTCGTCGTAGGACGGATCGCCCGGTGGAATGGCTTCGCGCTCGCCCTTCGGGCGCGCGCCGAGGGACACCTCGCGGAACTTGAGAATGGGGAGCTCAGACATGGCTTTCCGTAAAAGACGCGGCAAATTCTATAGTTTTCATGTCCACGTGCGGCGGAATTCGGGCTGAGAATGGTACGCGGCGCAACATGCGCGCCGGCCGCCTTGACTTCTCGACGGCCTCGGTATCTTGGATGTAAGAGCAATCCAAACCTTCCCGCCATGCGCTTCTCCCGCCTCGAACGCCACACACCCATCGACTTCAATACCCGTCGCCGGGCCGCCTTCGCGCGCAAACAGCAGCGCGAGCGCGACAGGTACCCGCTCTTTGCGGATCACGTGGCGGCCGAGCAGCATTCTCCCCACGAGGAACTTGCCCGGCGGCAACGGCGATCCGACAGCCTTGAAAAGACAACGCGGGCATTGTACGCACGCGTCTGGCGCGAAAAGCGCGCCAGCTACTTCTCGCTCTCCGATGACCAGCGGGCCGAGATCCGCGCAAAGTGGCAGGCTTGGACCGGGCCCACTACCGCGCTCTACTTCGCCTACATCGTGGACACCGTCAGCGGCGAGTATGAGCGACGCTCGGAAGCCGCACGTGCAGACACACTGGCCATCCGCCGACGCGTTCTAGCCTCGCTGCCCGAGCAAACTGCATTGGAGATCGCCTGATGGTCCCCACCGACGAACAGGCTTCCGTTGTCGACGCGGTCAAGGCCGGCGGGCCGCTGAAAGTCAAGGCGTATGCGGGCGCCGGCAAGACGTCGACGCTACGCCTGGCTGCCGCGGCCCGCGGCCGCGCGCGAGGGCTGTATCTGGCCTTCAACAAGGACATCGCCACCGAGGCTGCCCAGAAATTCCCGCAGAACACCCGCTGCCGTACCGTCCACTCGCTCGCGTTCAGCGCCACGCCACCGGAAATCACCCGCAAGCTGAAGAACCCGGTCGAGCCGCCGCATCAGCTCGCTTTGCGCTACGGTCTCGCCAAGCTGCGCCTGCCGACGACGATCGGCAAGGACCTCGAACTGAGCGCCAGCAAGGTCGCCCGAATGGTGATGGACGGCGCGGCGCGTTTCTGCCGCTCCGCACAGGCCGAGCCTCTTGCGTGGCACATTCCAGTGGAGTCGATCGTGAAGGAGGAGAAGGCCGAGCATCTGCGCGACTCGCTGCTGCCCTACGTCAAGCGGCTCTGGGGTGAATACCTCGACCCCGCTTCCCCGTCAGCGATCGTTCACGACGTCTACGTAAAAAGGTGGGAGCGCAGCCGGCCGCGCATTGGTGCCGACTTCATCCTGTTCGACGAAGCGCAGGATGCCGATGGCCTGATGCTGTCGGTGCTGCGCGCGCAGCAGTCCCAGGTCATCTACGTCGGAGACCCGTACCAGCAGATCTACGAATGGCGCGGCGCGGTCAACGCCATGGAGCATATTCGTGCACCTGAATGCGCTCTCACCGAATCGTTCCGTTTCGGCCCGGCCATCGCTCAACTGGCCAGCCGCGTGCTGCGGCTCATGGACGAGGAAACGCCCGTCCGTGGACAGGACCACGTTGAATCCTGGATCCTGCACGACTCAACGCCGGAACAGGATCGCTTCGACGCCATCCTGTGCCGCAAGAACGCGACGGTCCTGACCCACCTTGCCCAGGGCATCGGCCGGGGCGATCGCGTGGCGGTGCGCGCCAACGTCGACGAGCTCCGCGCCTTTGCCGACGGCGCCGAGCAGCTCATGCGCGGCCAGCGCATCGGCTACCCCGCCACCCTCGCCCTGTTCGAAACGTGGGAAGAGGTCCAGGAATATGCTGAATCGTTCGCCGGCCGCGACCTGAAGCCCCTCGTCACGTTGATCGACAACGAGGGCGTGGACTATCTGCGCCTGATCCTCACCCGCGTCTCGCCAGAGGATGAGGCCGACTACATTGTGTCGACCGTCCACCGGGCCAAGGGCCTCGAATGGGAGCGCGTGCAGCTCGCCGGCGACTTCAAGTTCAGGACCGGCGACGACGGCGAACTCACCATGGCACCGGAAGAGATGCGCCTGCTTTACGTCGCCATGACACGCGCGAAGCGCCTGCTGGATGTGAGCGAGATCCGGCGCGACCTCTACACCATGTTCCGGGAAGCCGGTGTCTAAAGGAGAGACCATGATCACCGTGCGGATTGGCGGGAACGAGTACCCGCTGGATGAGGTGTTGGAAGATCCCGGCCGCTACGCGCGCCACCTCGAGCGTGCCAAGACGATCCAGGGATTCGCGGAATGCGGCTGCGCAGAGGGCCGGCCGCGGCCCAAACTGGTGATCCGGCGACACCGCGATATTTTCCTGCTCGCGCGCTGGCCGGAACAGGCGTTCCGGCACGCCGAAGGATGCCCCTTCCACCGGAAGACCCAGACAACGCCCGGCGCCGCCGACAGTCTCGACGCATTCCGCATGCGCGATGGCCGCCACGATATCCGCCTCGACGCCTCACTTTCGGTCAGCACCCACACACCGGCCAAAACCGTCCAGCGAACGCCGAAGGGCCAGAGCACAAAGCCGCAACGGCGATCCGCAGGCCTGCTGGCGTTCCTCGAATTCGCTTGGGAGCAGGCCGGTCTTAATGTCTGGCCTGGTACCGGTGCCCGCAGCTGGAACGGCTGCTGGTCACAGTTGACGGCCGAACTGGCCGATTGCAGGATCAATGGCAAGGACGCCGACGGGCTGCTGCACGTCATGCAGCGGTGGGACCCGGCGCGGAAGTCCGAAATCCTGGCCGAGTTCGAGGCGTGGCAGGCTAGGCTTTCGCCTACCGCCGCCGGGAATCCCCGCGGCATTCTGATCGGCGAAATCGAGTCGCACGCCGCCACCCAGTACGGAGGGAAGGTCGTCCTGCGCCAGAGCACGCAGCGGTTCTTCATGTCCTCGGGACTGTACGAACGCCTGCAGGCTTCCTTTGGCACTGCGCTGGCCGGCATCGGACGGACCGAGCAACGGTGTGTCGCTGTCCTGCTCATTGAGAAGTCCCGCTCGAACTACCTGACGGTCGTCGATATTGGCGCCATGCTGGCCAACCGGCAGTTTCTGCCTTGCGACTCCTCCCATGAGGTCGCCATGGCCGATCACCTGGTCGCTCTGCGCCGGGCATTTCGCAAGCCGCTGCGGCATATCGGCCGAGCGGAGGTACACCCCGACTTCGTCCTGACCGATGTCCAGCCCGAAACGGTCATCGAAGTACTCGGCATGGCCGGCAATCCCGAGTACGACGCTCGGATGGCGAGCAAGCGCCAGCACTACCAGACTGCCGGCGTTCCTTTTCTGGAATGGGATGCGGTAGCCACGTCGATTTCCAGCGTGCGCGTGCCGCCGGCTGGCACACGGGCAGCCGATGCACGCTGATCGGATCCCGATCGCCGACGCCCTGTATGGCAAAGCGCTGGAACTGGTGCATCAACACCGCGCCGCGTCGGTTGCGCTACTGGAGCGCCATCTCGGTATCGGGCTGGACATGGCTGAAGCGCTGCTGCAACGAATGGCCAGGGAAACCACAGCCGTGCGACGCGTGCCGAGCGGCCTGTATCTCTACACGCACGGCCCCATCGGAGAAGAGTTGGCGGCACTCCACGGGTTCGCGCATGCGATCCTCGCAGCGCTCGCAAGCGACAGTGTGGCTGTCGCCGATCTGCGAGCCGCAGCAGGCCGCTACGGTCTCCCGGTTCCGCACCAGGCTGCCCCAACGCGACCGCCGCGGCGCCGCTGAACATGGCTCAGGCGTCCACAACCTGAGCCAGACAAAGCGGATCGTCCTCACCTCGTTCGGTCGGCCCTACTCGGCGCAGCGGATTTCGATGGCCGCATCCCTTGCAGATGAAAAAGAAGCCTCTCTCGTCCAGTTCTGGATCGGCCGCCGAAAACATCACCGACATCCGGCATTCGGTGCAGGTCCACATAGCAGTCCCCCGTCTTGACAATGCCCACCGCGCGATACGCTGACTCCAATGTAGCCGCGCACAAGCTAACCAGCCAGCCCAATGAAACCTGCCGCCCCTCATATCTCCCCGAAGACACCTGCCGCTACGGACATCGGCCGCGCGTCGCAGCCGCGCTCGCCAGTCAGCGTCGGGCGAGGTGTCTGCGAGCTTTGCGGCTCGATTGCATCGCACCTCCACGTCGAGGCCAACCGGCCCGAGCGCGACACACGAACCCTGGACCTGTTCGAGGACCACCAACAATGAGCGAAAACACAAAGATCGAATGGACCGACCACAGCTGGAATCCGTGGGAGGGCTGCCAGCATGTTGGCCCTGGCTGTGACCACTGTTACGCGGAGACCCGTAATGCCCGCTTTGGCGGTGGCCAGGCCCAGAACTGGGGGCCCGGCGCCCCCCGCCGGCGCACGTCCGCCACCAACTGGCGCAAGCCGTTCCGCTGGAACCTGGCGCACGCCGCCTTCGCCGCGGTGCACGGCCGCCGCCAGCGCGTCTTCTGCGCGAGCCTGGCCGATGTGTTCGACAACGCGGCGCCGATGGAATGGTTCATCGACATGCTCAATGTGTGGCGGCAGACTCCAAACCTCGACAAGCTCGTGCTGACCAAGCGCATCGGCAACGCCATGAAACGACTGGGCGACGCGTTCAACGCACTGATGCTGCGCGACGACTGCGCGGAGAATCCCTTGGTGCCGTGGCTGGCCACCTGGATCGCCGGCAACGCACCGGCCGACATCTGGCTGGGAGCCACGATCGTCAATCAGGTCGAAGCGGAGCGCGACATTCCAAAGCTGTTGCGCGTCCCAGCAAAGACCCGCTTCCTGTCCATGGAGCCACTGCTCAGCCAAGTTGACGTGTTCTCGACGATCACGGGCGAGCTGTTGCACACGTCCGGCAACGATTACAACCCTGGATCGATCGACTGGATCATCGCAGGCGGTGAGAGCGGAAGCGATGCACGCCCGATGCACCCCGCTTGGTCTCGCAGCCTGCGCGATCAGTGCGCTGCGGCGGGCGTGCCCTTCCTCCTCAAGCAATGGGGCGAATGGCACACGGCCACTGTGCTCACGACCACCGGCGAGCCGGTATTCCGAAGCTTCGAGACGTTTGAGCAGTGGGCAAACGAGGCCAGCACCTGGGTCGGCGGCGGCATCTGCCTCGACAAGCACGGCCAGCAGCTAATGAAAGGAGACGATTTCATCCGAGCGCGCGACGAAGGCCGTTTCCCGGTCACCGTCATGCATCGCGTGGGCAAGAAGGCAGCAGGCCGGCAGCTAGACGGCGTCCTGCATGACGCTTTCCCTGTAACCTCGCTTGACGTGGCAGAGGCCGGCCGGCGTGCCATCGCTCGCGGTATGGTCTGATGTGGCGGCACTGCTGATCCTCCGGCCCGTCTAACCAGGTCGGCGGTGCCGCGGTCGCATCCCTCCCTTCCCAAAGGGTCACCCGAACACATTAGAAGGCGATCATGCCCTCATCATTTTCCAACTGGTTCGTATCGACATTCGGCGTTCCGGTGCCCGAGGAGTTTGCCGAATTTCTCGCCGAACATCCGAAAGGGCTCTCTGGCGACGGCTCGGCACTGTGGGCAGCCGAAGACATCATAGAGGCGACCGAGGATCGCGATCTCAAATCCAAAGGCATCTGCTTCACTGGCACACGTGATGATCTGTATGTGTTCCTCCTGCGGGCCAATGATGGACGAGTATTCGTCGTCGATAGACACGACTACCAGTACGTAGACGCGTGGTTCAGGTCGATCAGCACATGCATTGGCTTGATGGACTTCGTCCTCTAACACCCGGCCATTCCTCAATGCAGCAACACATGAACGAAGAACAAGAGTATCCCGAACCGGAAACCGTCCTCGCCATTCGGGGCGCAATCGCCACCGGCCGGATGGGCGGCCCGATGGGCGAGCCCGGCCACTGGCTCAACGAGTTCTGGCAGATCGGCGCGGCCTTGCGTGACCACGCTGAGATGCTCCAAGGTTTTCAGGGCACGACCCGAAGAGGCCTCCTGAGCACCACAGCCCACTACCTGGCGGCCAGCAATCCAACTTCCGAACACGCCGGCGACCAGAACTGACCGAGCCCCGGCCGCGGACAGGCATAATGCCGGCATTTTTCAGCACTGGATTTCGCCATGCCTAGCGGCCTTCTACAATGCGCCCACTGCGACGGCGCGCCCACCTACGTCGCCGGCCGGCTCCAGGCCGTCATCGCCTGCGACGAATGCGGGATGTCAACGCCGCCGGTCGAGAATGATCCCAGGAATAGGGACGCCGCCTTCCCGCGACTCAGCGCCTTCTGGAACAGCCGCGTCGACCTCCGCCCGGCCGACCAGGAAGCCATCTCCATGATGGCCCGGCGTGCCCTGACCTCCTCCGACATCCCCTATTTCCTCAACCTGCTCGCCTCCACAACCAGCGACTGGGAAACCAACGGCCCCAAGTTCGCGGCGATGGCTGCAGCCCTTACCCAGCCCAGCTACGAGTTCAAGCACGTCGGCCCGCCCGAAACTGTTCTCTCGCAAGCCGCCCGCTACCAAAAGCTGCTGCAGCGCGCGAGGATCATCCATATTGACGGGGCTCCGATGGTGCGCTTCGAGCATGTACCGGCATTGGCCGCGGAGGTCGCAGAGGAAGGTTTGGCGGATCAGGATTGGCCGCTCCTCGACATGGAAGAGTTCATCGGCAAGGCCATCGACAGCCTGCCGGATCACTGGCAGCCTTGACATTGCGCAGCGGCGGGCAAGCTGGAGGCATGTTCATTCCCATGAGGTTTCCGATGACCCGCCCGCTTATCGCCGCAGTCGTTCTCGCCCTCTCGTCCCTCTCGGCAAGCGCACACGACACGGGAGAGGCTTGTGCCCACGTGCTTGCTGCGGGCCAACCCACAACTCAAACGGCGGCTCGCACGCAACTGCTGTGCTACCGCGCCTACGCCGTTCTCTACTCGAGCCAGACACGCACGGCCCTCTGGGCTGCCGAGCGTCTCACCCGCGAGGCTGTCGACGCCGCGCGCAAGCTGCCACGCGACAGCGACTTCTACGAAGAGGACCGACTGCCCGAAGCCGACCGCGCCAGGCTGGCCGACTACCGACGCGGATCGGGCATGGACCGAGGGCACCTCGCCCCAAGCGGCGACTTCCCCGACAAGGCATCACAAGCGGAAAGCTTCAGCCTCGCCAACGTCGTCCCGCAAAACAGCGTGTCGAACCGCCGCACCTGGAGCCACCTTGAAACGTCCACGCGCAGGCTGGCCCGCCAGCACGGCGCCATCCAGGTGGTGACCGGTCCCGCATTTGTCGGCACCCCGAGAACGCTGGGCCACGTGCGCATTCCCGACTTCGTCTGGAAGGCGATTTACGTGCCAGGCGTTGGGGCCGCTGTCTACATCGTCCGCAACGACGCGACGCCCGCGTACAGCGTCATTAGCGTGGCTGAGCTGCAGCACTTCTCCGGGATCAACCCGTTTCCGGCACTCCCCAAGACCATGAACGCCACGGCGATGGACCTGCCCCCTCCCACCCCGCACCCAGGTGAGAAGCCGGCCCGCCGCGTCGCGTTCGCATGGCTTGCATCGGGCGAAGCCGTCGCAGACTCGCCGGCGCCGGACGCTCTCCACCACGTGATCCGCGACGCAAGCGCAATCCTTTCGCTGGCCCTCGCCTACGCACGTTAGCCAGCCATCGCGGCCGCGGAAGGAACATGTTCCTTTCAAAAAGACGAAAGGCACGCCAAAAGACGTGCCTTTCGCGGACAAGCACCGTTCCTGACGCTAATCACTCCTGATTGACAGCATCCCGGAATCGCTGGCCGGCCTTGAACTTCACGGTCTTGGCAGCTTCCACCTTGATCTCCTCGCCCGTGCGGGGATTGCGCGCCAGTCGCTCGCCGCGCTCACCCTTGCTGAAGGACCCGAAGCCGATCAAGTTCAGGCCCTCGCCCTTGGCAACAGCCTCCATGATCGCGGTCAGCGTCACATTCAGCACCTCCTCGGCCTTGGTCTTCGTCAGCCCATCCACACCGCAGGCGATGGCGTCGATCAGTTCGGCTTTCGTCATTTTCCGTTCTCCATGGTCATAGACACCAAGATTGGACCACGCTGGCACGCCACCCTTTCTCGGAAAGACGACACAAAACGATGAGCTTTCCAGAAAATCTGTAGGAGCGTCCTCAACCCTCAAGAGCATGTCATGCCCATCGCGCATTGTTGCTGGTGGCAACAGACAACGCGAGGCCTGACCGTTCGTTGATGCTCGAAAGAAACGCCGGTCGTTGGCACACCCGCAGCAACTCCGGAACGTTCATTCCAGCCAACCACATCCCTAGCAGCTGCCCCGCTTCCGCAAGCGCCCTGGCATCGGAAGCTTGGAAGAAGCCAACCATCTCAAATAGCTGATTGGTTTCGCCATTGTCCTGCCACTCCAGTCTGCTATCAGCGAGAAGCGAACTCGCCAAGTCCTCCAGAATAGGTCCGGCAACATCCGACAGAAATAGTCCGACCTCTTCGCCGTCCCGGCGCAGATGCTGAAGTTCGAGGTACGGATCCTGATCGAGGTATCCCGCAACCGTGACCAACACCTCCAGAGCAGACTCGGCCTCCGAGAATTCGACCACGATGCAACCCCAGGGCGTTCGCAGGCCGCTTCGAGGACGAACAGCGTTGCCAAGGTCTTCCTGTGCATAAGGGCTATCTGGATCCCCGGCGAGCGCGGCGCGCGCGACCATGGCAACTGCCTCCGGCAGTTCGATCCGCGGCCAGAGATTCACCGCTTCGGGAGACAGACCCACCGCGAATATTTGTGCCAGCTCTAATTGTGAGTACTGCTTGATCTCGTACATAGGGAATAGCTCCTGGTTAAACTTGCGCGCCGCTGAGGCGCCGATAGAGGCTCTGGCGAGTGATGCCCAATTCCTCCGCCGCCTTGCTCTTGTTTCCATCGTGCCGACGCAGCGCCGCCTCGGCTTCCTCCCGAGTCACGCTGGGCCGGTCCAGTGCAGCCATAGCCGACAGCGTCGAAAGGTAGGCCCCGCTCTTGGATACCTTACTGTGGCCTGCCGCGAGTACGACAGCCTGAATCGCCTGGCGGTGGGCTTCGAGCTCAGGTGCCGAGCCTCCCTTGACTGGTGCGGGCGAACCTGAGATCTCTTCGTACAACTGATGTGCCCATCCATGACGCAAGCCGTGACTGGTCACTCCCAGCCCCTTCTTGTAGACACCGTGCTTGCGGAGTACCGCGTTGTAGTGGCTACGCCAACGCCCTATCGAGTAACTCGCAGGCGTGGTTGACCCGCTGACCGGATCCATGAGCCGGGCGGCCTCCTCCAGCACCTCCAACTGCAACCGAACGGGAACTTCCCGCTTACGTCCCCCCTTCGTCCCGTCGACCACCCGAAGCGTGTCCAGGTTCTTTAGGGCCGTGGCGATCTTGAGCGACCAGCTCTCCTCGATCCTCAGTCCGAACGCCGCCTGTAGCTTCAGCTGCACAGCCACATGCTTGTCCGTCTTGGCGATTTCCGCGATCACCATCCCCGGATCAACGCCGTTGCCCTCCCATGACTTGTCCGCCGTCGTGACGTAGGACCGTGCGAGTCCGTGTGCCTCTCTATCTGCATACTCGCCAAGGGAACGGATGAGGTCGTGCTTGCCAAGCCATTGGCAGAATGCCTTCAGATGGCTCAGCTTGTTCTCGATCGTGCCACCGACCTGGCCTTCCGCGACCCACCTGTCTACCAGCGCCTGGATATGCTTGTGGCGGAGAGAATGGGGACTCTCGATCATGAACCGCTGCTCGCGCAGTTCCACGAACGCGCGACATACCGTGTACATACGTCGCTCTTGCGTCTTGAGTGACGCGCGCTTGAGACTCACCCGAGTCTGGCTGAGGATCCTCTTCAGGTTGTCAGCCAACACCGCATGCAGTTCCGCCTTCATGCGCGTGGGGAGCTCGTACTTGGCCAACAGCCCGCGAATGTCAAAGACCGCGTCTTGCCGCATCTGCTACCTCGTTTGTCTATCCAGTCCCGACGGTCCGAGCGGCCCTGGTGTTCCCCGTAACACCGCTTGCCCACGTCCCGTCCATCGTGCCGTTTAGCCATCGGCCATGGTCCTGCTCTTCCGTATCCGTTAGCGATTCCATTGGCTGATCAGCCCTCACGTGGAAGAACGTGCATGACTGTCCCGACTGACTGATCGCGCTCACGCGCAAACCGGCCCGCCGGGCTACCCGGTTGCTGGAGGAACCGCACTCCAGCATGAACGCAGCACGGTGCAAGCACCCTGCTACGCCGCCCGCGTAACTCTTGTTGCGCTGTTTGGTGACGGCCGCGCACGCCGTTCGATAGGAGATGGATCGTCCGGTTGAGTGATCTCAACCTACGTCCTGCCCGTCAGGTAGCGACATCTGAACCGCGGTGTATCGGGTTCCAGCGTTCGCTTACCCCGCGTTTCGCAGCTGGGCAAGTGGAAGGGATGGAGGCTGCGCAGGTGTCCGGTGTCCGGTCTGCACATGTCCTCATTTTGACCAATTTCCCAAAACCGGCCGCAAAGCCAATTGGTATCGCGGTGTCCGGGGTCCTCAGTGTGGGCCAGTATCTACTTGAGCCGATTGAAAAAAATGCCGCGACATTGTGCGGCTTGGACAGACAGGCGCCCGGGGTCAATGTTGAGACGGACTTGGGCACTGATTTGCCACTCACTGGTGGCGAGGTCGATGCGTCGGGGACGCTGAAGGTATGCCAAGCATAAACCAAAGCTCCAAGCCGTCGCAACGAAATCGCCGCCAATTTCGCGAGCTTTCAGTGACTTGACTTCAATTTTTCGACGGTAGAGTGGGTCATGACGATGTGCCACGAAATTGAACCAAGACCGATCACATGGCACTTGATCAAATCATGTCCTTCGAAATGCCACTTTGCTCATCGGCGGGGAGGGACTTGGCGACATCAAGTGCCACTATGGCTGACTTGGAGCGACTTGGACTGACTGGGGCTGACCTCTTTCGGCCACGGCACATCGAACTGAGTGAACCCAAACCACCTGCAAGGAAGTGGACCATGAAGCAACAAATCGAACACATCAAGTACCCAACCTTTGCCATCGACGTCGGCTACGGCAATACCAAGTCCGCCTGGGCGCTCGGGTCGGAGATCAAGATGAACATGTTTCCGTCCCTCGCCCCGCTTGCAGCCAACACAGCCTTGAACGATTTCGGCGGCGGCGTCTTCAAGGGTCGCAATGTCATCACGGTCGAAGTCGACGGTGCACGGTATGAAGTGGGTCCGGGTGTGGAATTCAGCGGCGCCCATGTGAATACTGGTCGTGCCTTGGCGGAAGACTTCACAGCTTCCGCGAACTATGCTGCACTACTCGGCGGTGCCCTCTACTATGCTGGGGCCAGGGAAGTAGAACGCTTAGTATTGGGCCTCCCGGTCCACAACACACAGAAGTATGCCGCCCACCTCAAGGACCGTTTCGCCGGCGACCATGACTTCGGATGGGGCAACGTCCATATTGGCAGTGTGCTTCCCTTGCCGCAGCCGCTTGGCACACTCATCAACTATATCCAGCAAAGCGGCAAGGCCTACGATCCTGACAACGCCTACCTTGTCATCGACGTGGGCTACTTCACCACGGACTGGGTGGTTGCCCGCGGCTATACGGTTCACGATACCCGCAGTGGCGGAGTACCAGGCGGGGCGGCACGCATCCATCAGCAGGTCGCAAGCCTGATTACCGCGGATCGTGGCGAAACAGTCGACGGCATCGAGCGCATTGACAAGGCCATCCGAGAGGCCAAGCCCCTCGTGTATTTCGGCCAAAATCTGGATGTCGGCCCCTACCTCGCCGAGGCAATGGCGCTCACCCATCAACCGGTCAAAGAGATCCAGAGCCGTGTCGGACGCACCGATGATCTTCGAGCCATCATCCTGACTGGTGGGGGCGCACAGCTCTATGCTCCGGCGATTCGCGCGGCCTTCCCGCTTAACGTCATCCACATGATGGAGGCCCCCTGCTTCGCGAACGTTCGTGGCTTCTACACAATCGGCGCAGCACAGCAGGCTACCCGCACCGCCTGAGGCATTCAATGGACGACAAGCTTCAGATGACCGTGACGCTGTCAGAACCCGAACTGCTGGCATACCTGCGGCAATTTTCCGGGGCACGCGAGCGGTCCTTCATGCTGCGCATGCTGGCGTTGCGCGGCCTTCAGTCCGGCAGGTCAGGTGTATCGGATAATCACCTTTGGCCTCCGATGGCAGGTTCACCAACGCATACCCGTCCGGAGCAGGTCCCTGTGGCCGTGCCTTCTCCGCCTCTGCAGGAGACGCGCATACCTGAGCCGGCTGTGCCCACTCTGCAATACCAAGCCTCGATGCCAACCCCGGCAACGACTCCGGCTCCCCCCGCCAGTGGGGTGACGAATTCTCCGGCGACCGGTCCTGGCAACACGGACCCTTTGGCCGGCATCGACATCGACGCGCTCAATAACGCAATCGCCCGCTACTAAGCCGATGGCTTGACATCGTCCTCTTGTGTGGCAAGCTGCAACAAACTTTCAGGAGAAACGGACATGACATTCTTCGACTATCTTTCGACCAACCACGACATCAACCGATTTGTATTCGCAGTCGTGATCTGCTACTGCGTCATCGAGGGGGTAGTGTACTACTATCGCGGCGTCAAGGCGCGCAAGGCAGGCTGACCCCGTAGCCAGCAACGCGCCGCAAACGAAAAAAGCCCAGCAATATGCTGGGCTTTGTCGTTAAGGGGAAGGCCGGATTAGTGCAGCGTCGGCAAGCAGAAATCGAATGCAGAATCGAGAGACAGGCTGCGTTCTACCAACACCATCCGGCCAGCGTCGTCGCGGCGATAGATGTGGAAGAACTGGGCCTCCGACTGGCCAGCCTGCACGTCACGGTTCGGCGTGCTGCGCATAGCGTGAATGTGCAGCTTATTGACGATCATGGTGAAGCCCTTCTGCGGCATTGCATTCTCCAGAGAGACCTGCCACATGGGGGACTCCGCCCCTGTGGGTCGGTCCCACAGGGCAGAGGTTGAAAAGTGATGCCACCAGGCGGTGGCGGAAAGGTCAGGCTGCGACGGCAGCCCGTAGGGACATCTGGCGAAGCTGGTACTCCGTTCGCCATTGATCACAAAAATCAGTACCCCGGACCTTCGGTCGATGCAGCACAGCGTTGAAGCCGGCCGCACGCAACCGCTTCTGCAACGTCAGTGCGTCGGCCATCCCGGGGGACTTGCCCGTCTTTGCGTCGACCTTGTCGAAGTCCGCAAAGATGTGCACGGTATGGATGCCCAAGCCATCTGGCACCACGAATCTGCTCAGCTCGACGCGGTTCAGACAGAACCAAGTCGGCACGCGGAACAGCATGTATGCGGCATACGCACTCTCGAGGCCTTCGGCGACGCCGATTTCCCCCTTACGCGGTGACATCAAGCGCACTGCCCCACCATCAAGCGGCAACGCTGTCAGGTAGTTTCGCTTCGAGGGTAGGATCTCGCCGTCCTTCGAAATGACCAGTGCCTTCTCAGGCTTGTGGGGATCCAGTGAAGTCCGGTGAACCGTCGCAATCCTTCCGTCTGGTAGACGGTACTCAGCAACGATCGTGGGATACCGACCTACGATCTCCTTCTCATGCCAGTACTCCTGTGTGGCCAGTCGCAACCCCTGTGGCAGTGGTGCGCATAAGCCAGGAACACGGGCAGCCAGGTAACGCATACCGTGGTCGCCCGCCGTCAGCGGCCTCGACGAATCGACTTGCTTCATCACGCAGCGCAACAGATCTGCGGGACTCATAGACTCTCGTCTTGATGGCCGCGGCCTATGGGCGACGACAGGAACGGGATCAATGGACTGGCCGTTCAGCCGGCACTTCAGCTCCAAGTACGACATGTCGGTGTACCGGCGGACAAGCTCAAGGCCGTCGCCGCCAGCAGGGCTCCCGTCGTTGCACTTTCGGCATACCCAGTCGCCGCGATTCCGCTTGCGGGTGTAGGTGAATCGATCATGCCCACCACACATCGGACACGGTCCAGGGCGGCCACGCCAGAAGGCGTCGGTAAGAGCCGATGCCGGCAAGTACTGCTCTACGAGGGCGTCCCATTGATCGGACGACCAGTCTGCAACAATTTCACTAAGGTCTTTCAGCTTCATGGGATGGACTCCAGGTGGAGTAGGTTTGTCGATGCCTGTGACAGGCGAAGGTACGCTTGCTCAAAAGACATCCCGGCAGAAGCCAGAAGGTCTTTTCAGCATCACGTTCGCGCAAACGGAGGAGGGAATGGCCGGGCGGCCTGGAGAAGAGTGACTGCTGCTACCGGTGGCCCCGGTAGCAGACAGTTAAGACGGGTATTGCGATCAACTACACGTCAATACATCGGTGCGCCGTCATAGCGGAACGGAATCCCATCGAGCGCTGCCGGTTGGCGGAACGGTATATCGTCGTCGAAATCTCCGAAGCCATTCGACGGCGCCTGTGCAGGCTGCCGACGCGCGGGCGGCTGGCGTTGCCCCGTCGGGGCCGACCGCTGCGCGCTGTCAGGACTTTGCTGCGACGCCGAGCGATCCGTGCCGGAATCGCTATCGCCATCGCTGGCACCTCCGCGACCGCCAAGCATTTGCATCTGATCTGCGACGATCTCGGTGCTGTACTTGTCCTGGCCGGACTGGTCCTGCCACTTGCGCGTACGAATGCGGCCCTCGATATAGACCGACGAGCCCTTGCGCAGGTACTGGCCAGCAATCTCTGCCAGCTTTCCGAACATCGAGACGCGGTGCCACTCAGTGGCTTCCTTCATCTCGCCACTCTGCTTGTCCTTGTACCGATCGGTGGTAGCGATGCGAAGATTTGCCACAGCGTCGCCACTGGGCAGGTACCGGACTTCGGGGTCAGCTCCGAGGTTGCCGACGAGAATCACTTTGTTTACGGATGCCATGTTGGTTCCTTGTCAATGAATGCGGTTCACTTGCCAGACCCACCGGTCCCAAAGCTTTTGTTCGCCGGTGGCAGGGTCCAGAATTGGGCGCCCGGTCCCATGGTGGAAGGCTGGCACCTTCTCCTTGTGCAATCGCTTAATGCCTACGCGGTCGCCGATGTTACAAGCGACGTCAGCCAGGGCGTCTTTCAGACCTTCACCTTGCAGCGTCTTCTCACCGGCACTAGTGTCCAGCTTGACCGCAAAGGATGTGTACGTCGCCCTGCCGCCAGGCTTCCGATTCGGGAATTCCATTTCGCCCCACTCGATCAGGGTACCGACCGTGTAGTTGGACCGGGAGGCATGCCCTTCTTGACGGGCCTCCGCCGACTTTGTGGGTGCGCGGTGCGGCATCTGACGGTCAGCGTGTCCTGATTGCCGCGACTCGGCCGGGTTGTCCTGGGCTGCTGCAGGCGCTGCCACTGGCAGGCGGTCTTCCGCCTGACGCATGACAGATTCGGCCACGGACTGGGGCGTTACGCCATCGCCCTCGTGCCGGTCGAGCTTGCTCCAGCGCGGAACGACTTCCGGCAGGACCTTGTCGCCATAAGTCGTATGCTGAATCTGGCTATCGAAGACGGCAATAAAGTGAACCACATGGTCGCCTTCGTCGCGAAACAGATTCGGCACACCATTGATCAGGATCTGGTACTCGTTGTCTGCGCCAGTGCCCACCGGCACTTCATCCTTGGGCGGGGACGGCGCTGCCGGCTGGCCCATGATGGCGGCAGCCGCTTGCTTGATGACCTGGAACAGTGTCATGGTTTGGCTCAAAGAAGAGACCCGCAGCACATGCGCTTCACTCCATCGAGGTCGGCACGCAGGCGGGCATTGTTGAGAATCACGTCCTGCAAGACTTCCGGGCTAACCCCGCAGACTGCACAGACATAGGTATAGGGAAGTGCGCCATCCCAGTATCCAAAGATCCAGCCCAAAGTCATGGAGTACTCCTCCAGTTCCAGTGGCTTGTTCTTGATACGGGCGCGAAGCAGCTCAGCGCAGTCAATCAGCGATTCCGGCATGTTGTCGCCGCGGCGACTGTCGCAGGCCAGGCTGATCAAGGCGTCGACCATCCCTTCTCTTACCGATTCGCTCCAGAGCGAAGGGTCTGGTAATGGGTCGACCTTGGGAGGGGGGAGAACGATGGCGGCAGCTTCACCAAAGAAGTCCAGCTGCCATCCTGCTGTCGTTGATTCCATGATGGTCTCCGGACAGGCACCCGGAGACCCACCTGTCGGCGGGTAGCGAGTACCCGTGACAGGTGGAATAGGGCCGCCCACGAGATTGGGCGGCTAGAGGCTAGGAACGATCGTGCGTTCCGGTACGACGGATTGGCGTCACAACTGCTGAGCGCTCGTACTTCTGCTCAGAAGGCTCCGCGGGTTGGTCAGGCGATGGCTTCGGCGCGGAGTTGTGCTCCGGCATCGAGACCTTCGGCGCGGCCGGTACTGCCCTGCTCCACTGAATCGCCTTCTCCTTCAAGTAGAAGAACGCGACTGCGGCAACAAACACACCGACGATGAAGGACTGAGAAGCCAGATACAGCGCCATGCAAAAGGCGAAGAGCTTGAGCGGGCGCTTGATCAGGTTATTGGCAAAGGATTCCATGGTTTCTCACGAGAAACAGTCAAAGGGATTTCCTGGACGGATGCCAGGCGATTATTCGATGCTCTGAAGAGCAAGGAATCCAATGAGGCGCGCTTACAACGGCAACGCGCTTGCGACATGCCATGCATGTCGTAAGGACGCTGCCCGAATGCGGCAATAAATGGAATGGGGCGGACCGCCAAATGGGCCTGTGCAGCCCAAGCGGAATGTCAGTGCAATCTAACCGCCGAGTCGATGCGTCAAAGACGCTAGAGGTGTCTGCACTCTACACGGCTCGTCAATGCATGACAAGCAGCGCGCTGTTGCATCGCGCCTCGCCTTCGAATCACTAGTCAAAATCCCGCGCTTTCGCAATTTCGAAAGGAACATGTTCCTCGCATAGCTCCCGTCAGAGGGGGCCACTTGTCTATACAACCATCCCCATCTGAAGGGGGTGTTATCTTAAATTCGGATGGTGCAAGTCGATAAAAAGCACAGCGAAGCACTACTGATTCGAACTTGACTTTCGAAAGCGGGCTGTTTTTTCCTAGCTTTCGATTCCGTTAAGTACTCGACATCGGCATATGCTTCCGACCCAAGATCGCTGCATCCGTTGTCTGCTTGACATGTGCTTCTACCGTGTAAGTTGAAGTGGCTGCCGCGATCACCGGGGCCACAACACTATTCCGTAGGGGCAAACAATGAAGAAGAAAGAAGAAGAAAGTCGCGAATTCAATCTGGTCGATCCAAAGTCGCCAAACGCTATGCGCGAACTGGTGACCCAGCAACTGGGTCACTTCATCGACGCCGGCGCCATCGGGCGTATCGTGCAGGCAGCGCAGGAGATCGAGCTCTCCCGGAAACGCATCCTGGCCGAACACACCGCCATCGGGTCTCGGCTATTCCAGATCTACCACTCGATCCTAACGTGCGTGCAAAAGCGATTGGGCGACACGCCGCGCGCCCGCCAGGAAGCCGATGACAGTCTGTACGCCCTCGCCGTCAGGGGCATGCGCATTTCACGCGCCTCGGTAATCAAGTATCTGCAGGCATTTCATCACTTCTCAGAGAACCACGACGCCTTGACGTTTCTGAATCTTGGCGAACTGACGATCCTCAAGCGTTCGGACATCACTAACGACGAAGTACAGCGGTTCATCGACGCGCGCAAAAACGATGAATCCTATTCGCGCAAGGAGATCCTGCCTTATATCGAGTGGACTCGACGCACGCATCAGGACCTCAATCACGTCATGGCCACGCTGGAAGCCGCGGAAGAGCAACTGAACGAGAGTCTGGAGCGCCAGCGCGATCTCGAAGCCCAGATGCGCCACATGCGTGAGCAAATGAACTCTGCAGACGCGCTTAATGCTGCGCAGAAAGAGCAACTGGATCGAACTTCTGGCGCACTCACGTCCCAGCAGCACGCAATGGACAGCCTGCAGCTCTCCATCAAGAGATTGAACGACGAGCGCCAGGCTTTGCAAAAGGCATTGGCCGAGTCAAAGATCCGGGAGGTGGTGAGGGAAGTGAAGGTAGAAGTCGTTCCCGTTGAATACAAGAACCTCGCCGACGCCGTCATCGGCGAAAGCAGCAAGCTGGATGCCACGAAGGCGCAAGTCAAGGATGCTGAGCGACGGCTGGCAGAGGTCAACGCCGAACTTGAGCAACACGAGGCGAAGGAGGCAGATTCAAGAAGCCTGGCGCTGCGCATCGACGGCCTGAAGGCCGATCTTGATGATGCCCTCGCGAAGCTTCGAAGCTCCGTCAAGGCGATCAAGGCAAAGGAGCACGGCGCCGCACTGTTGTCCTTGCGCCGCAGCGCCGAGGCTTTCCACAACGAGCTGGTCGCTATCACCGGAGCCTGACATGCAATCCACGCCTACCCGTTCCATCTTTGAGCAATTCGTTCTGCCGGCCTGGGTGCGAGATCGCGTGCTCACCGCGAATCTCCGGATCAGCAACTACGTCCTGAACACGGTATCGGTGCATCCGACGCTGGAGAACGTTTTCAGGGTCTCCAGCGAAAACCTTCGGTCGCTTCGTGAAAATATCGGCCAGTCGTCGAAGGTATTGGGGACGCCATTCCTTGCTTACGCACCTACGCTCACGACCGTTGAGGATTGGCGCTCCTTCATTGAGGGCAGGATGCCGACGGTCACGATGGAACGTCTCAAGTCAATGGTGCCTCCCAGCCTATCCGTGGTGGACAGACTGGCGCTCGAGCATACCAACCGTTCGTACATCAACGCTGTGTACGACCTCCTGAACATGTCCGTGCTGGCGCCACCGCTGATCGGCATCTCCAACGAGCTGGCGGCGTACCTGCGCTCCGTTCCACAACACGAACTCGACGTGGCCATGACGGAACGTCTGATTCCGCTATTCCACTGGCGCTTTGCGGATGAGATGTTCTGGCTGGAGACCCACACCGGCCGCCTCTCGCGTGAAATGATCGCCCACTACCTGATGGAAACCTCGCCGCTTCGCTCGGACCGCCTGCCCCACTCGGGGGCATGGGGTAAGTTCCGCCTGGAGACTTTTGAGCGCGACGCTCTGTTCGAAGCGTTTCTGTCCTTTAGCTGTCGCGCCATGAGCGTTTGTTCGCTGTTCAACGCCAGCATTGAACATACGAGGAAGACCTACCAACGGATACACGGGAAGTCCTCGCCCTCGGGCCAACCTCCTGCGTCGTTGATGTGGTATCTCGATTCCCCGCAGCGTCGCGTCCAGGCCACTTTCCAGATCTGGCTGTTTCGTTCCGCGATCGGCTGTGACGTTACGACACCGGAGAGCTTCGTCGCAACGCTTGACATCCATCGGGCCTTCTTTGCGGACGATTGCAAGGTTCCGGCCGAGCGTTCCCTGCATCTGGCTCGCTCGATGTCGATGAATGAGGAACTTGCGGTCTGGTCCTGCCGCAGGTGCGGGACTCCTTATCTCGCATCAAACTCCTCTGCCAAGATCGAGCTCTCGCAGTCGTTCCTTTGCCCTTGCTGCAACGGGACGTTGACACCCTCTCGTGGCGGTCGTCGGAACTGAGCCTATGCGAAGATTCCTCGCCATCGCAGCGTGCTGCGCCGGCCCGGCTTGGGCGACTGGCAGCGCGCCACCGCCCGCCCAGCCTCCTGCGGCTCCTGCGGCCGCTTCGCCCAGGATGAACGTGTCCGACCCAACTTACACGCAAGGCTCTGGACACCTCGCACTATTCAAGGGCATCAACACCTTGCGCCAGAAGCTTGGCGTCGGGCTGTTGGCGCAGGACGCGGCGCTCGACACGACTGCCCAGGCACACGCCATCTATCTCAGTGCACACAGCGTGGCGCAGCACGATCAAACTGCCGGCTCTCAGCATTTCTATGAGGCCACGCCACTGCTGCGCGCGCAGAAGGCCGGTGTCCGGGACTCCCAGTGGGTGGCAGAAGTCGTGGGGGCGGCAAGGGGGCCGAACGACAGCGAGATTGGCATCGGCTGCGTCGACCAGTGGTATCACACGGTCTATCACCTGCAGTCCCTTGTCACCAACCAGGAATCTATCGGGATTGGGTATAGCGGAACGGGTGCCTTAGGCCTGAACCATTGCGTTCTGGACTTTGGCACGATCACTGCCACGCAGCCAAGCCCGACTCCCGACGGCGTGCCCTATGGGGGTGGTCAGCAGTTTGACGCTGAAACTTTCGTCACTGTGCCGGCGGACGGCGACATCGGTGTGCAGGGAGAAGTCAACGTCGCCGGTGAGTCGCCAAATCCCGCCCCGGACCTGCCTACACCAGGCCGGCCTCTGATGGTGTACGCCAACGGCGCGCTCGCGGAGGTTCTGTCCGTGACTGACTTCAAGCTTGTCGCCAGCAATGGCGCCGAAGTGGCCGCGCGAGTTTTGGTGTCGCCTGCAGCAAAAGCGGAGGGCTCGAACGGTGTTGCCGACGAGTACCTGCGCAACAACGCGGCCTTCCTGCTTCCGCTCGCGCCTTTGGCTGATCGTGAGACCTACACGGCCTCATTCTCGGGGACCCGCGCCGGCAAGCCAGTAAGCATTTCATGGACGTTCAAGACTGCAACGGCCACCACCGCGGCGTTCCGATAGCCAGCCCCTCCGAGAATGAAGGGGCTGCTCAGACGCGACAACAGGAGATCTAAGATGGAATGGATAACGATTGCGATCGCTTTCGCTTTGCCTGCGTACCTCGCGTTCAAATGGGCCAGGCAGGAGGGTCGCTTGGCTTGGCCATGGGCGATCGCGTGCATGGTCTTCTCGTACTTTGGCTTGCTCGCATTCGTGCTGACCCGCAAAGGCCTGCCAACGGTGAGCGAGTATGCGCGCAAGTATCCAGCTTGTGTTACCGAGCGAGGCATGTCGTGCTATCGGTGCGGATCTCGAAGCATTCGCCTCTGGCGCGAGCAGCCGTTCATCGCGGTCCACCAATGGCATATCTGCAATAGCTGCGGAACGTCGCTGTACCGTTCGCGGTAGCGCGCCCCAGACAAAAGTCACTCCGAAAATCGAGCCGATAGGTAAGGCCCCCCACTTTCTGGGGGTCAAATTCGGCTCCTATTCGCCGTCTAGGTGCTAATCGCCTTCGTGTATTCTCACGTCCGGCCGGGGATTGCGGGCACTTGACTTCGCGCGGCGATAGGTAAGCTAAAAGTAACGGTCGATCCCCGGCCGGCAAAAGTCAGAGGAAGAAGAAACATGCAAAAATCCAAACTCGCTCTCTCGGTGCTGGCCACAGCCATGACGCTCGCTCTTGCAGCATGCGGTGGCGGTGGTGGTGATGACGGTGGCACCAAGAACCCCACCACTCCGCCCACCACTCCGCCCACCCCGCAAGCGCCCACTTCGGTTCCTCCTGCGACCAGTGCGCCGACGCCGACGTACCCGAATGCGGATCTGCGCTTGACGACCTTCAACGATCTCAATGACTTTCGAGTCAAGATTGGCGTGGGCGCGCTCAAGCAGGATGACAAGCTGGACCTGGCTGCGGCCAATCACCTGGCCTACATGAAGGCGAACAGCACCATCAGTCACCTCGAAGTCCAGGGCAACGCAGGCTTTACCGGTGTAACGCCCTATGACCAAATGGTGGCCGCTGGCGGCAACAAGGATCAGTGGATTGGTCAAGTGGCCGGTGGCTCGCTTTCGTGCCTCGCCAACTTCAAGAATTCTGTCTATCACTTGCAAAGCATCACCGGCCCGCAGGAGACCGTCGGCATCGCCATGCGTGACAACTTCTGCGTGATCAACTATGGCCTGCAGACCGGCGCCAATGGCAATGGCTACGGCATTCCGCTGTGGGGCGGCCAGCAGATGGCCACCAACGCGCTCGCCTATTCGCCAGTGGACAATGAAACCGTCTATGGCGGCTTCACGCCGGCAGGCGAATCGCCCAACCCGGCGCCGGATCTGACCAATGCAGGTCACCCGATCATGTTCCGGGTGCCAGCGCCTGCAGCAAGCGATGTGCTGACCGTTTCTAGCTTCACGCTGACTGGCCCAGGCGGTGTCTCGATCCCGGTACGCGTGATGGTACCGACAAAGGCCAAGGCAGGTTCGATGGCTGGTGCCGTTGAGGATGCAAATCTGTTTGCTGGCGTGGTGTTTATGCTACCGACGCAGCAACTGGCTGCAGGCACGCACACGGCCACTTTCAGCGGTGCACGCAACGGCTCGGCGATCAGCAAGTCGTGGAGTTTCACAGTGCAATGAGCCCCGCCCGCTAGAGGCGCAACGAAAACCCGCCGGTGCGGTAATGCCGTTCAGTTAATTCTGAACGGCATTTTTCTTCGCAGGGGTTGTAAACAAGGTATCGAGCTGTTAAGTTGCCGTTCCGATGCTATCGGAACAGATCCACGCAACCCTTGAGCTTAGTGAGCCGGCCAGTTTTGCCCGGCTCAGCGAGCACCTGCCGATGGCTTGGATTGAGCAGGCGCTGCTGCCTCGGGGACAAGCGTCCGTTCGCCGGCGTCGACTGTCAGCAGAGCAGGTGGTCTGGCTGGTCATCGCACTGGCGCTTTATCGGCACCAATCGATTCCCGATCTGGCTGGAGACGCTCGACCTGGCACTCGGCATTACCGCTTGCGGGGCCCTTCTCTTTGAAGCTGCTATTCCGTCTTCCTACCGACAGACTTCGTATATGCCCATTCCCATGTTGTTCCCATTGCCAGGGTCGGCCCCAAGGAATTTGCCGAGGCTATATCCAGTTGTTGCGATGGCGGCACTGGCCCGGGCGTTGAGATCGGGCCATAACCATGTGTCAACCCACATTTCAGTCGCGACAATGGCGCCGCCGTAGTAAATCATGTATCCCGTCCCCTGACAGCCGCCATCTGCTGAACACTGGCCCATATCCCCGATGTAGATGGCAAAGCGCTGAGGGAAATACTGGCACGTAGGGGCCGGCGGAGGAGGAGGAGGTGGTGGTGGCGGCGGGTCCGGAACAAAGAAGTCACAGGTGGCCAATCCATTGCGCTTCATCCAAATGCGCCCTCCCTGACAATCCGCGACCGTCATCGGCGGCGCTGGAAAAGAGTACAACTGCGCATTGGCTGCTGTGACGCAGGTCGCTAGTACGCACGCGACAATCGAATACTTCATCTTTCCTTATTCTCCACTAGAACGTACAGCCTGTCGTGACAGTGCCGACGAGTTGCCCGCCGAGCGCCCCTGTATCGTTGCCGCTATACCAAGCCGCAGGAGAGATGGCGCTCGCTTGCGCATACCAGTAGCTCCCGTAGTCATTCATTGAGAAGAAAGTGCCCTGAATCGGCGGCATCACTACCCCGGTGATATTGACCATCCCCTGCTTCGGCGTGTAGAGCGCCCATGCAGTGCCACCAGGACAGTTGTCTTTCCCGAACGTCATGCCATCGGTCACGTTCTCGTACTTCCGAGTTATGGTCATGTTGCCAACCGCATTGGTGAGTGCGATATATCGGTTGGCCTTGCAGATGTAGCCGACGTTCGTAGCGCTGGTTGCAATCTGACCATTGTTGCCACACCCAAGCCCTTCATAGACGTTTGCCACTGCGGTCCCGACCGACTGCCAGATGCCGCCAGAGCAGATTACGTGACCCGTTCCAGTGGTGCTCCGGCGGGTCGACGTTTCGGCACCACACGCAGTGCCAGGAGCGCCGGTACTCGTCAGGTAGGTGTCTCCTCCGCTGGTCAGCGCGGTTGTGGCCGTGACACGGCCTGCGCTGTTGACGTCGTTGCCTGCCATATCGATCGACGTCTGCATCCGATTCAGTTCCGGATGACCCGGAACCTGCACCCGATACAAATAGCCGTTGTTGGCTTGCGCGCCGGTAAAGGCGAGTAACGACGCGAGCCTGCCGCTGCCCGGGTTCGTGTAGTTGGCGAGCGGCACCTGCCACGCACCATACGCCCCATAGGCCCGGTTTGCGACCATCGTCGGATCGCCGTTCTGGCCAGCGTAGGGCACGAATCCCCCTTGCGCGCCGGCCTGAGCAGCGATCTGTACGAGTTGGCGTGTGTCCGTGATGGCACGCCCGCCTTGCGACGTGACCAGCGCCTGCAAGTTGTTCGGCGTCGGTTGCAGGACCTGAAGGAGCCAGGTCTGACCGAACACGTTGGTCGCCGAGAAGCCCGCCGGCAGATATCCGCCGTTGATCAGCATGGCCGGCGTAACGTTGACGGGCACGCTTGCGGTGGCCTGCGCGACCAGTGTCGCTGCTTCATCCTGCACGAACTGCAGGGCGGCCTTGTCGAAAACAAGCATCTGGCTCGCCGCGGCAGCGGTCTGCACGTTCGTAACACCCGCCTTCGCCCACGTTACAAAGCCAGCAAAGCTCAGCATCGAGAGCATTAGTGCGATGAGATATCCGAGTATGGCTTCCATGCGATTCTCAGGTGTTCAGCTGGACCCAATGAACCAGCGCCCCAACTGGAATGGTCGAAGGCACGCTGTATGCGGTGCCGGTGGAGATGTTGATGGCCGTACCCTGGCTACGGACCCGGAACCACGCGAGACTGCCTTGCGTGCTCCCAAGCAGCGCGGCCCCGGCACCAGACGAAACGCGCACGTAGCCGTACACGTCGCGCCCGCCGCCCGGGTTGGCTACGGCCATGCATCCCGCACCAGTCGGCGCCACCATCCCGGATGGCAGCGCCGGGATCAGGCTCGCGCCAACCAGGCCAGGCGTTGAGTCGGCGGTCGACACGCATGCCGCCCCATAGGCCTGCGCCTGCTGCGCGGTGACCGTCGCGACGTTTTCCATGCGGCCTGGAATGCCTGCCCCCGGCGCTGCTTGTGACAGTTGCCAGCTTTGCGCCACGATGCCAAGGCTGAACAGGACCGTCGCGATCGGCAAGATGAGATAGCCCATTTCCTGCTCCTCGGATAGTGGCGACAGCGCCAGCTTCCTTATTGGAAAGTGAGGGTAAAGGTCGCCGTGGCGCTACAGGCCGCCCCCGCAGTGGCCTGGTCAGGCAGGTTGGTCTGGTTGAACGTCGTCGATCCGACCACCAGCGTCACGTAATCCTTGAGGCCGAGGGCCGTGCTGACGCACTGCTTCGCAGTCTGGGCATTACCGCCGCCGAAGGTGATCACTCCCTGCGATCCGCTATTGGCCGACGCAAGCGTGACTGCATTGCCCCAAGAGTCGATCAGCGTGGTGCCGCGCACCATGTCGGAGGGGAACATCCCGCCGGTGATCATTGCTGGGATGTTTGCGGTAGTGAAGTTGGTGTAGCCGTTGTTGCCCTGTGAGAATCCGGCGCGAGCGTTCGTGATCAACTGCGCGATGTTCGTCGCCACCACACTGGCCTTGTGATTCTGAAACCCGTTATAGCCCGCATAGGCAATCCCAGCCAGTGCGAGAAGGCCCAAGACGATGGCGACGATGCGCCCGAGAATGCCATCCATGTAAAGCTCCTAAAGTGTATGAATACGACGGTTGTTAGAACTGACCCATCGATGACGTGAGAATCGATGACAGTGAGTTGGAGCCGAGCTGCAGCACCACGAAAGCAAGGAACATCAGACCCGTGAAGACCGCCGACATCGCCATCCCCTTGACGAGCAACTGCCGTTCGATCACTTCGGCGTTCTGACGCACTGCGACTGTGATCTTTTCGGTGAAGTCATCGAATCCCGCATACGCGCCGACCTCGTCGATCAGATCCAACGATGGAAAGCCGTTCCCCGTCTGCCGCATGGCTTCCGCCAGGTCCAGTCCATCGGCCAGTCCGAGGCGAATCGGTCTCAGACGAGAGGCCAACCATGGCGATGCCGAGCCGATCTGTCCCTCCAGCGCGGCGATATCCGGGACCTTCGCTCGCAGCAGCGCGACGAAAGACATCGCCCAGGTGAAGCCGGTGATTTCGCGGTACGCCGTGAACGGGAATACGTGCTGGTCGCAGAACCGCCTGCCAGGCCCGCTCCACCGCGGCAGTGCCCACCAGCTCCAGACGGCATATACGCCGAGACTCCCGAAGATCACCGGTGCAGGCCATCCCACCGCCAACTGGCCCATCCAGTACATGGCATAGGCCCAGTCGGTCCACTTCCCGATCGGCAGGATGTCGAGAAACTGCGGCACGATGTAGCCACCGATCAGCAGCAGGACGACATACAGCGTGGCCAGATACACCGTTGGCGCAAAGAAGCTCGCCTGCAGCTTCTGGCGCAGCCGCGTCGTCAGCTCGCGCACATCCAGCACCAGCCGCATGGCATCCGGCAGTTGCCCTGCCTTCTCGCCGGCGTCCAGCACGCTGCATTCCAGATCGCTGAGGCTCGTCCCCATCGCCGCCATCAGCGTCTTGCCGTCGCGCACCTGGCGTCCGACCTCGTGCGCAGCCTCAGCTGCGCGCTTGCGGCCTCGCCTGTCCTGCCGCTCCCGGAAGTCCTCAATGACTTGCGCGAGGGTCAGCCCGTTCTCCAATTGGCTCGATGCCTGTTGATACAGGCGCCGGCGCATGGCCCAAGACAATCTGCTCATAGGTCCTCCCGCATCGGAATCGCGTCAACGCTTCCCTCAGCGTCGACCGGGCTCAGACGACCGGCCAGCACGAGATCCATCGCGTGCGCAATCATGGGCTTGTCCGATCCCTCCCGACGCCGATGATTGCGCCGCGCGGCCAAGACACCGTCGTCGATGAAGTCCTGCATCAGTTGCTCGCTGGTGACGACCACCTCGGCAACCGCCTGTTGACCAATGATGGCTTGGCCGTGGCAGTGATCGCAGCCAGGCCCTCGAACGCGCACCTTAGACAAGTCGCCCCACGACCGCATCGCATTGAGCATGTAGTCCGGCAGCGGCTCAGACGCCTTGTCGAGGGTGACCGAGCATTTCGGGCAGAGCAGCGGCACAATCCGCTGCGAAATCAGGCCGATGATCTGCGTGTGGTTGGCGATCACCTCCATCGCCAGACGAACATGGTCCAGCATCACCAGTCGGGAGAAGGTCTCGAACGGGTCGGTCACGTGCAGGGTCGTCAGCACCTGGTGCCCGGTCGCCGCTGCCTGCAGCGTCGCAATCGCCTCCTCAACGCCCCGGATTTCGCCCAGCAGCACCGAGTCCGGGTCCATCCGCAGGGTCATGCGCAGCATCTCCGGAAACCGCTCGCTTTCCGTGGTGAGCTGAATCGCCCAATCCATCGGATACTCGGTCGGGTTCTCGATCGTGATGAGCCGCTTTTGGGGAAACAGCCGCGCCTGATGCCGCGTGCACTCAAAGAGGGTCGTAGTCTTGCCGCTACCGGTCGGGCCGGTCACGACAATCACGCCCATGGGGCGGCGCAGCAGCTGCGAGATGAGCTCAACCTGCAGCGGCGTGTAGCCCATCTCGCCCAGCTTGAATTCGCCGCCCGGCGCCTTCGGTGTGCGCAGATCGAGTCTTTTGGCCGCATCGATGGCATCCGCCTTCAGTGCGCCTTCGTGGTGCTCCCGGTACTGAAGCCGTGCAACGAGGAAGCCCCCGCCGCTTTCCACCGGGTAAGCCGGTCCGCGCACGATCCGCACACTGGAGAGTCCAGTGCCCGGCAGCGCGTCGCCCGCGATCTGGGCGTCCTGCACGTCCAGCGGATTGTAGGTAGCCGCCTTGACCGTGGCGAGGCCGGTGTACATGGCACGGATCAGGCGTTCCCCCTCCTCGCGGCGCATCGACAGGGCCGACACCGTGCGCAGATCACCCTTGATGCGTACCTGAATCTCGGTGTGGTGCTCACGGACCAGAATGTGAATGTCGGAGGCGACAAGCACAGCGCAATCCGCGATCAGCCGGCGCGCGAGGGTCAGGGTCTGCAGGTCGGTGTCCTGCTGCTGTCCTGCGCCACGCTGTTGTCGCAGCACGGCAAGCTCCTGGGCGGAGACCTTGCGCAGCTGGGGCGCGGCGCCAGCGCGGCGCAGCTTGGCTTCCCAGGTCAGAAGCCGCGGCGTCCCGAAATGCCGGGCATCTACGTAGATATCGCAGCCGTGCACCGCCAGCACTTGCTGCACGTTGTCATCGGTCAGGCCCAGCTCTTTGGCGACATCCTCCACGTGCAGGCCGCTATCCGCGACGCGTTGACGAAGCGCCGCCGCCTGGTCGGCTGTCAGATGATCGAGGTTGCAGGCAACACGGTCAAATGTTGCCGGCAGGTTTAGTGGATAGAGGATATGGGGCTCAAGCACCTCCGGAGGCTTCGGCAATGCCAGCGCATCGGACTTGACCGACGGCTCGGCCCGCGTCGCGAATGCGGTGCCTCGTGCCGACCCACTGCGTGGACTGCGCCACAGACGATTGATCGTCGCAATCATTGTTGACTCCCGGCGGGCGACACCGCGCCATCCCGCATTGCGTACAACTTTCCGGTTCCTTTCCATGCCTGGGCGGACGCTTCGTAGCTGACTTCCGTCAGCCGCAGACCCGCCACGGCGTCCAACCCCTCGCCCAAGCCCAACCAGGGCGGTGCACTGAAGCCGATGTCCGCCGTCATTGCAAGCCACGGATCAACCGGCGTGTTTCCATCGGCCGGAAGCAGCGGAGGCGGCGAGGTAAGCGTCAAGCCCACGCCACTACCCTGTGCATACGACCACATGGAACGCTGCGCTTCGGCAGGCCGATTGACCGCGCGGGAAGAAGGCAGGAATGCCGCCGGCGCGCTCGCGGTCGTCGACGCCTGATTGCCGTCCGCGGAAAGCGCGCCCGGCGCGTTGGCCGCCAATCCGCCCTCCCGCTTCCAGGTCGTTTCGATCGACAGGGCGGTCGACGTGGCCGGCTTGCAGCGCCAGCTGGCGAGCGTCCAGCCCGCATCCGCGAGGGCCTGCCGATCCCACGCGCGGCGGCACGCCTGCAGGAAAGCTGTCGGCGTAGCTTCCTCCACCCAAGGGACCGCCCGTTGCCGAGCCGCCTCATTGGCACGCTGCGCGGCAGCGACCGCGCGCTGCCGCATCAATTGCGCCTCGCGCTCAGCTTCCTGCTGCCGGTCGTACCAGTACCAGCCGCCCACGAGAAGGGCCGCCACCCCAGCCACTGCAGCAACCGTGTAAGAAGTCGACTTCCAAGGGCCGGTCAGGACGTCCCGCATGGGCGACACGCCCTTTGACGCCCGCGCCATGTTCGCGAGGTCCCGTACTGTCCCTTCGACTTCCGTCCAGTCCCCCAGGGCACGATGCCGCTCGCGGACTGGTGCAAGCTCCTCAAGCGTGCCCACCCGATCGCCGCCGGCAATGACGGCGTGGCCCTGACGGACCGCCATATACCAGTAGAGGCTGCCCTGCAGATGGAAGAGTCCCCGCCACGGCTGGCGGTGCTGGCCGGCCACAATCGCAGCGAGCGGCTTCAGCCCGGCCGGCTTCGCGCCTGCGATTGCTTCGCAGAACCCCGTCTGAACGGCGCCTTCCGCGCTTTCATGCACGACACCCCAGCGCACATTACGGCCAAGCTCCGCCGCACGCGCGCGCAGGACGCTCTTGCTCGGCTGCTTTTCCTCGTGTTGCCAGGTCAGTCCGATTGCAAAGCCGCCCTTCAGTCCGGGGAATGACAGGATCTCAGCCATCGCTCACGGCCTCAGGGTGCGCGTGCGCTTGCCATTGGCAAGCTTGACCCCACCGTCGTCAATGCTCACGACCTTCCAACCACCGTCCAGCATGTCGCCAGTCTGCACCGGAACCGTACGGCCGCTGACATCCACTACGGCGTTGTAGTGACCATCGAATGCGCGCAATGACACCAGCCGGGGCGCTTCCGGCGCGAGCAGCGGTGCTCGCTCTGCGACGCCGCCCGTCGGCATTGGGCCGCCCAGCGAAACCGATGGCACGCCGGCTCCTGGCGCCGCCCCGGCAGGAGCTGCCACCATGGAATCCTCGGCACGCTTCACTTCTGCCTTGAACTTGGCGATTTCGGCGCGTGCCTTCCACAAGGCCAGTTGGGACTGCAACGCAGCAAGTTCCGGCGCGTCCGTGGGGCGCGACGGTTGTGCCGTCTCGACCGGGGGCGTGCTGGCCGCTGTGGCAGCGACCGGTTGCACCGCCGGGCCTGTCCCCGCTCGCGACGTCACTGTGCCGCCCCCCGCCGATGCGATCGCCGCCGCAACAGGGTTCGACATCGTCGACGCCGCATTGGCAGGAACGATCACCGAGAAGCCGACGATAGCGGCGATGGCCAGCGCGGCCGGGGTCCAACGAAGATTGAATGCGCGATTCTGCATGGAGGTCTCTCTGTTACAGCAAGCGGGCCGAGATCATGATGGCGATGACCGTGTCTCCCCTGAGGGCACCAACCCCGCCGCCGAGCGCAGCCATCCAGGGTTCACCCACGCCGTTGTTGGTCGAGGACGCCTTCTGGTTGCGCAGGCCGGTGAGCACCAGCGATTCGCCGGGCTTTAGGGTGATCGACTGCGTGAACCGGTTAGTCGGCATGGTGCGCAGCTGCACACTGGTCTTGTTCGCATCGCCACCCGAGTTGAATCGCTGCAGCGGCAGCAGATCCGACAGCGTCATGTCGAAATTCATCAGGATCCGGCCGTCGACGACCTTCGGCAGGAAGTTGCTGGTGAAGCCATAGGTCACCGTTCCGGTCTGGATGGAACTGGTTGAACCCACATTGGCAGCCAGCGTCGTCTGGGATTGCGAGACGTAGTCCTGCAGCGTGGCGGTCTGTAGGGCCAGCACCTTGCCGTTTTGCGTCACGCCAGAGCGCGATACCACCTGCGACACATTGCCGAGCGTCGAAAGCGCCTGCACCACGGCCTTGCTGCCGGCGAAAGGGCCGCTCATGATCGTCGCGCCCAGATTCATGGGCGTGGCGCTCCCTGAGATCGTTGGCGTGCTGACGGAACTGAACGAGACGTCGGGCTTACCGCTGGAGCTTTGGTAGGCAAGCGACAAATTCAGGCCAAAATTGTCCTCGCGCGTGACGCGCACCTCGTAGACCTGGACGTCGATGGCGACCTGCTTGCCATACATCGCCACGAGGCTCTTGACGAACTGCTCAATGCGGTCGCACTGCACGGGGTCGCCGGTGACCGTCAGGGTGCCGAGATTTTTGTCGACCACGACCTCCGCGCTCGCGCCAGCAACTGCCTTCGCGGTCGCCTGCAACGTTTCCCAGGGCTTCATCTCGGTCGACATCGTCATGGACTGGCCGCTTCTTCCCGCCCCGCTTCCGCCCGACCCGCCGCCATTGCTGCCCGCCGTGCCGCCGGAACTGCTGTCGGACGTCGTAATCGAGCCGTTCATGGAGGACGAATCCGCCAGGCTCGGCAGCATGAAGGTCCGGGTTTCCGTCCTGAAGAACGACACCGTGCCGTCGTTGTAACGCGACCAGACCCCGAAATGTGCCTCTACGGCATCCAGGAAGCCCTTGAAGTTGCCTTCGTACCTGAGGGTCAGAGGCACAGTCATCGCCATGCCAGCGCCCGACGCAGACGTGCCGGCCAGCGAAGTGCCCAGGTCCACGCGCGGCGTTCCACCCATCGGGATGGGGCCGGTCGGCCGTGCCGCGGCGCCAGGCTGAGTCGGCGCCGTACCGGACACAGCGGACACAGCGGACGCAGCGGAAGCAACGGCCGATGCGTCTACCGCCGCACGCACGCCGACGCTCTGTGCGATCCAGCTCGCAGCTTCGGTCAACGAGCCAAGCGTGCCCCTGAACACCACATGCTTGTTGTAGATGTCCGGTTGCGGCTTGCTGGCGCGGATCTTCTCCCCCATCAACCAGGCGCCTTCATGCACCCGGAACACCGGGCGGCTGCGTGGCGCGTCGGCGTAGGCCGCATGCGCTTCGCTGCCGATGGCATTCTGCAAGTTGCGCGTCTCCATCACACCGCAGCCGGACAGCAGCGTTGCAGCCGCGACGGTCGCCGCCGTGTAGCGCGCCGTATTCCTCTTCAATTGCATCATCACTGCACCATCCCGTTTTGGCTGATAATCACCGTGCGATTGCCGCGCCAGCTATCGCCCACCACGTCCGCACCGTTGTTGGCGAGTTCTTCGACCACGCGCTTGACGGCGCTCTCGAAGTCACTGCCGTAGTCCTTGTCGCCGGGCACAATCCAGCCGTCCGGGACATTCCATGCGACGGTCCAACCGGCCCGATTCGCCCAGTTCTGAAGCTGCTGTTGCAGCGCCTCCCCTTTCACAAGCCGGAACACAACACCAGCCGCCGGCGCGACGCTCGGCACTGCCGGCGTGCTCGCCTTGGTCGGTGCCGCGGCCATGGAGGGAGAATTCGCGGCCAGCATGGTCGGGTTGACGGCAGCCTTGGGGGCACGGAGCGGCTGCAGGTGCTGCCAGCCGTCGTTCGACAGCTGCGACGCGTGCGCCGCTGGCATGATCAGGCCGCTCAGCAACGACGCTGCGGCGACGGCAATGCGGGTGGTTCGGTTGAGTTGGCACATAGCTATGCGTTCGATTGAGGTGAAGGAACTACCGCAAGGCGGCGCGCTGCAGCGCCTGCCACCGCGCATGAATCTGATTGGCGTAGCGCAACTGCTTGTCGGGTGAGGAGGCGTTGTAAGCCCCGACTGCTTTCCACGTCGGCCCAAAACGCTGGATGTTCTCGCGCAGAATCCACGCGCCGACGTAGGCATTGATGCATCCATCAAACAGGTGGGCGCGTGTGATGCCGTACCGGCCCAGCCTCGGCAGGTGGAGGGAGTTGATCTGCATGAGGCCGATATCTTCGGAGCCATTGGTATTGCGGTTCGTGACCCAAGAACGCATGCCGGACTCCTGCATGGCGATGCTCCGTAGCAGAGGCGGGCTGACGCCGTGAAACATCGCGGCATCATCCAGGCAGTCGGCATGGGCGGCGCCGGTCAGCAAGACCGTGCAGACGACCGCAATCGCACCGATCCTCACAGCGCCACCTTTCCAGGCTGCTCTTTGAACCGGACCTGCGGCACGCGATCCACGTAGACCACACTCCCATCCGCGATCACGGTCAGGCGGGCGGCGATACCGTTGAACTTGTAATACCGGTCCTTGAGTTCACCGTTGCGCTGGTGCTCATCGCCGAACACCGACACGCTCACCAGCGACTTGGCAAAACTGAGGTACGTGGCGCCGTCCTTTTCGAAGACCATTTCCAGACCTGCGCCGTTCTGGTTCGGGAACTCATAGTCGATCTCCGGGGTGCGCATCACGTCGACAGACTTGCCATCCGCCGTCGCCGTGAATCGATCGACCGTGGCGAAGGACAGTACGCGCTGGGCCTCATCCCACTTCGTCCAGATCTTGCTGTCGGATGCGTCGCGCAAGACCAGGTCCTTGGGCTCCTGCTCGAACCGAATCTCAATGCGGCCCTGCTTGGTGTCGCGGATCGCCATGGCACCGAATGCCGAGCCCAGCGTCGGGCCCTCAGGCACCGGTGTTCCGGCTACCGGCGTTACCGCATCGGCAGGGGCAGCAGGCAACGTGGCCGGCGAAGCTCGCGCCGTGTCAGCTGTCGGCGCAGCGGCCTGAAGCTTCCCGTCAGCGGTTGCAGCTGCGACGCCACCCTCGACCACGGCGAAGCTCTTCGGTGGGCCAGCGCGCAGCGCGATGTTGCGGCGGCTGAAATCCACTTCGCCGTAGAGGTTGCGCTGCTCAAGCACGCGGCCGAGCGCCTGCAGCCAGTTTTCTCCGCCGCGCGTTTCGAGGGTCACCTCTTCGGACAAAGGGATGTCCTTCTGCGCGGTGCCGCTCCATCCTGCGGGCGCGATCGACTTGACCAGCTGCGCGAGCGGCAGGTTGGAGCGGCCGGCGCGCACCAAAGGCTGGCTGGCATAGCTGCCGATCAGTGCGAGGCGCCCAGAGATTGCGGCGGGGCTACGGGCCGTTTCGCCCACTGGATTAGCCGGCTCCGACGTGAAGCCGTTTGCACGCTTCCAGCGCGCGACCACACTCTGGCCGTTCACGATGTAGCGAACCACGTCGGGAACGCCCTCTATCACCCAGTAAGGGCCACTCTGGATCGCGCCCTCCGCCTGCACGGCCTGGCCATGTCGCGGCTGGATGTAGGTCGACAGCCCATCGTTGAACACCATGGCGGGGCGATCGGCAGCGCGCGCGACGACCTGATAGTCGAAGTCCAGCGGGTCGGTGTCGGCCGCCATGGCGTTCGTCGCCATCAGAGCAAGTGCGGAGAGGATAAGCGGCCTGATCATTGGAATTGGGCGACGTGTTTCATGAATCGGGAGAAGTACGGCCCACCGCGCTCTGGGTTCGCGCTGTGGTACCACGCTACCGCCGTCATGGCGGAGCCACTGCGTTGCAGGTTCTCGGTCAGAATGTCTTCTGCCACGCGGATGTTTGTCGCCGGCGCGAGGGCCTCCCACGGCGAAGCGAACCGCTTGCCGTGGTAGCACCAGTTCACCTGCATCAGCCCGACATCGAAATCGCAGCGTTGGTTGGCGAGCAACCGGTTGATGGCCGCGTACGCCTCCTCGCGCGTCGAGAAGAACATGCCGCGTCCCGCCACATTGAGCGTCCACGGCCAGGGGCGGCCGCGGTAGGACGACTCGTTCATGGCAATGCCCGCCGTGATCTTGGGGTCCACCCGGCTTCCCATCTGGGCGAACGGTTCCGTCTTGGGGGCGCACGCCCAGCCGCCGCGCCGCTCGGCCAGCGCTTCCTGTGCGACATCGCTCAGTGCGGGCGGGCGCAGCCAACCCTCGCGCACGAGCAATGCGGCGATCGGTACGGTTTTTCCGGCAAGCGTAACGACTGGGCCAGTCTCCGCACCGGGATCGATCTGCGCACCGAGCAGACGCGCCGACCACCCGAGGAAGGCTTCCAGTCCGCAATACAGGACCGGCTTGCCTTCGAGGGTGTGCACACGCGCCTGGCCGTCCACCTTCACCACGATGGCGTTCGGGCTAATGACCGCGTCGATCGTTGCAGCTTGCGCGGCAAGCGATGCGATCGCGCAGACAACGAATGCTGCGAGCCGCTTAGTCACGATAGGCCTCCAGCACGATGTCATGCTTGACCTGGACCATCATCTTCTGCCCCGGCTCGGTCGTGATGGTCGGACGGATATTCTGGTTGCGGTTCAGGATCGTCTGCGCCGTCTGCGTGGCAATTTGCCCCGCAGCGTTTCCATACGCGACCAGACCGGCCGGCCCGACGGTCGTCGTCGTCGGGTTATCGTTGAAACGAAGCGAGAGCGCACCGATCACCAGCGCACCGCTGAAGATCCTCAAGAAGTGGTTGTTGACGTCGCCGCTATTCCCAGCGGTCCCATCCGGATCGGCACCCTGCATCCCCAAGAGCGGCACGGTTTTGCCGTTGGGCAGTTGCATCCGCACGAACGCCGTGAGAATGCGCTCCTGCCCGATGGCGATGTCGGCGCTATACATGCCGACCAGCGTGCTGCCGGCAGGGATCACTTTGCAAGTACCCTGCACGGTGTCGTAGATGTCCTGGGACACGGTGGCGCGGAACTCGCCCGGCTTGTCCGAGTTGAGGCCGCCGGCAAACACTGCCGGGATGACAAAGCCTCGACTGACCGTGCATTTCGGCAACTTGCCATCGAAGCCGGTTCGCAACGTGCTCATGCTCCCGGCGTCACGCAGGAACTGCCGGTCACCCGAGACTTGCTGTGGCGTCGCGTTGTCCTGTGCGAGCGCGGCTGCATTCGCAGCGCCTTGGCGAGCCGCCACCGCTTGCTGGATCGCGCGCATTTGCGCAGGGTCCGAGACATCCGCCATCCCGGCAGGCACTCGCCCTTGATTCAGTTGAGACTTGCGCACGCCAGACTTGAACACCGGTGCCGTGTAGAGGTCATCCTCCTCGTTCTTCTTGGCATCCACCGCTGGCGTAGCCTTGCCACCGCCGTTCAGATCGGCAGCGGTCAGTACCGGCTTTTTGGTGTCCGGCACAATGGCTTCCTTGCGCTGCTTGTCGGCTTCCTCGCGGGCCTTGTCCGCCTGTGCGCGAATCGCCGCCTCAAGGCTTTGCCCATTGTCAGCATTGCCCGCGCGCTGCTTGATCTGATCCGCCCGTGCCTGATCGGCCTTCGCTTCAAGCTGTTCGTCCGTGACGGTCTGGAAGTAGTAGCCCAGAACGCCCACGATCAACGCCGAAATGCCGCCGAGTGCGAACATCACGTTGCGGGGAAGCTTCCCTTTCACCGTACGGACTTGCGCATCGCTCACGGAAGCTGCGTTTGGATCCATCTTCGAGGCGCGCATCAGAAAATCCCCAGGACGCGACGGCGCCCACGCTCGATCTTGATCTCATCGTCACCGGAGCGCAGGACGATGGTATCGGCGAGCCGCTGCACCACCAGATAGCCGCCGCGACGAAGCTGATTGACCACAACAAAGTCGCTGCCGTCCTTCACCAGCGCGACCGGCCAGCTCTGCAACGCAGCGGCAGGCAGTCGTAGCCAGAGCGCCTTGCCATCATCGAACGCGGTCTCGGGCTTGAAGCTGGCGGTGCCGGAAATGGAATACTCGAAGTTCAACTGGTCCGGCGACACTGCGACGGCGTCAGGGTTGCGCGCATCGGCCCCGGCTGACCTGGCATCCTCCCCTTGCTCGCCGCGCGCATCGTTGCGCGCCTTTAGCTTGGCCGAGATGGAGGTCGGAATGCGGAAGCGCACTTTCTGGTAAAAGATGCCGCCCAGCGGCGAGGACACCAGCGTGAACTCGTAGCTGCGCTTATTCGTGTTCACCGACAGGGTATTGACGAGACCCGCCGCCTGCGGCTTCACGTAGAGATGGTTGGCGCCATCCGTGTCGTAGTCCCAGCGCACGTTCTCGCCCCAGGCCGGGTCGCCAACGATCTGCTCATCGTCCGGGAACTCGATCGTTGTGACTTTCAGTGGCGCGCTCAGCACGCGGAAGATCTGGTCGCGGCTGTAAGTGAATACGACCAGGCGTGAATCACCCGGCAACGCGATAGGGTCGACACCGCTATTGAACGGGTTGCCCGGGTTCATGGCGTCGCTCAGGTCACCGATACCAAGACCGGCGACGCCTGCGCCGAGGCGGCGCCCATTCTTTTCCGCCGCGTTGCCATCGGGGATGGAGACCAACAGTGCCAGGCCGAGGGCGATGGCCAGCGGGAGAAGTCGGGAGGGGGTGCGCGCTTCCATGGGCATTTGCACGGCTCAGGCCGCAGATTTCTGGATGGAGAAGAAGATGGGGAAGACACCAAAGGGGTTCGTCCCGAGCATGGCTTCCTTGTCCGCTGGCTTGACCTGATAGCGGAACGTGATCGCGTACCGCTGCTTGCGCGGCTTGTACCCATCCTCGGTGGTCGTGGTCACGAATTCCACAACCACGGTGCTATCGGGCAGGCTGGCAATATTGGTGAACTTCGGTTCCCGGGTGAGCGTCGGCGCGGACATCACCTGCCGGAACGGCTCGTCTTCATCGACCCATGCCTTGAACTGCTCCTTGGCCGATCCCAGCATCTGCTCTCGCACCGAACGCAGATTCGCCGCCATGCGCGACGACTCGATCTGAGGCGTCAGAATGGGCTCGATCGTGAACCACCGCTGCACGAGGTCCTTGAGCGCGGCCTGCACCTGTCGTTCATCCGGATGGAATGCGTCCAGTTCACGCGTGATCGCCTTGCCGGTCGCATCCGCCGAAACGCCAACGACCTTCACCACCGACGGCGGCGGCTCGCGGGTCAGAATCGCCGCGAGGGCGACGCACGCGGCGCCGACCGTTGCGAGCTTCCAGTGATTGCGGTCCACGGTGATGCGCGTGGTCCGATCGAAAATGACTTGCTCTGGACGCTCTTCGCCATACATACCTGGCGCAACGGTCAGGGGCTTGGCTTTGTCGGTGGATCTGCGTATGAATCGCATGATGCGGCGGGCTCTTGGGATGCCGCTAATTGAATCAGCGAAATGGCATGCACCTGCCCTCGAAAGCTGTGCCAATTTGCAGAGCTTTCCAATTTTCCTCTCTCTTCACCTCAATTTTATGGCCCCATAGCCGTCGGGATGGCTCGCAGAATGGCAACGTCTATGCCGCTACCCCGCATCCTCCGGCAAAGAGCTTGAGCAGCTTGATCAGAAGTTTTGTGTTCTTGCGCAAAGGCATCATTCACGGGCTGCGCCGGCGTGCGCCAATACATAGATGAAGTGAATGAAAAATAGTTACGAAATCAGAAGTTTGCGTGGCTATTGGCGTCATCCGCTGACGGGAGGGAGCAATTTCGCACTCCCGATGTCGCGCGCCGCACCGTGGCTTATGCCGTGTATCGAGCTACGACCTGAAGGACGACTTGGAGAGGCAAAAGCAACTGCTTCAGCTTTACTGCGCCCGTCGGGGCTGTACGGGCGTCTACCCTTCGAAAGCTCAGGATTTGACCGCGTCATTCGCAGTCTTTAGGAGGAACATGTTCCTCGTCACGCGGGGGGACCGGGCTGGCGCCACACGACTTCGTCGAAAGCTCTTGAAAATCGCCTAGCTTTCAGTCGACTACAGGACCCTCTGCCCGCCAACAATAGCGGGCATGGAATCAGCGTCCACCAACCACCCTCTTCTGCAGCTCACGCAGCTGGCCGACAGCGCGGTTTCGATGTTCTTCGAATCCCTGGCGCCGTTGCACGATGTCATCCACGCGGATGACGTCGCAGAAGTCATGATCAATCGCCACAACAGCATTTGGGTCGAGCGACGTGGGATGATGACCCGACTCGAGGTCGAACTCGATCCGTTCAAGGTCGAGGGGGCCATCCGCTCATTGGCGTCCTCAGTCGAGAAGTCCGCGGTGCGTGGCACGGCCCAAGGGATCATCAACGCAGGTCACAAAGGCCTGCGGATCGCCGCCGTGATGCAGCCAACGTCGATCGACGGCCACGCTCTGAGCATCCGGCGGCACCGCGAGAAGAACATGCGCCTCTCGGACTATGTGAAGGCCGGCGCGTTCTCATCCCGGCATGCGCGCACGGAAACCGAGACGCCCATCTTCTGCGGCCCTGTCGAGGACGACGCACTCGCCCAGGCGCTCGGCGAGCTAGTCCGCCAGCGCAAGAACATCCTGGTGGCAGGCGGTACGTCTTCAGGCAAGACCACACTACTCAATGCCATGGTCGGAGAGATTCCGGCGGAGGAGCGGGTCATCACCATCGAGGACACGACGGAGCTCAAGCCCAGCGTGCCGAACGTCGTGCGGCTGCTTTCCAACGCCGACAAGGGCGTGACCACACAGCATCTCGTCGCGCTCTCTCTGCGCTTCCGGCCAGACCGGATTCTTGTTGGCGAAGTCCGGGGCGGCGAGGCATACGACATGCTCCAGGCCTTCAACACCGGCCACGACGGAGGCATGGGATCGCTACATGCACCGAGTCCCCGCATGGCCTTGTCTCGTCTTGAAAGCATGGCGCTGCTCGGCGTCCCGCCCGGCTCCGGCTGGAAGGTCGAAGATATGCGTCGCTTCATTGCCGACTGCATTCACTACGTCGTGCACATGAAGCGTTCAGGCGACATGCGCGTGCTCTCCGAGATCATCGAGATCAAGGGCATTCGCAACAACGACTATGAGTTTCAACGCGTTTTCTAAACCTCAGGAGTCCTTCCGCATGACCTCCCAGTTCTCCCAGCGCGCCCGCGCCACGGCTCGCAAGTATGCCCCATCCGCCTTGCTACTAATCGGCATGATGGCCGTTGCCACCTCCGCCGTCGCAGCGGACGATTCCTTCCTCGGCAATCTTGGCAACTTCATCTGCGGCATCGCCACCTTCATCAACACGAAGTATCTGTTCGTCATCGGCCTGATCGTCATTGTCCTGGGCGCCTATGCCTATGCCAATGCAGAGTCGAGCCTGTCCAAGTTCATCTCGGGGGCGTGCGTTGGCGTCGGCCTGGCCGCGGCGGCGCCGTCGATCCTGAAAACCCTGAACATCGTGGCCGCCTGCACCGGGTTCTGAAATGAGAAAGCACCATGTGAGCATCGGTCTGTCGATGCCGCGCCTGATCGCAGGCGCGGTGCGGGCTCTCGCCATCGCGAACGGCACCATCGTCGCGCTGCTGATCTATGTCACCTACCGCAGCGGCTGGGAGATCCCGTTGTCGATCCTCGTCATCGGTCTTTGCACCCATGCGTTGCTGGCGTGGCTGACGAGTCGAGATCCGTGGTGGAACCAGATCCTCAACGTCTACAACATGTACGGCGACCTGTACGAGTCGGTGCCTTGGCACGGCAAGTCCGACGCAGTGTTCCGCCGCCCGTACGGCTTTGACAGTAACTTGCCATGCTGAAACTCAAACGCCGGCCGCTGGCAGAGATCGTGCCGTGGCTCACGTCCCTCACCCCTGAGCTGATCCTGAACAAGGACGGCTCCCTTCTTGCGACCTACGAGTTCCGCGGCGTCGATGCGGACAGCGCCGACGCCAGTGACATTACCTCGGCCCGTGACCAGCTCGACCAGGCGTGCCGATCCTTCGACAACCGGATCACAGCCTGGTGGCGTCTCTCCCATCGCCGTACTACCGATTTCATCGACGGAGAGTTCAGCAACCCCACCGATACCCGGCTGAACGCGCTGAACCGCGCGCACATGACCACTGGGCGGTACTTCCGCAACACGCATGCGCTCAGCATTGCCTATACCCCCGAATCCGGCATTGCCAAGTTCTTCGAAAAGATTGGCTACCACATGACCGTCGGGGGGCGGTCCGTCTACGGTGCGATCGTAGAAGCCGCCAAGGATACCGTGCTGTCTCGCAGCGCGTTTGCGTTCGATGTGGAGAAGATGCAGGCCGATACCCGACGCTTCGAGGCCATGCTTGACGCGTTTGCCGGCGGCATCCCGCGCATCAAGCCGACCCGGCTCACGATGCAAGACAGCTATGCGGCGCTGCACCAGGTTGCCAACCCCAGCGTGCCGCCGCGTCGCATCCGGTATCCGGTCACGTTGCTCGACACGCACCTGACGGAATCCGAAGTGACGGTCGGTGCCGAGCGACTCTTGTTCGAATCCGCCCACGGCAAGCGCTATGCGGCGGTGGTCGCCGTGAAGGAATGGATGAGCTTTCAGGAAGCGGCACTAGACAGTCTCCTGCAGGTGGATGCCGAGCTGGACATCTGCATCATGTACCGGTTTCTGGACACCGCGCGCGCCACCGCCTACATCGAGAAGGTTCGCCGCTTCTACAAGATGGCCGCGGTGAACCTGCGCTCCATGATGAAGCAGTACGTCTCGAAGGAGGAAAACGAGAACGACGAAGGCCGTGAAGCGCTCGCCAAGGAAGCGGGTCACGCCCTCAAACGGCTCACCGCCGAGGGCGTGCAGCACGGCTTCGCCAACATTTCGGTGATTATCTACGCGGATTCGGAAAGTGAATGCGAGGACGCCGTCAGCGAGGTGGTCGGCGCATTGACCAACGCCGGCTTCGGGGCGATCCGCGAGAAGGCCAATCTGATGCCTGCCTGGAACAGCACCCTGCCCGGTCGCTGGGACAAGCAACGGCGACTGCAGTTCGTCGAAACGCCTGCCGTGTCCGACATCGCGCCCGTCCGTTCTGTCCTGGAAGGTCCTACATTCAACGCATGGCTGAGCGAGAAGACCGGCGCCGAGGTTCCCCCGCTCACCTGCCTGCCAACCCGCCACCGAACCATCCAGCGCGTCGACATGCACCAGCGGGGTGGCAATGGTCATTTGTTCGTGATCGGTCCAATTGGTGCTGGCAAATCCGTGTTCCTGAACTTCCTGGTGTCGCAGGGCGACAGGCACAAGGCGCGTCGGATTCGCTTCGACAAGGATAGGTCTACCCGCATTCCCACGCTGCTCAGTGGCGGCACGTTCATCGACGTGACGGGCAAGTTCCAGACCAGCACGCCGGTCAATCCCTTGTCGCTGCTGGCCGATCCCGCGAACTTCACCTACATCACCGAATGGCTGACGCTCGCCCTCGAAGACGATGACTTCACGCTTTCGCCGCAGCAGGTCCAGGACCTCTTCGAGGCCGTGAAGCTAGTCGCGGGATACCCCCGCGAACGCTGGACCCTCAGCTCGCTCTCCACGATGCTGCATGCCGACCTGCGCACGCGGCTTCAGATCTGGCTCAAGGGCGGTCAGTACGGTCACTTCTTCGATCACGCCGAGGACGCATTCGCCGTCAGTGACAACCTGTGCATCGAGATGGGCGAGCTGTTCCAGAAGTATGAACGCGCAGCGGTACTGTTCACCGACTACGCCTTCTACCGCATCAGCCAGTCGATGGACGGTATCCGCTACACCATCATCGAGGTGGAGGAATGCGGCTTCTTCTTCCAGAACGAACGCTTCTACAGGCGGTACGAGGATTGGATTACCACCATCCGCAAGCTCAACGGTTCCATCTGGTCCGCGACGCAGTCTCTTCGCCAGATTGCACGCGTCGCGAACTTCGAAATCCTCAAGGAAAACATCGCCAACTGGGTCTACCTGCCTAACGGCCAGGCCAAGACCAGCCCGGAGCTCTACAAGGACAAGTTTGGCCTGACCGATGATCAGGTTCAGCTGATCTCTGACGCGGTGCCAAACCGCGACTACCTCCTGATCACGAACACCCAGACCCGGATGCTGCAGACGGCATTTTCCGACGAGATGGTAGCCATGCTGCGCTCGGACGGTGTCGCACAGTCCATCTGCGACAAGCACCATGCATCGGGCGAACCCGACTGGCAAGACCGCTACGTGCGCGAAATGCTCGCGCGCGCAGCATAACTTTGGAGAATCAACGTGAAGAAGTGGATCGCCAACATCGCCATCGCAACCTCGGTCTTCGGGGCTTCTTCGGCCCATGCCGCGCTGCCCGTCACCGACTGGGTGGGACTCATTCAGACCACCATGACAGCAATGCAATCGCTGAAAACGGAGGTTTACGAGAATACCAACATCGCCTACCAGTACAAGATGATGGCCAACCAGCTTCTGCAGTCCACGGGCCTGGACGCCGCCGCCCTGACGGAGCAGCTGGACGCGATCAAGGATGACATCGGCAAGTACGAAGTCTACGGCACCTCGCTCAAGGATTTGTATGGCACGGTCTCGGACAATGCCGACTATCTGAAGAAGATCCAGAGCATGGTCGTCGCCTCGGGCAAGACCAAGGAGCAGTGGTTCCAGGACCAGCGCCAGCTGCTGAGCAACGGCGACAAGACGGCCAAGAACCTGTTCAGCCTGGGCGAGCAAATCTTCAAGAACACGCAGTCTGTCGCGCAGCGCCGCCAGAAGATTCAGGCACAGGTCAAGCTCTCGCCCACTGCTCAGGCGGCGGCGCAATCCACCAATCAGATGCTGGACGTGCTTGCCAGCCAGAACTCGGATTTGCTGCAGCTCATGAGCGTGCGGGCCCAAGCGGACGCGGATAAGGACCAACAGAGCGTCGCCAGGGAAACGCAAAGCGCTGAGGCGATGCGCGCGATCACGACTGCGCAGGATGAGGAACTCCGGCAACTGCGTGCCCGCGTGTTCTCTCGCAAGCTGCAAGCCGACTGAGCGGGTGCCGGGAAGCCATGCTATTGCGTCTATTGATTCTACTGGTCACTGCTGTGCTATTGCACACAAACGTGGCTTTCGCTCAGGCCGAGATTGCCCCCTTGATGAATGGGTCGCAGGCGGAAGAATCCACCAAGACCCCGCCGTCATTCTCAGGACAGAAAGGGACGATCGCCGAATCTCTCAAAAGTTGGGTCGGCCAGTTCGAATCGTTTCGCAGCGGCCTGATCGCAAGCGCTACACCGCTGAGTCAGACCATCCGATCGGAGACCGACAAGGTGGCCTATGGCTTGGCACTCATCACGCTGACTCTGGCCGGCATCCGATTTGCTGCAACGAACGATCCGACCACGGCGTGGACGGACATTTTTGAGGCGTTCATGCTCTTGGGGATCTTCGCAGGGATCTATTTGGGGTACGACAAGTTCGCACCGGGAATTTTCGACTGGTTCAAAATGCTCGGCGACAAGATCGCCGGTACTCGCTCCAGCAATCCGGCCTTGGCGCTCATCTCGGTAGGCGCCGGCTTCCTGGACACCTACAACAAGGCTATGGACGCGGCAAGCGGCCTCTCCATACTTAGCGTAGCCCTTTCCGGGATCGTCCTCATCATTACATTTGTGGTCTGTGCGGTTGCAGCGCTGCTCTACAGCTTCTTCATCGCTTTAGGGGAGGTGCAGGCCGCCGTCGGCATCGTCGTGGGCCCGCTCGCTGTAGCGCTCGCATTCTCGGATTACTCGCGCCGATTCTTCGTCTCCTGGCTCGATTTCATGATTAGCGCCTCGATGTACACGGTCGTTGCCTCCGTCATGGCGCGACTCGTCTCCGGCGCTTTCACTTCCACCATGGTCGATCAGACTGACATCGGCACCCAGTCCCTTGCGGGCGCTGCCTATGCGCTTGGCGTCGCGATGTTCATGCTGCTTGTCGCGCTGGAGATCCCCAAAATGGCGGGCGCAATCTTCGGGACCGGTGGCGGGTTGAGCGGTGGTGCTGCCGGACGTCTGGGCATGAAAGCCGCTAGCGGCATCGGCGGGTTCCTGGCCAAGAAGGGCAAGTGATGACGGTCCATCACCACCTGACTCCACCGGCTTTGCTGGCATCCCACGACAGCCGCCTTGCGTTGGTTCGACAGTATGCCAACGAATCGAATGAGGGCGACTTCCGTACCAAGTGGCTCAGCGTTCTAGATCGCTGCGCCGCGTGGTTCTCCAGCATGCCGCTTCGGCCGACCGAGCACGCCGAACCAGGGGGAGCGTTCCGCGCGACGGTCGAAGCCGCGTACTTCGCCATGCGGCTGTCCGGCGCCCAGAAATTCGCCGCAGACCAACCCTCCGAGCGACGCCGCCAGCTTGAGCCTCAGTACCTTTATGCGCTGTTCCTCGCAGCGTGCTGTTCGCGGCTCGACGAGCCTTGCCGCCACTTCCAGTTTCACCGGCAGCGCGACGGAGCGGAGTGGGTTCCTGCCGCCCACGGCGCCTTTGGCATCTGGCTTGGCGATGACACATACCGGGTCACCCGTCGTGAGGCACCTCTGCCGAGCGAGCGGATGCGCACGGCACTGCTAGCACGGGAAATCTTGGGGGCTGAGCGCCTGGGCACATTTGACAGCCAGGTGCTGACCGATCTGTTCGGCGCCATCAACCCAGATCCACGGCCAGCCGGCCTGGAGACGCTGCTGCAGAAGGTCGTACGTCAGGCCATCGAGACAGTCACCCAGTTCGAGTTGAAGGCCCGTCGGGCGGCCTTTTCCCCGGACACAACGCCGGCCCCGCCAGCGAAAGCGCTGGCTGCTGATGCCATCACCGGCGCGTCGACGCCGCCCGCGCAGGCGAGTGCGGACGCGGTGCCGGTTCCGGCATCGGCGACGGCGACGGCGACGGCCGAAGTGGAGCAGCCGATGGCAACGGCCGAAGCCCATTCAACCTCCCCAACCGGAAACCATCTGGCAGGCAGCGATGCAAGCGGGCAGCACCGTGCATCGCCTAACGCCGTACAACTCGACGGCGCCCAATCCTTGCGCAAAGAACCACCGGCCGAGGATCCGTTCAAGGCGATTGCAGGCACCTCAAACCTCATGCGTGAATTCTTCAAGGCGCTCTCCCAGGACGCGGCCGCCGGCAAGACGAAAGTAACCCGCGTTGAGGGAAAGGTTGCCATCAGCAAGCGCTCGCTGGGCAACTATGGCATTGCCTCCGAGACGCTCATCGAAAATCTGCGCAAGTTCAAGCATCTCTACAAGATCGTGGGGCAAGACCTCCTGCTGGTCAACGAAGTTGGCGACCTGATTCTGCCTGCGTCCCAAGACCCTGAAGCATGAACCAGTACATCAACCACTTCCGTCCCATCTACGAGTTCCGCGCCGTCGTCGGTTGGGCGTTGGCTGTCTTGTTACTGCTGGTGAGTGGGATGCCCAACAGTGGCTACTTTGCGCTGGGTGGCATGGCATTCCTGCTCTTTCGCTCCAGCCAGGTGTGGCGTGCGCTCAGGTTCCGTCTTTCCATCTCCACGAAATGGCTAACTCTCGTCCGGATCGATGATCTCCTGACACAGAGCCGCAAGTTGCGCTCGGGTGACAAGGACGACGATGCCATGTATTTGGGTACCGGCTACGAATGGACCCAGAAGCATTGTCAGATCGCCCACGACATCCTGCGTATGCCGTCGAGCGACATCCCTGGCCTGCCAAAGTGGCTGCCAAAGGATACCGTCAAGGCTATCGAGAAGGCGTTCGCCCCGGAGAACAGCATTGCAGACCGATCGCCACAGGGCAAATCCTGGATCGGTGGCATGGAATCCCTGCGCATTCCCGTCCCCTTTCACTACAAGGCGATGGGCGGCCACACCTCGATCAGCGGCACGACCGGTTCGGGTAAGACACGGACGTTCGAACTCATCTCGACACAGGTCATTCACAACCCGAATGACGTTTTGATCGCGATTGATCCCAAGAATGATCCCGACTGGGTCGCTAGGTGCAAGCGCGAATGCGAGCGGACCGGCCGCAAGTTCCTGTACTGGAAACAGGCCGCACCATCGCAGTCTATCCGGTTGAATCCGCTGGAAAACTGGTCTCAGCCCTCGGAGATCCCAACGCGTATCGCCCAACTGATGGAGGAAGGCCCTTTCCGGCAGTTCGCCTTTCTGTTCATCGACCGCGCCGTGAAGGGCGAGCTCTATGTCGGCGACAAGCCAAACCTTCGATCGATCCTGCAGTACGCACAGAACGGCATCAACAATCTTCTCGAGCGCGGGCTGGAGCGCTTCTTCCCTGAAGCCGGGAAGCTCGGTTGGGAAGAGGAAGCCACGGGATACATGCAGAAGGTTGCGCAGAAGGCGGGCGGCACCCGCCTGGACGCCATGGTCAGCCTGTACATCGAGCGATTCTCCAAGCTCGGCAACGGGCATGAAGCGATCGACGGCCTCATCTCGACCTATCAACACGACCGCGACCACTATGGCCGGATCATTGCATCCGCCCTGCCCCTGCTGCAGATGCTCGCCACGGGTGAGACAGGTCTAATGCTGGCACCAAAGGCCGACGACTTTGAGGACGACCGCGAGATCTGGGATATCGACAAGGTCATCAAGCAGAAGGCCGTGCTCTACGTTGGGGCGGACTCCCTTTCCAATTCGATGGTGGCACAGGCTGTGATGTCGATGCTGCTGGCCGACATCGCTTCTGTCGCAGGCGCCATATACAACTTCTACGCCAAGCCGCCCGAGATCGTCCTGGTGGTCGACGAAGCCGCCGAGGCCATCAACGAGCAATTGCTCCAGCTGCTGAACAAAGGCCGCGGTGCCGGCTTCAAGGCTTTCGTTGCCTACCAGACTCGCTCGGACTTCACGGCCAAGCTTGGAAACGTGGCCAAAATGCAGCAGGTTTTGGGCAATTTGAACAACCAGATCGTCTTACGATTGGAAGACATCGACACGGCGCAATGGTTCTCCGAAAAGGCCGGTACCACCGCCATTCGCAACCTGGTCGTGTCGAGTAGCACCAGCACCGGAACAGAGGCCCACATCGGCGAGTTCAGCGGGTCGGTGTCCCGTTCTGCCCAGCTTGAGAAGGTACCACTGATTCCGCACGACCTAGTCATGCAACTGCCGAACCTGCAGTACTTCCTGCGGATCTCTGGGGGCGCTGTCTACCAGGGCCGAATTCCGATCATCAAAGACTAAACACCAATGCGCAGCAGCCTGTTCCGACAAATCGTCAAGGATTACAAGCTCTCGGCGAAGCTTTCGCCGGTGTTTTCCCTATCGCCGGACCTCGATGACATTTGCACTCGCGTGGTCGACTACATCGGTGTGAACTTCCGAATCCGCGAAGAGCCGCTGGTCAAGGAAATGCTGGCCGATGGCATCACGGCATGGCGTGCCGCACGCAAGCACGGCGACCCCAACGTCGCCTTCATGAAAGGCCTGTTCTCCCGCGCACATGAACTCTATGGCAAGCGGTACGCAGCTTTCAAAGGCGAAAAGTACAACGTCTGGTATCCGTTTCACGAGTCCATTCCGGCGTTCGAGCAGCGCCAGCCGGAAGGCTATGTCTGCCGGGTCGTCGACGAGCCGGCGCCAGGCGCAATCACCCAACGCTGCGCTGCGTTTCAGCTCGCCGCCCGCGTGCTGACGGGCTACACCTTTACCCGCTACTTCGAGAACTACGATGTCGCTGGCAACTTTGCACAATGACGCGCGCCGCCTTGCGATCCGGCTCAAGCAAGCTCCGGTGCGCATGGCTGCCAAGATTTTCGGTATCGACCCAGCGCTTGCCCTGCACATGCATGAGTGGCTGACGGCCCCCCTCCGGGCGCGCCTGCAATGCCGCTAGCCTTCACCACTGGAGCGGCGGCAGCGTGCTTTGCGCTCATTAAGATCTCCGTGGCCAAACCGGCTGTCTTCTGGGGCGCATTGGTCGCTTTCCTGAGCCTGCCGGTACTGCTCGCCCTGCGATGGAGCTGACATGGCAAATAGCCGATTCGCGTCGCACGTCCGCCTGTGGCTGATCTTTTCGCCGCTGATGATCTGCACGCTCGCTCCGTTCATCCAGGACGAAAGCGCCTTCGAGATCAGTGAGGCAGAACAGGCCTCGGTTGAGCGCGTGCTCGGCCCCGAAAGGGCCGACGTCGCCGTGACCCTGGCCAACGCCCGCTTTCACCAATGGTTCATCGAGAGCGGCGTTGTCAAGTCGTCGTTCTCTGGCTCTGACGCCCAGACCGGATTTGCCGATGGTGGTGCGTCTGCCTTCGGTAGAAGCTGGATGCAGCACTTCTGGCTGACGATCTACCGCGCACTGTATCGCGCCGCGGTCGGCCATTATTGGCTCGTTGGCGCAATCGTGCTGTTCCTTGCGCTGTTCAACGATGGAACCGTATCGCGCAAGATTCGCGCCGCCGGCGCGGGCTTTGCCAATCCGGTGTCCTTCCATGTGGCGGCACACGGCTTGATGCTCTGTTTTGGCTTCGGCGCGTCCGCCATGCTCTTACCTCTTCCGATGCTGGCGAGCTGGTGGACCTTCGGTGTCTGCCTGGTCGGGTTGCTCTGCTGGCGCCTTGCAGCTTCATTCCACGTCGGCAAGTAGCCGACTCCGCAGCGACTAACAAGGCCGGGTGTCCGGCCTCACAAAGGAGAAATTATGACCACGACCGATCTGACCCCAGCAGATGAGCCGCTCCAGGAAATTGGTACGACCGACGCCGTTGCACTGCTCGCTGAACCGCCTACCACGCTTGGCTCGATCGATAGCTCCGGCGACGTCGAGACAGAGCTCGCGGAGATGGAGCAGTCCGCCGATGTACTGCGCAAGGAGGGGCTGATCTCGACAGCGGACCATGAAGAGCGTAAGGCCCAAGTGGAACGTACTCGCAAGCTGTTCCGCGACCTGGCGCCCGAGGACCGCCAGGCGATCGTTCGCCGTCGTCGTGAGCTCGGCTTGCTGATCCTTAATCGCGAGCTCGCTGGCGCAGCAGTTGTTCCTGTGGCGCTGAAGCTCAATCACACGCGCCTGCGCCCACTTTTCGAGCAATGGTGGCCGTACATGAATCGCATGTCGCTGAATTTGCAGCGTTTCGGCGCTGCCACGTTCTCGCGCACCGAACTGTCGACGCTCGAGAACTACCTCGAACGCGAACTCTCGAAAATCGAGGACTATGTGGACGAACAGCTGCGTGTGGCGAAAGCATATCGCGAACAGCGGGAACAGGAGATGCGCGTACAAGGTGAGATCGTGTTTGTGCCGACGATCCAGCGCCCGTCCCTTGCTCTCGAAGTCCAGTCCTACTCGCGCTTCGCGGTGCGTGCCCTGCAGCTTCTGATCAAATTCGATCAAACCATGGACCAGTTCGACTTTATGGTCTGGAACGGCATTCGGGACCAGAGCGACGTCAACGACGAAGTCACCCGCTTCCTGCGCAAGTTCCAGCCGCTGGGCCTGCGTAGCTACACCACTCACCTGAAGCTGATGACAACTGTTCGAGGCATCTGACCGATAGGTGTCACTTGCTGTGAGTATGTCGCACTTAGTGTCAGCATCTCTCGTTTAGCCGTGTGCCGCGTCCTGTCATCTCCTGACTCTTCATGGCACCCTCTGATATTAGATGCATGCAAGTGACATTTGCTATCACGGCGTACTACTTCGCGTCAGGTTGGAAGTAGTCCAAGTCCATTTTTCCGGTGAAACATCATGTCTCTTGCAGAGACCCTTGTTAAGCTCAACCCTTCGCAACGCGAAGTCGTTGACTGCCGTGCCCATTGCGTTGCAATCGCTGTCCCGGGCGCCGGAAAGACGGCGACCATCGCTGCAAAGGCCGCGATACTGCTCTCGGCGCCCAACGCAACGGTCGGTGCCGTCACCTTCAGCAAGGATGCCGCCGTTGAGTTGCGCGACCGCATTGGGTCACTTGCGGGCAGTGTTGCGAAGAAGCGGCTGATGGCCGGCACGTTCCACTCGCTCGCCTACAAGCAGCTCAGCAGCAGCGTCGCAGGAAGGCGTGATATCGCCACCGATGGCGATCGCATTGGGTTGCTCACTCAGGCGCTTGCTGACACAGGATTGGACTGGAAGGTTGAGGACGCTATCACCACCATCGAGGCCATCAAGACAAACTTTGGCCAAGTCCAGGCAGGGACAACCGAGGAGGTTCTGTACCGCGCCTATCAGGATTCGTTGGAGCGCAATGGGAAGATCGATTTTCAGGACATGCTGCGCCTGGCGGTCGAAGGCATGCAACTCGGCACGATCGCGCCCTACCCTCTCACCTATCTGCTCGTTGACGAATTTCAGGACACCGATCCGCTGCAGTACCAGTGGATCGCGCTCCATGCCCAGGCGGGTTCGACTATTACGGTCGTAGGCGACGACGATCAAAGCATCTACGGCTTCCGGTCGGCTCTCGGTTTCCGCGGCATGGAGTCCTTCATCCGGCAGTTTGACGCGCAAGCTGTGGTTCTGGGCAAAAACTATCGCTGTCATGCTGAGATTCTTGGCGCCGCCGACAAGATCATTCGCCACAACCGCGATAGGATTCCGAAAGTCCTCGTCGCTCACAAGGGCCCAGGCGGCGACGTGGCCTTCCAACGGTTCCCGGACGAGTACGCTGAGGCAGTCGCCGCAATGGAACACCTCGCGCCTGCACTCTACAAGAACCAGTCTGCGGCGATCCTGGCCCGTACGAATCGCATCCTCGATCCGGTCGAGGCGGTTTGTCGCGCCCACGGCATCAAATACTATCGGGCGTCGGGAAAATCTATTCTCAGCCGCCCTGAGGGTGCCCTGATGTGCAACCTTCTGGAACTCGTCCAGAAGACTAGGAAGACCGGGATCGACGCCTTACTATCATTTGTCGGTGTCGGAACGCATGAACTGCAACTACTCCATAACAGTGGCAAGACCACCGGCGAGAAACTTCAGAGGAAGGACTTGGTCGAGTTGGGTCTCTCAGAGAATTCGGCCGACAAGTATCGGGAGCTAATGAAGCGATTAGCAGAATGGCGCGCGCTCTGCGACCGGCAGTTCTACTCGTTAGTTTTGGAGGGCGTGCACGAGTTGATGTTGCAGCACGCAGGTGCTGATCAGGCCCGCCGCGCCATCACGACGACGTATGACGTGCTGTCGCGGTTGAACGGTCCTTTCTCCGATCGCTTGGAGTTCCTGCGGCGAGACAACAACAAGCCGGCGCCTGATGCGCTGGTGCTGACGACGATGCATAGCTCGAAAGGCCTCGAATGGGACCGCGTCTGGATTATCAGGGCGGAGGAGACGGTCGTTCCCGACGAGAAAAGCACCGAGTCGGAAGAGCGCCGTCTCTTCTATGTAGCAGTGACGCGTGCCCGGCAGGATCTACGGGTATCCATGACCAAGAAGAATCCGACTTCCAGGTTCATCCTTGAAGCCGAGCTTGGATGACTTGGTACATGTCCGGCGGTTGAGTGGCGGCTGCTCGACGAGATGGGAAATTGCAGCAGCGATGTCGAAAACACGAAGGAACTCCACGCTGCCCCGCCTTACTCCGCCGGCGAATGTTGGCGCATGGCGAATGAACCATCCGCATCAGGTTCGCCGACCCTGCAGGCGCCACATATTGTTCGAGCGGACGCTTCTGGAGCTAGCGTGATCAATCGCATTTTTAAGGAGTTGTCGTTGAGTCCGTAGGCACAACCCAACAAAAAAAGCCTGGAGTTGGCGCTCCAGGCTTTTTATCGGCATAGACAGGAGGGATGCAGGCTTCGAACCCCTCTTGACTCGACCTCTAAGACAGTTCGAGTCTACGAAGACTCGCCCTTCGCTGTCAATGCTCCCTCCACAAATTTGCGCATTGGTCGAAGATGAATTTTGGCTTCGAAGGGCTTCCTATTGCCCAAGAAACAACAGCATGCGGCAGCGCGTTGCATGCTCCAACCCCGATTGTCAGCGATGGCAGGCAACCCAAGGCAGCCAGGTGCGATGCAGGGCGGCTGCCTGAGCAGATCCTCAAAGCGATCGCATTGGTCTACGAGTCCGATGGCCTTCGGAGCTTGCACATCACGAGTCGCCAAGTTCTGGCTACGCTCATCCGCTTCGCTTTGAACCAGAAGGATCCCAGCGCGCTCGCCTTCATGAAGAAGTCAACGATTGCGCAGCACCTCGCGATCAGCGAGGCCACTGTCTATCGAGCGCTTGGCGCACTTGAGGATGCCGGGCTTATTGAGCGTGAACGGCAGCAACGCACCAGGGCGCAGCTCGAAGTCGTTGGACGGATCGGGTTCACCGCAAAGTTGCTGAAGTGCATAGGGATCGGTGGCCGGCAACTTGGGTCCGCTGCCCCGCCCTCGACAGGCACCGATGCGTCTCAGGCTGGCGCTACATGTCTCGCACCGGTGAGTGGCGTAAACAAACCCAAGCAGTCTTCTTCGAAGAAACATCCGGGCCAGGGTGCCTTTGTGCAAATCGATGATCGGGCTGTCCCCATTGATCTGGCGCCTCTCGTGCGAGATCAAGAGCTTAAGACGTCCGCCCTTTTTCTTCTGATGCGGCTCGCGAGGACGGCTGGCCACCGACTATCAGACGTGGTGTCGGCATCAGGCCATGCTCTCGAGCCGCTCCGGGGTCGAGAACTGTTCGCCTACCTCAAGTCGCTGCTTGGAAGGCCCATCGATTATGGCCATGTGGCCCGAACTCGAAAGATCCAAGAAGACGAGAGACAGGCAGCCGACGATCGGGCCGCGCAGAACCAGGAGGAAGTTGCGCGATTCATTGAGCGGTACCGCGGTAGACGAGTGTCAGCACCCGACGGGCGGATCTATGAGGTGGACTCCGCTTCGATCGTGATCACCGAGGCCAATGGTCGGCGAAGTTCATTGGGGCATGGCCAGGCACGAGCCTGGCTCATCGAGATGGACAGAGCAGCGACTGGGCTCGGACATGCCCGGGACCAGCGGTCGTCGGTGACAAGGTCATCCTCGGCCATGGCGCAGGCAGCTATTAGGCACCTTCGCAGTCTTGTCGGCGGCAGCCAAGGCCTCAAAACATCTCTTGCGGCTAGCTCGGGGGCTTAGGTACGCGCTAAAGCGCCCTTGGAGGCGCTTGAATGTGCTATCTGAAGCGCGAGAGGTGTGAGTTGCGCGCTTCAAGGAGCTGGCGCTCCAGCGCGCCCGTAACGCGCGTGGACGCGCTTGAAGCCGACTCGGATGGTGTATCGGTTTGGTCCGCAGGTCGTCGTACCCGCGGATATGCCGCTTATTGCACTGGAGGATGGTGTATCGGTTTGGTCCGCAAACCGGTCGGTTCGGTGCAAAGGTGCATCGGTTTGGTAGAGTCCGCGAAATTTTGCGGAAGTAGTGAGCGCTCCCTTCGTTTGCAGGCACCAAATGTGGGTTATTAAAGGCGCCTCGACTAGTTCTGCGGACCAATCCAATGCACCAATGTCATTCAAGACTGGCCTCGTCCCGCCTCTGCGGACCAATCCATCACACCTTGCGGCATTTGCGGCCCAAACCCATACACCTTCCGCGGATGCGAGCAGCTCGCTGGTCATAAAGATACTAATACCGCACCTCCGGAGTGCTTTGCGGGCCCATCCATTTCGGTGGTTGCGGACCTGGGGCTCGGATTTGCTTTCGCAATTGTGCGGACCAACGCGTTGCACCATAAACTATCTTGCGGACCAACTGATGACACCTTTAGCGGCGATTGAGGGCTTGGGGGCTCATATTGGACTTTGGAAGTAGCTTTGCGGACCAACGCGTTACACCATAGCCATCTTGCGGACCAACTGATGACACCTTTAGCGGCAATTGAGGGCCCTGGGGACTCGAATTGGGCTTTGGAAGTAACTATGCGGACCAACGCGTTACACCATAGCCATCTTGCGGACCAACTGATGACACCTTTAGGGAGCCTGAAGGCTAGGATGGCCTTTTGGATGCAACTATGCGGACCAACGCGTTGCACCATAACTATCTTTGCGGACCAACTGATGTCGCCCACCTGGCCCTTCGTACTTGCGGACCAATGAGCTACACCGTGGCTCTGCGGCACAATTAACTACACCTTGACGTTAGCTGGTTACCCACGACTCAAACCCTTTCCCGTTGTTCCATATCACCTACTGTGGGAACACACGAACGAAGCCGGCGGCGGATGTCATCACATTGGCTGGCGAGTAACACAGGTGGCAGTGTCGATCGGAGTGCGGGTCTGGCAGAACTCCAGCCGTCGTGTCGTGGGGCTCGTCGCTTTGGATCGGTGCTTTATCCCGGCCTCAGCGAAGGTATCAACTGTGGATAAGTACCCTTGGTTTTGACTGCCCGCAAGTTCTTGCGGATAGCTAGCAGCTTGGTTTACGTAAACCAACTAACGTATACGACCCGAGAATTTGCTTGGAAAATCAGGAGGTTACAGCGAGCAAAGTGTTAACGATTGGTGGCAAGGTGATATCAGTTGGTTCAAAGGTGGTTCGCAATGGGCCGCAAAGGTGCAATCGGTTGGCCTCAGAAGGTGGTACCCGTTGGTGTAAAGGTGCAAGTGGTTGGTGCAAGGTGTTAACGGTTGGTGGCCACAGTCTAATCTGCCGGGAAGCCGCACGTGGATTGGGTTTCCAAGGCGACCGCATCGCGTTGATGGTGGTATCCATTGGCCCGACGGTGTCATCGATTGGTGTGAGTCGGCGATGGTGCTGCGCAAAGGTGCAATCGTATACTTGACTCATTACACCTTTACAGCGATATTACCGAGCGTCACTTGTGTGCACGGCGCCCTCTCCATGTCAAACGTCTCGAAGAACATCCAGGAGCAACTCGGCTTCGACATCTTCAACGCTGTGCGCGATGAGCTGGGACCCACTACCGCAATCACCGAATCGACCCGGGAGATCGGTTACCGCAAGACCAATGTTCTGATTGACGTATCACCGATGTCGCTTGTGGCCAGGCGGGCTATCAACGCCTTGTGGCTCACCGTATCAGAGAATCCGGATCTCGAGCATTACGACATCGAACTGAATTACTTCAAATGGCTTTCGAAGTTTGAAACGTCGAATAACGTTGCGCATTTGAAGAAGGCTTTGCGTGAGTGCCAGGCCTCATCCGTTCAAGTATCTGTCGAGGATTCAGGCGGCGATCCGCAATGGGTCTCCGTGCCGCTGCTGGGCTCCGTAGGTATTGCCGGTGGGCGTGTCGTGTTCAAGGTCGATGAGATGATCCGTCGGCAGTTGAAAGATCCCCAGCGCTACACCTATCTCTCGTTGCGCATGTCCGCAGCCTTGAGCCAGTATGCCTACATCCTTTATGAGCGGCTTGGCTCGCTTCGTTTTATGGGCACGACCGGCTGGATTCCAATCGAGGATGTCCGAAAGTGGGTTAATGCCGATGCCGTGAAGTCGCTGACAGAATACAAGCAGTTCAAGCGGCTGGTCCTCGATAAGAACATCGCTCAAATCAATGAGCTGACGGATCTCTTCATCGAATACGAGACGAAAACCGCGCCGGGCTCGCGTCGAGTAGCGGCGATCCGTTTCAAGCTTCGGGATAACGCCGAGGGCAAGCTGGTTCTGGATTTCGCGCAGCCGCACGAGCTGAAGGATCTGTACGAGACCCTTGTGAAGGGCTTCGGGCTAAGCAAAAAGCAGATCAACGAGATCATTAGCAATCGCGAGGTGAACACGGATGAGAGAATCCGCGCCGCGATCGAGCTCGTGAAGTATCGTGTAAAGGTCGGCGGGGTCAAGTCACCAGGTGCCTATCTCATGCGGGCGATTAACGAAGGTTGGGCCTTGAGCGAAATGGAACGGGAGGCAGCAGCGGGGAATGCGCCTGCCCTGTCCGCTGCCGAGCCGAAAGTTCCAACAGCAGAGATTGAGTTCGCGCGAAGTCTTGAGAGGGATATCGAGGAGGGATTGGCCATCTTCGACTCCCTGGGGTCTGATGATCGGTTGAAAGTTCTTGAGGGCCTGTATAAGGAGACGACCTTTCAGATGGCTGCTCGCCGGCAAAAGGTTAAGGCGAAGCCGGATGAGGTTGCCATCTTGGCTCGCAAGGCGTTGAAACTGGAACTTGGTCAATACGCTAAGCGCTGGTCGGACGCACGCCAAGCAGCATAAGGCCATCAAGAAAATATTTTCTCAAAATATTTATCGCGGTACCTTTCACGCTTGAAAGTCATTGGCACGAACCACAATCGGGTCACGACTTTCACGTATGAAAGTGGCGCCGCTGGGGCGCTACCAGCCACTACCTCGCGGGCAGCAGTTCCAGTGGGTGTTCCCGCCTTCGCCGTCTCCATGCCGCGTCACGGCCCTGGATGCTTTCAAGCATGAAACCATCGCGAGGCTACTCCGGCATGCTCCCAATACTTTCACGCTTGAAAGTCCGCCTTGGGTAGGATCTCACGCAGATTTCAATCGTGAAAGCTCGGTGCCTGCATCCTCGTCCTGAACCTGGTTCGGAACGCGAGCCTCAACAGGTTTTGCCTTTGAAGCTTTCACGTTTGAAAGTCGACGCGAAGCGGTTCGTGTCGAGCGGTATTCTGGGACGTGGATTCGGCCGCAGTGTCGAGCTTACCTTCAGGCATAAAACGTCAATGCCGGGCGCAGAGGTGGCTACTTTCAAGTTTGAAAGTAGCCATGCTCTCGGATTGATGGCTCGCTAAGTTTTCAAGCATGAAACCTTCTGATCAGCGGTGGGTCCCGTGCGGGGCCACTTTCAAGCGTGAAAGTCAGTCTCCTCTAGAATTCCAGCGGCAACTCCTTCGGCTTTCAAGCATGAAACCTCGAGGTCACCGGCGGCGGACTTCATTCGGTTGCCTACTTTCAAGCCTGAAAGTTCAGGCCGGTAGCAACCCGGCAACCCTTGTGGTAAACGGTGGACTTCGTGCGGGCACTTTCAGGCGTGAAAGTTCACTCTCCGGTAGAAATCCATCGGCAGCTCCTTCGGCTTTCAAGCATGAAACCTCGCGGTCAGCGGCGGGCTCCATCCGGTTGGGTACTTTCAAGCGTGAAAGTTCAGGCCGGTGGAAATCATTGACGTCGTCGTAGTTGGCTTTGCTGAGGTCCTGGAGGCGGGGGCGTTCACGGAAAAAATGGATCTCGGCCACGGTGATTGCCGCGCTTTCAAACATGAAAGTTGTTCCGTTGAAAGCCGGCATAGCCGGGCAGCTCTCTGCGGGCGGGACAACTTGCGAGCTTTCACGCGTGAAAGTCTGGACTGGCAACGCCTTCAAACAACAACCATAAAAGATTTCCCCACGCTATCGCCAAGCACCAAAAGCGAGACGACTCATCGTTCACATACAATTTTTAGTTGTGGCCCATGTGCAACGCCTAAGGGGAATTTGTTTGCTTTCATGCTTGAAAGCGCCTAATACGATCTGATGTAGCCTACAGTGACGGCTGGGATCGAATTTGCAGATTTGTGAAATATTTTCGGAGAAATATATGACCGCAAAGGTTGTCACCGTCTTCAATCAAAAAGGCGGCTGCGGGAAGACGATGGTCTCGATGCAGCTTGCGGCCAGCTTCGCCTTGCGCGGCCTTCGGGCACTACTTGTCGATATGGACAAGCAAGGCACCAGCACGATCTGGGCAGGGCAGGGCGGCGTCGAGAAGCCGTTCCCGGCAACTGTAATCAGCCTGGCGCCACTTCGGGAAAAGCTGATTGGCGAAATCGCCAAGCACGCGGAGAACTACGACGTTGTCCTGATCGATTGCCCGCCGGCGATCGAATCATCGATTCCGTGGGCAGCACTAAATATCTCGGACTTGGCGTTGATCCCGGTTATCCCGTTGATGGACAACGTCTGGGCTAGCCGTGAGGCGAAGGAACTGGCGCGCCGGGCAAAGGAAGAGAATCCGGAACTTCAGACCTACTGCATTCCGTCGATGTCGCGCCGCGGAAACGTCTTCAAAGCTTGTACCGAAATCCTGCAAGGCGACGAGGAAATCCCGCTACTGGACACGGGTCTGCAACAAAGAAATGCCTACGGGGAGTCGCAGATGTTTGGGCTCAGTGTCCACGGCCTATCGGGATCTTCCGCAGCGACTAAGGAGGTAGAGGAACTGGCAAAGGCTGTACTCACCAAGCTGGGTATCACCACGGCGAAGAAGCCGGTCAAGGCTAAGACCGCAGCGGCCAAGCAGAAGGAGGCAGCATAATGGCTAAGAATCGCCTTGAGCAACTGCGGGAGCAAGCCACCAAAGCCGTCAATGCTGCGCCGCCTGCTGACCGTTTCGCACGGGCGCAAGCATTGGTGGAGCGCCAACCTACGGGCTTCTCAGAAAAGCAGATTGAGCCTGCGCACGACACGCAACCCACTGCCGAGATTCTGCGCGCGGATTTCTCACACGAGAGTGCCGTTGCGCCGCGGGAAGAGGGCCGGAAGAAGGACATATCGAGGGCAATTCCCCGCGCTTCCAATGAGCCGTATTACGAAGAAGCGGACATTGGAACCATTGACGAGAATCCGTTCAACGCTCGACGACTCTATCGCCCGGAGCGCGTCCATGAGCTCGCAGAGAGTATGCGTGCAGACGGTCAGCTCGTTCCTGGGATCGCGACGATCCGCAACGGCCGTCGAGTACTGGCTGGCGGTCACTATCGCTTCAAAGCGCTAAAAGTTGCGGGGATCCAGCGCATGAAGCTGCTGGTGCATCCGGAACTCACCGATCAGCAGCTGTATCAGCTTTCCTACAAGGAAAATGCCGAGCGCGAAGCGCAGTCTCCGTTGGACAATGCTCTCGCATGGCGCGCCCTGATTGACCAAGGTATCTACCCGAACGAATCCGCCATCGCGGAGGTCACCGGCATGTCCTTGCCCAATATCAACAAGACGCTGGCCATCCTGAAGCTCTCCGACAGCGTGCTTGACACCGTCAAGGAGGCACCGGAGCCTTTTGCGCTTTCCACGCTGTACCAATTGACTTTGCTTGAGCGCGTTGCCGGCCCGGCGGTGGCGGGAGTCATGGCGATCAAGGTGCGCGACGAGGTCGCAGTATGCCGCGACGTGGAAGAGGCGAGGGCCCGATACGAAAGCAAAACGGCTCGTAAGCAGAAGGAGACCTCTCGACAGCACCGTCTCCTGGGCGCAGACGGCTCGCCGCTTGGCGTTCTGAAGGACTGGGACTCCGGAAAGGTCTCGTTTGAGATTACCCTAAAGGATCCCGCTCAACGCCAGGCGCTTGTAGAGGAGCTCAAGGCCAAATTTGCACCGCAGTCGGCAACGGACGTAACCTGATGATCGTTGAGCGCCGCCCCGTTTGATGCAACTAACCGCCTGGATCCCGCACCGACTGGCCCTTGCGACTTTCATTTGGGGTTCTGTCCTCGGAGGAGTCGTGGGCGGAAAAGCAGCAAGGAATACGAGCGCGGGCCCAGATGGAGGGGAGCGGTACAGCCCATGCGCGAACCTCCACCGTCGAGGTCGCTCGATGTCTTGCGGGCCAACGCCTTACACCATAGCCCCTGTGGAGAACCCGTTGACTGTATTTGCGGACCAAAGAATTACACTATTCCGAAGGTTCCGTGCTGTTGCTGTGGCAGGCGGATCTTAGCGCGGCAGGAGCGGGAAAGTCACCCATCCACTGTATGACTCTAAGCCGTTGATTTGTAACGCATTAGGCTATCTCCTGTCATTTACCGGCGCAAAATGCGTAGTAAAACGCAATGCCGATAATTTTGGAGCGCTTCATCCCTCATATCTCCAGGGCTTCGCCGGCGTTTCTAGGAGGGGAAGGTGCTGGCAGCGAACACGTACGAGGGCCGCGCGCGGCGCGCGGCCCTCGGTGTGAAGCCGGCAAAACCCGGCAAAACCCGGCAAAACCCGGCAAAACCCACAAAAATTCAAGCCTGAGAATACGCGTTGAACTAAACCGCTGACGCGGTAGTAGGTGGTCGGCCGGCGACACGGGCTTTGGCTTGGCTCGTCGGGCAACTCTTCTCCAATGCGACGATGGCAGTGCAGTTCTGCCTCGTCCATCTCGAGAGGAGTTCACCATGACAGCATTACGTCGACGCATGATCGAGGATATGCGCGTGCGCAACCTCGCAGCCAATACTCAGCGGGCTTATCTCCAATATGTTCGTGCCTACGCCGAGCACTTCGGGCGCTCGCCCGCGCTGCTGGGGCCCGAGGAGATCCGTGCCTGGCAGTTGCATCTGATTGAAGCCCACCGCTCGCGCAGCACGCTTGTTGTGGCCACCGCCGCACTGCGCTTTCTTTACAACGTCACGCTCAAACGCCACTTGGCAATCGAAGAGATTGTGATGTCAAAGCAACCGCACAAGCTCCCGGTCATTCTCAGTCCGGATGAAGTGACGCGCTTCCTTGATGCCATTCGTAGCGTCAAGTACCGCGCGATCCTGATGACGGCCTATGCCGCCGGCTTGCGGATCTCGGAAGCGACCCGCCTGAAGGTCAGCGACATCGACAGTCAGCGCATGGTGCTGCGCGTCGAGCAGGGCAAGGGGCATTCCGACCGCTACGTTATGCTTTCGCCGCGACTGCTAGATATCCTGCGCAGCTACTGGCGCCTTGGCCGACCGCAGCACTGGCTGTTCCCCGGCCGCTTCCCGGATCGGCCCATCGACCCCAGTACCCTCAGACGCGCTTGCCATGACGCCCGCTGTCGCGCCGGCATCAGCAAGCCCATCACCCCGCACGCAATGCGGCATGCATTTGCGACGCACCTGCTGGAATCCGGCACCGATGTGCGCACCATTCAATTACTACTCGGTCACCGGAGTCTTACCACCACTTCGCGCTACCTCAAGATCGCGACTAGCACCGTCTGCGCGACGACCAGTCCATTCGACCGCCTCCCCCAGCACCCCATCACGCCCCTCGACTCCGAGCAGCAGCCCGCGCACCGTTGACCGGCGATCATGGCTGCACAGTTGGAACTGGCGGACGTCTTGCGCCGCCACGGCTTGACCTACAGAGCACTGCACGCTGACGCACTCAGTCGCGAGCAGCGGCGCGTCATGCGCGCCATTGAGCAATGCCGTACGGCTGCACTGGGCGGACACGTCGAGCAGTGCGACGCCTGTGGATACCAACGCATTGCCTACAATTCGTGCCGCAACCGGCATTGTCCCAAGTGCCAGTCACTCGCCCGCGCGCAATGGCTCGATGACCGCCAAGCCGACCTATTGCCCGTGCCGTACTTTCACGTCGTTTTTACTGTGCCCGAGGAGGTGGCAGCAATCGCCTTCCAGAACAAGCGGGTAGTCTATGACATCCTGTTCCAAGCCACCGCCGGCACGTTGCAAACAATCGCTGCCGACCCAAGACATCTCGGCGCGACCATCGGCTTCATCGCGATCCTGCACACCTGGGGGCAGAATCTGGTGCATCACCCGCACCTGCACTGCGTGGTCCCCGGCGGCGGTCTTTCCCTTGACCGCAAGCGCTGGATTGCTTGCCGGCCCGGGTTTTTCCTGCCCGTGCGAGTGCTCTCGCGCCTGTTCCGGCGGCTGTTCCTCGAGCGACTGCAACGCGCTTTCGAAGCCGGCGAACTGCAGTTCTTCTCGTCGCTGGGGCATCTGGCTGAGCCGCGTGAATTTGCCCGCTATCTCTCTGGCCCGCGCCACGCCGAATGGGTCGTCTATGCCAAGGAGCCATTCGGCGGCCCACAGCAAGTCCTCGACTATCTCGGCCGGTACACACATCGCGTCGCGATCTCCAACAGCCGCCTGCTTGACCTGAGCGACGAGCACGTGAGGTTTCGCTGGAAGGTCGATTGCTGAGCAGCCCGTAATGGCGAATCCGCTGTAAGCCGCGAGGCAGCACATGCAACAGGAAGCGCCGGATGAACTCGTGCACAGGCAATTGCATCATGCGCGGCTTGCCCGGACGGCGATAGTCCTAATCCTCTGCGTTATCAGGCTTGATGGAAAAGCGTTCTCCGGCGCACTACTGGCGTCGTACAAACGTACCCCGAAATTTTGCTTTTGCTGGGAGGTTATGTTGGATGGGGAGGTGCCGGCGTCTGTCAGCGCCGCCGGCACCTCAGTCGGCCGTCAACACGCTGGCGCTGGAGACGGCAGCAAAGTCGAAACGCACAGCGGCATTGAAGGCTTTACACGCCCAGATTTCAGCGCCTGGTGCTCGAGCAGCTGGGACAGCCGGCCAAAAGAAGCCCGCTTCAAGCGCGGGCACCATTCCCTTGGGAAGGGAGGAGACGGGGATAGGTATAAACCCCTATGCAAACTCTGCAGACTGTCCGCAAGTAACAGGACCTTTTGGCATGCAGCCACTCGGCAGGTGGGTTGGTAATTTCACGATCACGAAATTATTGATTATGGCGGCGATTGGAAACTACCAACAACCGTTTTGATACAAATGGCTGCCGCCTGTGATGGTGCGTCCATTTTCTAATACGACAGTTTGCGGAAAGTTGGGGCGAGGGCTATGCCGTACTTGCGCTGGGATCGACGCCAGGCCTGTTCGCCCGACGTCGATCCCTTCGCGCATCACTTCGCAGTGGGCATCGCGAACTCAGCTCCTCGAGCCGTATCGTTGGGCCAGCGTTGCATAATGCTCTTCTGGCGCGTGTAGAAGCGCACGCCTTCTTCGCCGTAGGCGTGCATGTCACCGAATAGCGAACGCTTCCAGCCTCCGAAGCCGTGCCATGCCATGGGAACAGGGATGGGTACATTGATGCCGACCATACCGACTTCGATGCGCCGCGAGAATTCGCGCGCGATCTGGCCATCGCGGGTGTAGCATGCCACGCCATTGCCGAATTCGTGCGCGTTGACCAGCTCCACGGCTTGCGCAAAATCATCCACGCGCACGCATGAGAGCACCGGACCGAAGATCTCCTCCTTATAGATCCGCATGTCCGGGGTCACGTTGTCGAACAGCGTTCCGCCGGTAAAAAATCCTCGCTCGTGACCAGGAACCTTGTAGTTGCGGCCGTCGACCAGAAGCGTGGCGCCTTCTTCGACACCGAGGGCGATGTAGTTTTCGATGCGTTCGAGCGCCTGACCTGTCACGACGGGGCCCATCTCGGCGTCCGCCTCCATGCCGTTCTTGATGACCAGTTCGCGCGCGCGGGCTTCCAGCTTCGGCATGATCTTGTCTGCCACGTCGCCGACGAGCACTGCCACGGAGATGGCCATGCAACGCTCGCCGGCCGAGCCGTATGCCGCGCCGATCAGTCCATCTACGGCCTGGTCGATGTCTGCATCGGGCATCACAACCATGTGGTTCTTTGCGCCGCCCAGCGCCTGGACCCGCTTGCCAAGCCTGGCGCCTGTCTCGTAGATGTAGTTCGCGATGGGCGTGGACCCGACGAAGCTCACGGCCTTGACGTCGTTGTGATGGAGCAGGGCGTCCACGACGGTCTTGTCGCCCTGGACGACATTGAAAACGCCATCGGGAAGCCCCGCATCCTTGAGCAGGCGTGCCATGAAGAGCGAGGCCGAAGGATCGCGCTCACTGGGCTTCAGGATGAAGCAGTTGCCTGCCGCGATGGCGATGGGGAACATCCAGCACGGCACCATGCACGGGAAGTTGAACGGCGTGATGCCAGCCACAACGCCCAGCGGCTGGCGCATGGTCCAGTTGTCCATGCCGGTCGAGACCTGGTCCGTGAAGTCGCCCTTGAGCAGTTGAGGGATGCCGCAGGCGAACTCGATGATGTCGATGCCGCGGCTGACTTCCCCGGCCGCATCGCTTAGCACCTTGCCGTGCTCTGCCGTAATGATCGCGGCCAGTTCGTCCTTGTGCCGGTTCATCAGTTCCAGGAACTTGAGCATCACGCGGGCCCGGCGAATTGGCGGGGTGTCGGCCCACTTCGGAAAAGCGGCCAGCGCGGAAGCCACGGCGGCATTCACGTCCTCGCCCGTGCCCAGGCGGACTTGGCGCGCTACGGCCCCGGTGGCGGGGTTGAACACCGCCTGCGATCGCTTGCCGTTGCCTTCGTACGGCTCGCCGGCAACGAAATGAATGACGTCTACGGGGTTGGTGTAGGGCGCAGTCACGGGCATCTCCTGTCAGGACTGGGCGGGATTTGGCATACCCGCCGCGTTTTCGATGTCTGGAGTGTATGGAGGGCCCCTGTCAACGGCTAGTCATCGAACGCCGAACTGACTGTTCAGGAATTTTTGCTACCAGCATGCTATAGATATGAAATATGCCTATCTGAATGTGTTGATCTAGGAGCATTGCATGCGCAAGGACAACGTCGAGGAACTCTGGGAGCACCTGCACTGGCTTGTGGTGCTGCATCAGCAGGGCAGCTTCAGCAAGGCCGCCGCGCGCCTCGGCGTCAGCAAGGCGTCCATGAGCCAGCACATCACTGATCTCGAGAAGGCGGCGGGCATTACGCTGGTCCAGCGGACCACTCGCAGCGCAACGCTGACCGATGCCGGGCGGCAGCTGGTGGATGCCATGCGCGGCGCGTTCGAGCAGATCGCCACAGGTTATGCCAATGTCCGAGACTTGGCCGGGGCGCCAAGAGGGTTCCTGCGCGTAACGGCGCCGGTGGCTTTTTCCAGGCAGCAGTTGGTACCGCGCCTGCCTGATTTCCTGCGCCGGTATCCGCAGATCCAACTCGAACTCGACATGTCGGATCGTTTGCGGCCCTTGGCCCAGGAGGGCTTCGACATTGCGGTCAGGCATACGTCTACGCCGCCGGAAACCCACGTGGCCTGGACGCTCGCGACAACACGCACGGTCCTTGTCGCAAGCCGCGCTTACCTGCGCAGCAGCGGGACACCCGAGACGCCGCAAGCCCTGACAGAGCACGCGTGCCTGCACTATCCCCGGCTGCAGGGAACGCCAACCTGGACATTTGTCCCTGCGGTGGCGGAGTCCAATGCCAGGCATGCTGACCCGGTGACAGTGCCAGTCACAGGTTCCCTGACCGTCAACAACAGCGAAGCCTTGCGCGATGCCGCGATCGAAGGCCTGGGTATCGCGCTGCTGCCGGACTTCAGTGCGCAGTCTGCTCTGGAAACAGGTCGACTCGTGGAGGTTCTGCCACAGTGGCGCTCCACCGGCGCATTCGGAGACTGGCTCTACGCCATTCGACCCTATTCGGCCCACGCCTCGCGGGTCTCGCAGGTCTTTGTGGACTACTTGCGAGAGACCTTTGCGCAAGGATTCTCGTCGACGCCTCCGAACCTTATCTGACAGCCCGCACAACGAGTGCGCCAAGCGCCATTTTTCCGCATTTAGTTCAAAAAATATCAAGTTATATATTATTGATTCAGAAATATCGATTACTTAAACTTGTTTCAACTCAACCGCAGAAGACCACGGCCGAACATCAGATGGAAGGTCATCAGGCGCCGGTCTTCGCGCGCAAACAGGTTGGCGCGTCAGCGCATTGAATGAAACGGGAGAGAGTGATGGAGGCGACAAAGGCCGCGCAACGCATGCTTACGGTACGCATTGCCCGGGGCACCGGCGAAGGCGATTTCAAAACCTATGAAGTGCCGTGGCGCGAGAACCAGACCGTGCTTGACGTGGTGACCGAAGTGCAGCGCCGCATCGATCCGACGTTGTCCTACCGCTACGCATGCCGGGTGGGCGTCTGCGGGTCCTGCGCGATGACCGTGAACGGCAAGCCACGCTGGACATGCCGCACGCACGTCAGCCGCGTGGAAGAGGATGGCGTGATCGTCATCGAGCCGTTGCGCAATATGCCCCGCATCAAGGACCTGGTGGTCGACATGTCGGAGTTCTTCGACAAATGGAAGAAGGCCGGCAACACGTTCGTCGGCACGGCGACGCGCCACGATCCGCCGGCAGCGGTGTCCCCGACAAGCAAGAAACGCAAGATGGCCGACGCCGCCATCGAATGCATCAACTGCGGCGTTTGCTATGCCTCGTGCGACGTCGTGTCATGGGACAAGGAGTATCTCGGACCCGCCGCGCTGAACCGCGCGTGGACCCTGTTCAACGACGAACGTCATGCCGATCCGAAGGACGTGCTGAAGAAGGCGACGTCGGGTAGCAGCTGCAATTCCTGCCATACGCAGGGAAATTGCATGACGCACTGCCCTGTGAGCCTGAGCCCGACGGGCAGCATTGCAGGGCTCAAGAAAAATGCGCTGTTGCAATTCCTGAAGGGAGGTGACTGACCATGGAGCAGCGTCTGTTCGCACTCCAGCGTCTCAGCGCAATGGTCATGGCGCCATTCGTGCTCGTGCATCTGGGCGTGATTCTCTACGCAGTCCGTGGCGGCTTGACTGCTGCCGAGATCCTTTCCCGCACGCAGGGCAGCCTGCTCTGGATTCCGTTCTATTCGCTGTTCGTAATCAGCGTGGCGGTCCATCGTAGAACGGAGCAAGTCTGTCACTCCGGAATCCAGCTGGAACCCGCATCGAATATAGAAATCCGGCCGGTGAATTGACACTATTGCTTGCACTCCCAGCGAAGGAAAATCGTCAATTCGCATTAGTCCGGATTAATTTCGTCAATTGGCGTCCTAGACTTCGAATCCCGCTCGTAAGGCATTGATCTCATGGAAGATTCTCTGCATATAGCGGAGCCGGTTGCGCTCGTCCGCCCGCGCGGTGCGCACCGCTTCGAAGCATTCAGTCCAAAGCTGAAGCGTCGGCTGACTTTCTACCGACGCTGTGCGTTCGATCAATGGGTCTTGATCGAATCCGATCCGGCAATCGGCCACTTTTGTGAGCGCCCCGGGTTCATTCAGTTTCGAGAGAGGCGGCACTTAGCAGACTTCCTGGTCTCGTACTCCGATCGTCAAGAGTTGATCCTCCTGCCGGATCCAGTGATCGATGAAGAAGCGAAGGAGGGCCTCGAGTTGAACGCTGATGCGGTCAATGTTCGGTTGGTCGACGCGGCCGAACACGCCGCTTCACGCGTCTGGATCGAAAACTGGCTGCGTATGCTGCCCAGTATCGTAGCCACGCAAGGGCTCGTGTCGGTGTCATTACTTGACGCCGTCGAGCGCTTTGTCGCCAGTCCAAAGCCGCTTTCAGCCATCGAGCGAGAGTTCTCGAAAGGCGACCCAGTGCTTGTGCGCGCCGCCATCTTCAATCTGCTGCATACCGGTCGCGTGCATGCTGAGGAACTGCGAACCGACGCATTGTCGTGGATGACGAAGTTTGCAGTCAGGGAGTCCGATGATGCCTCGCCGAAAGCCTGAGCTCCAATCCCTCGATTTGAACGCTTGGCCTAGCATAGCCTGGACGGAGCTTGACGCCGAAGTGCGCGAGGTCACAAAGGTCAGAGTACAGGCCATCGAGCGTTACGCGAGCGGCGAAAGTGTCAAGGAAATTGAGAAGGCAACCGGCGTGGACCGTCGACAGCTCTATCGGTGGCTCGAGCGAGGCTTGGCGCTGCATCCTGACGGACGCATCTTTGGATTCCGCGCCTTGCTGAGGTACGTTGAGGTAGCCTGATCGAGGCGGACACGCTTGGTCCTTAGATTAAGATCGTGGATCAGGAGTGTGCACAGATGAGCAAGGCAAGACAGACGTACGGGGAAGAGTTTCAGGCAGAGGCCGTGAGACTGGTGCTGGAACAGGGACTGACGCTGCAGTCGGCCGCGCAGCGTCTGGGGATTCCGAAGGGCACGTTGACGAATTGGGTGTCGAAAGCCAAGGCGCCTGGAACAGCAGCGGCACCAGGGGGCGTGACAGTGGCAGAGTTGGCGGCGGAGAATGCGAGGCTGCGCAAGGAGCTGGCCGAGGCGAGGCTGGAGCGCGATATTGTAAAAAAAGCCGCGGCGTACTTCGCCAGGGAATCACTGCCCGGTACGCGTTCGTGAGTCAATGGCGAGAAGTGTATCCGGTGAAGTTGATGTGCCGGGTATTGGGGGTCTCGCGCAGTGGCTACTACGACTGGACACACAGACCTTACGGGCTCAGTCCGGAACAGGAGCGGCTGCGTCTGGCGATCCGGGCAGCCCACAAGCGCACGCGTCAGACGTACGGTACGCGGCGCCTGCAGCGCGAGCTGGCTGGCGATGGATTCGTGGTCGGCCGTGATCGGCTGGCCAGATTGCGCAACGAGATGGGGATTCGGTGTCGGCAAAAGCGTCGATTCGTAGCGACAACTCGCTCGGCTCATAATCTGCCAGTGGCGCCCAACCTACTGGAGCAGAAATTTGAAGCCGACAGGCCAAATGCCGCGTGGGTGACAGACATCACGTATATCGCGACCGATGAGGGTTGGTTGTACCTGGCAGGAATCAAGGACCTGTACACGTGCGAGATCGTGGGCTACGCGATGGGGCCCAGAATGACACAGGAATTGGTGGGCGAGGCGCTGTTCCGGGCGGTGCGCAGCAAGCGGCCACGGCCCGGCCTGATTCATCATTCAGACCGGGGCAGCCAATACTGTGCTCACGGCTATCGCAGGTTGCTAGCGCAGTTCGGCATGCTGGCTTCGATGTCACGCAAGGGAAACTGCTACGACAATGCGCCCATGGAAAGCTTCTGGGGCAGCCTGAAAGCAGAGTTGGTGTACCACCATCGGTATGCCACCCGGCTGGAAGCCATGGCCTCTGTCCGTGAGTACATTGAGATTTTTTACAATCGCCAACGGCGCCATTCGAAGTTGGGGTACCGAACGCCAGGCGAAGTCGCTGCAAGCTACCTCAGTCGACTAGCTGCAGCATGAACCAGACGTGTCCGCGCTGGACAGAACACCTCACGTGCGGGTCAATGAGTACGTCCGCATAAGTCCCGTCAATGGTCGGCCCAGCGAAGATGGACGGGGTAAAGCCGGCGCGTTCGCGCTCTTCTTAGAAAGCTATCCGGCGCTGGCAGGATGGCTGCTCCTAAAAATAAAGCAGTGCCGCGTGTTGCTCAAACAGGTGCATACCAATGGACGACTTCATACGCGCTTGGTCGGCCTGCATGCTCTGCACGGGGAGTTTCTGTGGCAATGCCGGTCCCTGGGCCTGACGGCAGTGGATTACCCCTTCAATACGGAAGGTGGTGCCATTCGGTCGCTATCCGCGCGCCTCAAAGACGAGTTGTCCCGCAGTTTCCGCACCGCGGCACGGGCGGCTGGCGCCACTCACCTGAAAGGGCTGCCGCACTACGATAAGGCGGAAAGTCGGCCGGCCATGCGCCCCTACCAGGTCGTGGAGTTCGACGGCCACCGACTCGATATCCGGCTGAAGGTGGTCGTACGCGATGCATTGGGCTTTGAACACGAATTCGAGATCGAACGCGTTTGGCTCCTTGCGATCATCGATGTCTGCACGCGTGCGGTGCTGGGCTTTCATCTTGCGATTTGCCGCGAGTATAGTCGCTACGACGTCATCAAGACCATCGAGTCGGCCCTGGAGCCGCATCGACTGCGCGACTTCACGATTCCTGGTTTGGCCTACGGTCCGCACGACGGCTTTCCCTCACAGCGCCTCCCAGAGCTGGCGTATACAACCTGGGAATGGATGAAGCTGGACAACGCGAAGGCTAATGTGTGAGTTCGTTGGCTGTTGCGCAGACGCAGGACCGAAGTACAGTCCCGATGATCGCCCCTACATCGAACGCTTCTTCGGGACTATTGCGAGCAGGCTGTCTTCCAGATTGCCTGGCTACACGGGTTCGCATCCCCGTGATTTGCGGCGCGCGCTGGCCGATCCGAAGGGAAAGCTACGCTTGTATGTGTCGTTTGACGAGTTAGAGGAGCTGGTCGAATACGCTATTGCGAGCTACAACGGCACGCCGCATGCCGGCCTGAACAATGTCACGCCGCTTGAAGCGATGGAGTATTTCATTCGCGGCAAGGAACAGTTGGTGACATGGCTGCCAGAGCATCGTCGCCGTACCCTTTGTCTAATGCAATCGGCCAAGCGTTGCACCGTACGAGCATATCTCCAGCAGGGCGTTCGACCGCACATCAACTTGTATGGTGTGCGCTACACAAGCATCGTCCTTGCGTGCAGCACGGATTTGATCGGCAAGAGCTTGCTTATCTACCTGAATGCCGATGATCTTCGCTGTGTCCGCGCGTTCCAACCAGACGGCGCGGAGTTTGGGGTCTTGGAGGCGCAAGGGGCTTGGGGCGTGATACGGCATAACCTGAAACTACGCCAGCAAATCAATCAGGAGAAGAAAGACAAGAAGCGGTCGCGTGGGCCAGTGGATGCGGATCCCATCGGAGACTACGTCGACGGAAAGATGGCGCAAGCAAAGAAGTCACGGAAGGCGGCATCCGAACTGGCGGAAGCAAAGCGGATTCTGTCATCCGCGCCGACGGCGCGAACTGCGATGGGGCGGGGAGCATCCGCCGCCCAGACCGCAACGAACGCCGAGTCAGAGCAGAAAGCAGACAAGGCTTCCGAGCAGAAAAAAACACCGACGCGACCGAAGAAGCTGTCTATCGGTACCGGCCAAGTCTTTTAACCCTGTCCTTCGCGAGGGAGTCATCATGTCGCTTCAGATACCGCGTCCGATCGATCCATCGCTGCACCCGTTGGTCACCGGCAACTATCGTATCGCCACGCCGGCTATCGAAGAGCTCTACGAACTGGTCACTCGATGTCTGCGCTACAGGATCATGGGCGCCCTGATCTACGGCCCGTCGCGCATCGGTAAGACGCGGGCGATCGAGTACGTGCGATTGCTATTGGCACGCAATCACCCACGGATGACCAGCTACCACGCAAGATGCGAACACAAGCCGAGGCATGCGGAAGGGCCGTTCTTCGCAAACCTGCTTGAGGCGGTTGGCGACCAGGATCCTAACGCTGGCTCCAATCCGGCCAAACGTCTGCGCCTCGCGCTGAGGATACGTGAGGCCGCGGCTCGGGCAGGCAGTGGCACGGTTCTGCTCTTCGGTGATGAGGCGCAGCGCTACAACGACAATGAATACGAATGGCTGCGTGATGTTCACGATGCGTTGGATCGACAGCAGATCAAGCTGTTCACCTTCCTCGTCGGGCAGCAGGAATTGCTTGCGCAGAAGACGGCCATGCAGTTGGCAGGGAAGACGCAGATCGTCGCGCGGCTGATGGTCGAGGAATTGGCCTTCTACGGCATTCGAAATGCGAAGGACGTGGCGACGTGTCTGAGCGGCTATGACGAGACGGCTTATCCTGAGCGTAGCGAATGGAGCTTTACCCGATTTTACGTTCCGCAAGCCTTTGACGCTGGCTATCGACTGGTCAACGATGCCGACGCGCTGTGGGACGCGTTCGAGACGGCGCACCACAAGGCCAGCTTGCCTGGCACCCTGGAGATTCCAATGGAATCCTTCGCCCGTGCCGTAGAGATCCTGTTAAAGGATAGCGAGCTCAGGGATTGCCCGGGCTATTGTCCCGAGCCTGCGTTATGGGCTCACGCTGTACGGCATTCCGGTTATGTCCAGTCACGCCATGCAATCGGACGCGTGCTCGTCGCCGCCGCCTTGTGAGGGCCTTCTAAGGCGGCCGCGCTTTCCTATCCTCACGCTCGACGAGGCGAAGCTCACCCCGGCGCTAGGCTACGTGTTCGACAAGAAGTGGATCGACCCACGGGAATCGCTCGTCTCGATCTTGTGGAAGCTCAAAGTAGCGAATGCCTTGTCAGGTGTCGCTGTGATGCGGTTGATGAGGTTGGACATCGATCCCTACGAGAGCCTTCCGCCGAAGAGGGGATTCATCGATGTCGTTCGGCTGAACGAAGCGCTGGGCTTGCCAACAAAATCGCTGCACATGGCACTCATCGAGGAAACCAATCGGCGACGCTATAGCGAGGTGTTTCGCTACTGCCATTTCTGTATGGTGCGTGGGTACCACTCCCTCTTGCACCAACTAGAAACCGCGAGTCGATGTCCTGCGCATCGTTGCCCCGTGGAGTCGGCATGTAGGCAGTGCGGACATGAAGCGCCGTATTGCCTGAATGTGCAGCTTCTCGAGGCACCACACCGTTGCGCGCATTGTCATGCATTCTATGGCAACCGGGCTTGGCGACCCGACCGACCACGGCCCATGAGGCCGGACCAACGCATAGCGTTCGCGCGCTCGTACTTTGAGCAAGGCCTGGGATGCCGGAGCCATGGGTAGAAGGACGTTTACCGCTTCGGCTCTCCGATCTCGGCTCGCCAGATGGAGTCCGCGTAGCATTCCGGGTCCGCGCAGACATTTGCACGCCTTCGATTGACACTTCGCACCTCTCAGCCGGTGACAATATTAGTTCGCTCGGCCTAAGTCCTTGATTTTTTTGATGATGCGTCCCATGGCGGCGCCGTGCCGCGCGAATTGACGACATTCCTTCGGTAACGGTGACACTCTTCCTTTGTTCTACGATTTCTCCGAGAGCAACCTGACCTGGCAGCGTAGCCGAGAACTCCAACGGGCACACAACGAAGCCAACGCGCTGGAGCTTGCGCCCACGAATAGTCATTCACTTTCGCAGGCTCGTGAACAGATCATTGAGTCAGCCGAACTTCGGTTCGACATCGGCTTTTCGCAGACCGTGCGCTACGCCGGCCTCATATCGTTCATGACTTCCGTTGAGTGGTGCATGCGCTTGTTCGCCAATCGCCTTTCCTCACCACCGCCCATCGAGCCAAAAGAGGAAAACGAGGCGGTGCATGTCCTCAACTATCTCAACAGCAAGATCGCACATCGGCTGACCAGGGAAATCCAGACACTTCGCCAAATAGTTACCGTCCGAAATTGCGTCGTTCACGCTGCGGGCGTCATCAGCAGCTACCGATATCAGGCGGAAGTGCGAACGGCGCTCGCATCGTTAGAGGGATTTCGCGTATCCGACGATCCCATCCTCGGCGAGAAGGTTCACGTAGATGCATTCGCCGTGGATACCCTAGCGCATCAGATGCTCCAATGGCTACCAGCGCTCGACGGAGAATGCTCAACCAATGGAACATTCACGAAGTAGACTGAAGCGGTAACAGTCTCGGCGCTGCCTTCAACCAACCTGCTAGCGAAAGGTACGCCCCAACACATTGTCATCAAGACCTTTTGACAGACTGATACAACCCAAAAGTCTGAGAGAGAACATCGCCCAGTGCGCTCATAGCACGCTTAAGATTGCCGACTTCGATCGCGTGAATAAGCCAGACGTCCAGGCTGAGCGAAAAGTCAGGCACTTGCACGATCGCAAGGTCCTTCATATGGGCACTTTGTTTGAGCAGACTCCTGGGAGCCAAACCTAGGCCAAAGCCCGCAGCCACCAAGCGCAGTTGCGTCTCGGTGCCCTGCGTATCTACCCCCAATCGCACCTGCTTTCCTGCGCCTTCCACCGCGCGTTGCAGAGCGGCTCGATAGCCGCAGCCCAAGGGATTCAGGATCCACTCTTTCTCAGCAAGTTCATCGACGCTGGCTATTTTCGCCACGAGGGGCCTGCGTTTGCTCTGGACAACCAAGACCTCGATTGTGGCAATGAACCTCCGCTGCACACTCGGCGGAGGTTCACTTCCTGAAACAAGCATCAGCGTTGCAGCGTCCAGGCGACCCGCATCGAGCTCCCGCTGCAGCCCCGAACTCCATTCGGTAAGACACCGTAGATCGAGGCGCGGAAAGTCTGCCTTCATTTGCTTAACGGCTTCAAACAACGCTACATCCGCGACAACCTGCGTCAACCCCAGTCGGAATGTACCGCTCGGCTCTTCTTCCTCAGCGGTGATACTTATAAGCCGGTCTGCGTCCCGCAGCAACTGAATTGCGAATTGATAAATACGGCGGCCAACCGCTGTGGGGGTAACAGGCTTGCTCGAACGGTCGAAGAGCGCCACACCAAGGTTCGACTCGAGTTGCTGTATGCGCCTGGAGACCGCTGACTGCGTCAACGACAACGCGTCGGCGGCGGCGGTAACAGAGGTCTTGTCGACCACCGCCACGAATGCTTTGAGTTCATCTATCAATGGAGGACCTCTCGAAGCAAAACATGCGTATCACGCATGACGTTGATGATTATTATACGCTTGCAGCAACATCCCGCAGCAACTACCTTTGCAGTTGCCCGCTCGGGAGGCGGTTCAGAGCAACCCACTAACGTTGAAAGGTCAGTTATGCCACTCGTCAGAATCAACATTTCCCAGACTGCATCCGCTGAGACTGTTCGCGCCGTGAGTGACGTCGTCTACGCGTCCATGATCGACGTCGCGAATGTTCCGCAGCACGACAAATTTCAGATCATCACCCGCCACGCCGACGACGAGCTGATTTATCCAGCTGAGGGGTATTTGGGGATCGACTACACACCCAGTATCGTTTTCATTCAGGTCACGTGGAACGCCGGGCGATCTACGGAAGTTAAGAAGGCGTTCTATAAGGCTGTAGCCGAGGGGATTTCGCGCGAGACCGGCATCCGGATTCAGGACGTGTGGATCAGCCTCGTGGACGTCAACCGCGAAGACTGGTCATTCGGTAACGGCGAAATGCAGTACGCGCCCAAGGCATAGTTACCAGAGACGGTACACGTGAACGAGAGTGAATCAAACTGTGGGAGGTCAATTCATGCCGCTCGGTGCGCATTCGGCGAGTTCACAGCTATAGAAGTTTTGGTCAACCCGGCAAGTTTCTTAACCGAGAATTCTTTGTTGAGAACAGCAACTCTGACCTGCGCCAGACAGTGCGCTCCCTCGTCCGTCCATCGCATTTGTTGCTTCTTCGCCATGCGATGGCTGACCACCAGGTTCACCGCGGACTCGGCAATGCTGCTGCTGATTGGTAGTCCCTTGTGATAGCGCATGCCATAGTTCACGAGCGTACCGGCGTTGTTCTCGATATAGAAGTACAGGCGGCGCAAGTTCCAGTACAACGTCGAGTTCTCATAGCCTTTGTCCGCCAACAGCGTGGCATCCAATGCCTTGATGCGGAACACCGATTGTCGGCCCTTTCCATGCCAAACCAGCCACTTGGCGTGGTCGATCTCTGTCTCTACGGCGATTCGCTCGTCGGGCTCCATCGTCTGGCTTCCTAACACCGAGTTCCTGGCAGCCTTGAACTTCATCGCGATGTGAAACCAGTCCAGAATCCGTCCCCTGGCAAGCTGGCTGCCATCTACCGCCTTGCCAAATTCGCCAGCGTCATCGCTGATCACGGTGACTCGCTCGTCTCGAGCCACGCCGCTTGCAAAGAGAAATTGGTCCAGCCGCGCGGGCGCCGATGGCACCAGCTTATGCACGTACGCGTAGAGACGCGGGGTGCGATCAGCAAGAGTTGCGCGGCCCGCAACGATGTTGACATATCGATCCCGAGTCAACTTCTGCGCCCAAGGCGATTTTAGCTCGGCAAGGTCGCGCGCCGCTTTGCGGCTCTTGGGGCTGCTGCTGAAGCTCAGCCAAGCCGAGTCGACGCTCACGCAGCCGACGGTGGTCGATTCGCGAATCTGCTCTCCGCTGACCGCTTTGGGTCCAGACACGATATCGCGCTCGATCTGCGCGTCCAGCGCCCTCCCGATGGCGAGGATCCGACGGCGAGTACTACCGAAGGAAATCCCTTTGTCCAGCGGAGGGACCTCTCGAAGCAGCTCAGTGGCCTGACGGTAGGGTAGATGGGCAGCCCATTTGGCCTGCAGGTAGCGCAAATGTGCTGCAGCACATTTGCGCTACTTGCGCATCGCGACCAGCACCGTGTGCGCGACCACCAGCCCCTTCGACCGCCTCCCTCAACCACCGGCCTCGCCCATTTCGCCCGAGCCACCGCCCGCACGCGACTGACCGCGCTCATGCCGGCCCCGCTGGAGCTGGCGGACATCCTGCGCCGCCACGGTCCGTCGTATCGTCAACTGCACGCCGACTCGCTTGGTCGCGAGCCGCAGCGTGTCATGCGCGCCATCGAGCAATGCCGTACCGCGGCCTTGGGCGGTCATGTCGAGCAGTGTGATAGCTGCGGCCATCAGCGTATTGCCTATAACTCATGTCGTAATCGGCACTGTCCGAAGTGCCAGTCGCTCGCCCGCGCGCAGTGGCTTGACGACCGCCAGGCGGACCTCCTGCCTGTGCCGTACTTCCATGTCGTCTTTACCGTGCCCGAGCCAATCGCGGCAATCGCCTTCCAGAACAAGCGCGTGGTCTATGACATCCTGTTTCAGGCCACCGCCGACACCCTGCGGACCGTCGCCGCGGATTCCCGCCACCTGGGTGCCACGCTCGGCTTCATCGCGATCCTGCACACCTGGGGACAGACGCTGGTACATCATCCACACCTACACTGCGTCGTCCCCGGCGGGGGTCTCTCGCTGGACGGTAAGCGCTGGGTCGCCTGCCGACCCGGGTTCTTCCTGCCCGTGCGGGTGCTCTCACGGCTCTTTCGCCGACTGTTCCTCGAACAGTTGCGCCGCGCATTCGACGCCCGCGTGCTGCGTTTCCACGGCCAGCTCGAGCCGCTGCATGATGCCCGCGCGTTCGCTGCCTGGCTTGCCCCCACTGCCAGGTCCGAGTGGGTCGTCTATGCCAAGCCACCCTTTGGCGGTGCCGAACACGTGCTCGACTACCTGGGCCACTATACCCACCGAGTCGCCATCTCCAACAACCGGCTGCTCGCCTTCGACGGGCACACCGTGCAGTTCCGCTGGAAGGACTACCGGCACGAGCCCAGACAAAGGACTATGACGCTCACGGCCGACGAGTTCATCAGTCGCTTCCTGCTGCATGTGCTGCCCGACGGCTTCAAGCGCATTCGCAGCTACGGGTGGCTCGCCAACTGCCACCGTGCCGACAAGCTCGCCACCTGCAGGCAACTGCTCGGTGTCGAGGCTCCCGCAGCCAAAGCCGAGCCCGGGGAAGACTACCGTGACCGCTACCAGCGACTCACCGGCAGGTCACTGCGCGACTGCCCCGTATGTGGCAAGGGACATATGCTCCGCATCGAAGACATACCCGGCAGCCTTCCACGAGCCCCACCAGGTCCTGACAATGCGCCTTAGTTGCGACTGCACCCGTTTGCGGATTCGTTCGCCTTTCCCGACGAGGCAAACGCGGCCGGACTCGTCTCTGCGATACGCGAGCGCGCCAGAATATCTCAAAACAGCGGGTTACGAGCCCGTTGACACGCCCATTTCTGCATCTCTCGCCAGCGAAGCTTCCCCCGAACGCTGGAAATCCGGTTGCGGTCGCCCGCTTTGGACATCAGAAATTACCTCGGCGGTCATTCAACGCCCATAGCGGCCACCGCCTGCGGAGCGGCTTAGCACAAATGGCTTTTTAGTTACCGCTCGCGGGCGGATCCTGATCGGCTCCGTTATGCCTCTGCGGCCGCGATCGCTAACCAAAAAATCCTCTGCCTTGTCGAAAGAATTTTTTATTCGCCGGCGCCGACAGTGGCGGCGAGCGTGCGGCCGCCATGTACTCGCTCATCGGGTCCTGCAAACTCAACGGCATCGATCCTGAGGCCTATCTGCGTCACGTCTTGGCCCGCATCGCCGATCATCCCGTCAATCGGATCGACGAACTTCTGCCGTGGAACGTCGCCGCTCAACTGGCGTTGCAAGCCTAAAGCAGCACCATTTCTGTCTCGTCGTCAACCACGGTGCTGGCGATCCGCTTACTTATTGAGTTTCTTCGTAGCGCGTTCTCAGAATGATTCACACCCACACCTCCTAAGGTGGCGTAAGTAGAAGCCGTCTACGCACGCCACATGGCTGCGCCAATTGTTGAGGTTCACTTCGGTGGCTTAACCGTTGCGAACCCCAGAGAGGCACGACGATACTGTGCGGCGCCAAGCGAGCATGGCGGCGACGGCAAGGGGCCACACCCTATGGCGCTTCCTCGTCTGCCTGGTTGCAGACATTCTCAGCCCATGCACATTGCATCGGCTGTAAGCCACCGGGGGCTTTCTTTGTTTGGCCCAGACGCGACCGAAACTGTCGGATGCACGGAGCGGCTGCCAGTGGCGATTGTCGATCAATCGCGCCCAGCGTGATGGCTGGTAGCGCCTTCAGCACGCGCCAGGACGGCTTATCGCGAAGGACCATCGGGATCGCGAGTCCGGAGCTGCGCGCTAGTAACTCTTTGCCAAGGACCAGTGGCAGTTCTGTTAGGGAACTGTCGGCTCGCATGGCATCAGATATTAAAAAGTGCTTCGTGGGGCGCTTTCTGTGCGCCGTCACCTGTCTGCCTTCCGATGGCATTTGACGAGTGAGTCCTGTCACAGCAAGTCGCGCAATTTTCTACAAGCCGGATGGGCGCTTCTCTATTAACTTCGACTCACTGCAGACAGTGACTGTGCCCCTTGGACCTTGGCGGGGATCAGATCCAGCTGCCTCCAGGTTCCGTTGGCTATTCATTTGAGCTGGGACCAGGCATTCGTGGGGGTGGTGTGGTGGGGTTACCGCCCGGGCGCGGTGAGAGAAGGGACAGCAGGAGTATCGAATGGCGCTACGCGCGTACTACAAGAGAGACAAACTGACTATGCACACACAGCCGCTGCGCTGCTCCCCCGCAGACGGCGACAGCAAGTTCCGCGTGGTGTTTACCGCGACTTTTCTCCATCCACAGGGAGCAGGGCAACTGTCGGATCAAGGCGCCATTGCCGGATTGAAGTTCGAGCGAATAGTCCAGGACAGTGACGATCTCCTTCACTTCCCCCGAATACCTTCGAAGCGGCCTTGATCGTGGCGTCATCTTCCGAAAGTCGCAGACTGCTATCTACCCCTCACTAGGCCAGAGTCGGCCCTTTGCTGAGCTTCGGTCCGCTTAACTTCGGCGCGCTGCCAAGTCGCGTCGGCGTGCCGGTGATAGGGCACTGTACCGAGAAAATTCCCGAGGCCGGCAGTCCCGTTAGCCGCCTTCGCCTTGACGCCCGCGTTGATGCCCAGCGTGGGCCCGCAGCAGCATGAAGTCGAGCTGGACCCATTGTCTGCATAACGGCCTTCTGGTTGCCATCCGATCCCTGAGCGATTCGCTGTGCTACGAGAAGTCACGGAACTTGCGATGAAGCAGGAGTTGGCAGAAGCATGTGTCGAGGACATAAGAGAGGAAGCCGTGACACCGACTCTAGTTTCTCGCGCCACCGTATTGATCGGCGGAGGAGGGGCAGCCTTTGAGTCGAACGTCACCGCCACAACGCCCAGCTCGACAGTTGCGATGTCGAATGAATAAAAGGCGATATCAAGCAACGTCGATTTAAATGTGAGATAGATTTTACTCGTGTGTGATAAGGGCTTTAATCGGTATTATTGCCAAAACGCAAGCTTATTGATGCGAGGTGAAAATGTTCTATACATATCGATTTATATTGGGGAAGTGATATAGAAAGGTCAATGTTAAAGAGAAAAAGCAATGGCATTGTGAAAATCTGCTATAGAGATGCGTAAGTAAGATTTTGGTGTGTTTGAGGAGACATTAATGAGTTTATTTCGTACAAAAAGTCTTGAGCAATTGATAGAGGCGGGGCGTCGTCCACATGGACTGAAGAAGGTGTTGGGCCCTGTCGATCTGATCTTGATGGGTGTGGGAGCCATTGTCGGGACGGGGATCTTTGTTCTAACTGGCACAGGCGCCACCACTGCAGGGCCTGCATTGGTTTTTTCGTTCATTATTGCCGCATGTGCTTGTGGATTCGCTGCGCTTTGCTACGCGGAGCTGGCGTCGACCGTTCCAGTATCAGGATCCATTTATACATATAGCTACGCAACTCTAGGCGAGATCGTGGCGTGGGTCATTGGCTGGGATCTGATTCTCGAGTACGGGCTCAACGTATCCACGGTGGCGGTTGGTTGGTCCGGGTACTTTCAGTCGCTACTCTCCGGATTCGGAATCGCAATTCCGGCGGCGCTGAGTGCTGCACCAGGGTCAGTCCAGGGCGTGGATACCATAATGAATTTCCCGGCACTTTGTGTTGTTTTGTTAATAACTTCCGTGGTTTCAATGGGGGTTAGAAAATCATCGAAAATAAACAATATTATGGTGGCAATTAAGGTTGCCGTCGTGCTTCTGTTTATTTTTGTAGGGACGAAGCATGTCCAGCCTCAAAATTGGCAACCATTTGCCCCGTTTGGGAGCACGGGTGTGCTGAGTGCGGCAGCCTTAGTTTTTTTTGCCTTCATCGGTTTCGATGCGGTAACGTCGGCTGCTGAGGAAGTAAGAAAGCCAGAAAGAGACCTTCCTGTAGGAATCATCGGGTCATTGGCAATTTGCACAGTTTTTTATGTCGCAGTGGCAGCGATAATGACTGGGATCGTTCCGTATCAGAAATTTCTTGGTGTTGACCACCCAATTTCTCTTGCACTGCAGTCGGCTGGTGAGACCTGGGTTGCGGGATTTGTCGATTTGGGTGCGATACTCGGTATGACGACCGTATTGTTGGTAATGACATATGGCCAAACTCGCATCACGTTTGCAATGTCTCGTGACGGTCTATTGCCGAAATTTCTTTCGAATGTTCATCCGAAGCACGGGACACCTTTTATTACCACCTGGATTGTTGGGATTATTTTTGGTGGGGTGGCTGCTTTCATGCCACTTCGCGTCCTTGCTGAGCTTGTCAATATCGGGACTCTGGCAGCCTTTTGTCTAGTGGCTACCGCAGTTATGGTGTTGCGTAGAAAGCGCCCAGACCTGAAGCGGTCTTTCCGTTGCCCAGGCGTGCCGGCTGTACCTATCCTCGCGATTCTGATGTGTCTGACTCTGATGTCGTATCTTCATTGGGTGACTTGGGTGGCATTTGGTGTATGGATGTCGATTGGCATTGCAGTGTATTTCCTTTATGCACGCTCGAGATCGACTCTTGGGCTTGATGCGATGAACCGTAGCGGTCGTAGACAGGCTGTAGTGCACTTGACGGAGTGATCGAGGCCGCCGTCACGATGCGTTTTGAGCTGGCCCCGCTTCCGCTGAGCACGTCGTTGCTGATGCGTCGGTGGGGCCACGGGAAGGCGGCGTGCACGTACAGAGAAGCTCAGCAGCTGGCGTGCGGCGGAACGATAGTGGCGAGTGCCCGTGGACGTACCTTCTCGCAACTGCAAGGCAGAGTAGACAGCGTCAAGCAGGACGGCCGGTCCAGCGACAACCATCTTGGCCGGTTAGCCGGGATGATTGTCGGTAGGTCTTAGCTCATGGTTGTCGCTCCGATATCGTTGTGATTGTCGTTGTCGCTGGATGATCGTCGTCGGCTGGACTGGTTGTCGCTGGCGGTGCGCCGGCGGTAGCTTTCGACGTTCATTTCGAAGATCGTCGAATGGTGGACGAGCCGGTCGATAGCGGCGATGGTCATGCCCGGATCGGGGAACACGTTGTCCCACCCAGAGAACGGCTGATTGGCCGTAATAAGCAGACTGCGCCGCTCATACCGTTCTGCGATCAGTTCGAACAGCACGCTCGTTTCCGCCTGGTCCTTACGGGCGTACGAGAGATCGTCAAGGATGATCAGGTCGAAGCGGTCGAGCTTGGCCAGCGTGGCGGGCAACTGCAGGCTTTGCCTTGCCGCCTGGAGTTTCTGGACGAGCTCGCTGGTACGCGTAAGCAGCACCCGGTAGCCAGCGTCGATCAGCGCGTGTCCGATGGCCGAACCAAGGTGGCTCTTGCCGCCGCCAGGCGGGCCGAAGATCAGAACATTGGCGCCTTTCTCCAGCCAGGAATCCCCGGTAGCCAACGCCATGACGTGAGCCTTGGAGACCATCGGCACCATGCTGAAGTCGAACGTGGCCAGCGTCTTCGTCAGGTCCAGGCGAGACTCGGTGCGGTGGCGTTCGATGCGGCGCTTGGCTCGTTCGGCTAACTCATGCTCGAGCAAGGCACCAAGCAGGCGGGTGGCCTGCCAGCCTTCCTTGTCGGCACGCTGCGCAAACTCTGGCCACAGGCGGCCGATAGTAGGCAGGCGCAGCTCGTTGAGCATCAGGGTCAGGCGCGCGGAGTCGTGGGGGATGGGTGCGTTCATGCTGCCGCCCCCTGGCCCAGCAGGGCGTCATAACAACTGGCCGGTGGCATCTGGACATGAATGACCGGGCAGTCGGCTTGCCGCGGCGCAAACTCCTCGCGCAGTGCCTCCAGGTTCGGTAGCGCCCCGTCGGACAGCATCGCCTCCAGGCGCGTGGCCAATACAGCCTCGATGCCGTCCATGGCAGCCAGCTCAAGTAGGCCAACCATCGTCTTGCATGCATCGCGTTGCGACACGCGGACGTCAAGCTGCTCCCAGGTTCGCCGATAGGCCTCCCGCGGGAACAGTTCGTTGCGGAAGGCTAGTCCCTTGAAGGCCTGCGGCTTACGCTTGAGGCCGTCTATGAAGTGCCGATAGTCGATGGACCGCCGGGTACTGTTGGCGGCGTGGGAACCACGAGGGGTGCTGAACACCATCGCTCCAGACAGATAGCAGTCCAGTCGATAGCCATAGACACGGACCTTCAGACGGTGGCCAATCAGGCGCGACGGCGCGCTGTAGAGGATGCCGCGCACGGTAAAGGTGCTGCACCGGGTAACTCGCGCTTCCTCCTCGGCGAAGTCGGTTGTGCGCCGAGGCGGCAAGTCCATAAGCTGCTCGCGCTCGATGCGGAACGCCGCAGCATTACGTCGGTTGCGACGCATTACAACGTCGCGCAGGAATTCCTCATAGGCGGCTCGATCCTCGAAGTCCCGGTGACCGCGCAACATCAGCGCCTGGTCAACGGCCTCCTTCAGATAGCGGTGGGACGATTCTACGCTGCCGTTCTCGTGGCCTTTGCCGCGGTTGTTACGCGTGCCATTCATCCCATAGTGTTCCAGCAACGCCTCGTAACGCGTTGTGAAGTCCTCCCGCTCCCGCAGGTTCTTGAACGCCGCAGACAGGCTGTCGGTGCGATGCTCGCGCGCGCAGCCGCCGGCCTGCCAGAGCGCGTTCTGCAAGCCTGAGGACAGTGCCTCGAAGCTCTCTCCACCTTCGACCACCTGCGCATACTCCCATCGAGAGAACGCGAACACAAAGTGATACAGGCGGTGATCGAACCGGAGGCCGGCGATGGTGACGTCTAACGCCCGCATATCGGTGAAGTCCGACAGCGCCCGGATGCCCGGCGCATGCTCCTGCGGGAAGAATATCTCCTTGGCCGGGCCGGACACGGCCCGCCATTGGCTGATGCGTCGCTCGAGCGTGCGGCGTACGCTGTCGGGATATTGGCCGGGGTGGTCGTCCTGGAGCTTGCGTAGGATGGTGATGGCCTGCAGACGTGGCTCGCTCTTGAGCATCGGAACGACTTCCGTGTCCCAGACATCGGTGAACGGATCGGGCCGTGATCGCCAGTAGCGACGCGGCTTCTGAGACGGCAGACGGGCATCACATTCGATACGCCGAGCGCTGCGTACGCTGATGCCGGCCTTGGCGGCGGCAATCTCCTGGCTGTGTTCTTTGCGTTTAGACATGTAGAGGCGAACCTGTTGGTCGGTAATACGGGGTCCAGACATTGACTGACCGCTTCGAGATGCGATCAGCCATCGTAGAACCCGGCCAACTCGGCGCCGCCGGTGGCGGGAACTCTCCGGCGGCTACGCCGCCTCCGAGTCCCCGCCACCGGCCAAGATGTTTGTCGCTACGCCGGACAAAATGATTGTCGCCGCCCACAGAGCGGTCATCTCCACGGTGATAGCGCGGAACAAGGAGCGCCAGTATAGGCTCTTGGCTCTTTGGGAAAGCGAAGTTGCACCGTGGAAAAGTTCAGCAATATTTTACAAGTACCGAGACTCTCCTGAGGATAGGATTTGTCTCCGAGGCGATCGGCAAAAGGTGTGTTTTCTGTTTCGCTCTCATGTTGTTGTGTCATCAAAGTAGCAACGCCCTGGATAACTAAAAGTGCCAAGGCATCGGAGTATCGACAAAGGCGATCCGCTTTACTCGATACTCCCGCGCGAAGCCAACTTTGCAAGACGGAGATGGCTTCGCGCTCCCTCCTAAAAAAGTGAGACAGATTCAAAGGTAGGCCACTATTTCCTCACTTCAGGTGGAGAACTATCGACCGAGGGCTGCGCGATTGGCCTTCTTCGCTCATCAGGCGCATCGCGAATCGAAGCAGGTTGTGGTTGAGCGGATCTCCGAGTCGAATCGAGAGAGTTTGGTGGTGGTGCCTATCAAGGATATTTCGCAGAGGTAATATGCTGGGTCTACCGCAACTTCTTCCGACCGCGACTCTTGGAAGTGTTCTTGTGTCCGGGGTGGGTGCGTCTAACGGACTTGGTGCTGCCATAGCGCGACGCTTCGCCGCCGGAGGGTATCCCGTGGTAATTGCTGGGCGAAACGAGCAAAAACTGAACGCGACAGCTTCTGAGCTCGCCGCTGCTGGTGCAATGGTGAAGCAGATTGTCGGGGATGCATCGATTTCTACTGATGCAGCCCGCTTCGTCCAAGCTGCCGAGAGCCTCGCACCTCTCGCTGTGGCCGTGCACAATGCGGGCTCCAATCGTCCGACTCCTTTCCTAGAACTTAGCCAAACAGAATTTGAAACCCATTGGCGGGAGCATGTTTTGGGCGGCTTTCAGCTCGGTCAGGCGGCTCTCCCGACGTTGCTGAAGAGATGTAGTGGAACTGTTATCTTTACTGGCGCAAGTGGTTCTTTGCGCGGAAAGGCGCGTTACGCTCCGTTTGCCGTTGCCAAAGCTGGTCTGCGCGCTCTCGCACAGAGTTTGGCCAGGGAGTTTGGGCCGCAGGGAATCCACATTGGGCATGTCATTGTGGACGGAGGCATCGACGGGGAACGACTGTTGGCGTTGCGCCCAGAGCTAAAGATGAGCCGCGGCGAAGATGGTCTTCTTAACATTGCTGCAATTGCCGACGCTTACTGGATGCTGCACCATCAGCACCGCAGTGCTTGGACGCTTGAACTCGACCTACGCCCATGGATGGAGCCTTTCTGAGGCGATAGGGTGGGCGTAGTCGGCTTTTGTCGGTAGTTCCAATTTTGGAATAGATTTTAGGGGGAGACATCCTTGGGCCGATCTACCCGCTCCCAAGCAGCGCAGAACCGAGCGAGGATCGTCGATGCCGCGAGTGAGATGTTTCGTCGGCATGGTGTAGGCGCGACCAGTATTTCGGACATCATGAAGGCTGTCGGTATGACACAGGGTGGGTTCTATAACCACTTTGCGTCCAAGGACCAGTTGGCCTCTGAGGCGGTGGCGAAAGCTTTCGAGCAATCGACAGCTGCCTGGGCATCTGCGGTGTCGTTGCATGGAAGTACGAGGGAAGGGTCACCAACGAGGAGCCTCGTCAGCTACTACTTAGCTTCGGGAGGCAGCGAGGATACTTGTCCAATGCTGGCCTTCGGTTGTGCGAGGCGACGGCGCGCGGATGCTAGCAAAGGCATACGAAGCGGGAACTCGAGATCTTTTCGATACATTCATGAGGCTTATGGACACCCCGCCTTCCTGTGCCGCAGCATCTAAGCGCGAGCACATGCTCATCTTCGCAGCCATGATAGGCGCCAATTTTCTCGGTCGGACATTAGGGCGCAGTGAGCTAGGGCGTGTTCACACTAACTGGATTTAGTTGTATCCTTCGGTGATGGAGATCACCGAAGCCCAATATCGACAGATTGAACACTGCTTGCCGCGTCAGCGTGGCAACGTAAGCATGTCGAACCTGCAAATTTTGAATGCGATTCTTTATGTTGCTGAGCACGGTTGCAAGTGGCGCGGCTTGCCAAAACGCTTCGGCCGTTGGCACACGGTCTACACGCGGATGAACCGATGGTCCAAGAGCGGCGTACTGGATCGGGTGTTCACGGAATTGCAGCGTGCGCAGATCGTTCGCATCAGGATCGAGGCGGTCTCGCTGGATAGCACGGCGGTAAAAGTTCATCCTGACGGTACTGGTGCATTAAAAAAAACGGACCCCAAGCCATTGGAAAATCCCGAGGAGGATGGACCACAAAGATTCATATGGTTGCCGCGGATGCTCGAACGGCCATAACGTTCGCGCTGTCACCCGGCCAGGCCGGTGATGCACCGCAGGGGCGTGCCCTGCTACAAAGCCTTGGGCCACCCGATCGGCCACTGCACCTGCTAATGGACAAGGCATATGAGGGCGATGAGACGCGACAACTCGCACTCGACCTGGGTTTCATTCCCGTCGTTCCGCCCAAAAGCAACCGCCTTGAACCATGGGAATATGATCGCGAGATGTACAAGCGCAGAAACGAAGTGGAGCGCCTGTTCCGCCGCCTCAAAGGCTTTCGTCGCATCTTTTCCCGATTCGACAAGCTGGACGTGATGTTCATCGCCTTCATCAATTTTGCGCTCATCGTCGACGGGCTCAGATAGTGTGAACACGCCCTAGTCTGTGCACTGCAGTTCGCGATCTTCGACACTGCCGACAGTCAAGGGAGAAAGTAGGCTGGGGGCTACAGTGCGAAAGAATGACGAGTGGCGCCACCAACGGTTTCCGAGCCCAACCAGGTGCGTTCTCTTCTACGGTGTTCACGTGCCAAGCAAGAGTTTAGATGGGCACGCAATGATGTGTGATTTCATTATCGCTTCTGAGGATGCTCAGTTCGGCCAACCAGAAATCAAGCTAGGAATTCTGCCAGGAATGGGTGGCTCGCAACGGCTCACTCGTGCAGTCGGGAAGTCGCTCGCCATGGATCTTATCCTGACAGGGCGAAATCTTGGGGCCAGGGAGGCGCTGGCGGCAGAGAGCAGCCGAGTTTTAGGAATGCTTCGTGAATGTCGGCCCGACGCTCAAAGCGAATGCGAAGACGACGGAAATTATGGAGCCAGGCGTGGGTACGCTCGACCACCCAGCGAAATTTTCCAAGACCACTACCGTGCTCGGTGCGGCGCTTCGCAATCACCGGCTTGATGCCCCGATTACGAAGTCTCTGGCGATGCGGTTCGGCGTCGTAGCCGCGATCGGCGTAGATGACTTTGGGCTTCTGAAGCGGTCGGCCGCGCGCACCGCGAATCGGCGGAATGGCATCGACGAGCGGCAGCAATTGAGTGACGTCGTTGCGGTTCGCGCCTGTCAGGATTGCACTGATGGGGACGCCATTTGCATCGACGAGGATGTGATGCTTCGAACCGGGTCGCGAGCGATCCGTGGGGTTCGGGCCAGTTTTTCGCCCGCCCCAACGGCTCGCACCGACGATGAATCGACGGCTGCTCGTGAGAAATCGAGTTGGCCGGCGTCGCGTAGCTTCGCCAGCAGCAACTCGTGCAGTTGGCCCCACACGCCGGCCTTCTGCCACGCGTGCAGGCGCCGCCAGCGGGTCGGGCCCGAACCAAATCCCAACTTGGTCGACAGGTCGCACCAGCGTATGCCGGTCTTGAACACGAAGAGGATGCCGTTCAGTGCAGCCCGATTCGACACCGGGCGGCGGCCTGGATATTTCTTGCGTCGCGGCTTCGGTGGCGGCAGCAATGGTTCGATCAAAGCCCACAGCTCGTCATCAACATCGTCGCAGCCATCCCCTTGGTTCCAGTTGTTCAGGTGACCAAGGTTAACAGCTTGCCGAAAAGGTTAACATGCCTTTCTCGCCAAACGAGCCCCTGTCTTCCGTAACCGGTAGAGCATGAGAGAGTAGGTGCACCGTACCGCCTGCATAACGGTGCACCAAAAGAACGCATTCGGACGTCCTTACTCCAGACGCGAAAACGATAGAGCATTGCCAGGCGACTCCTGTGCGCTGCATTCGGCGATCTTCCAGGTCGCCGACAGTCGAGGGAGAACTCAGGCTGCGAGGAGCTACTGGAATCGCACTCACCGCCGAGCATCTCAAGCGATGCGGGCCGCCACAGTGGCTGTCGGGCCGCGTACCTGCGCCACGGCGAGGATCAATGCCATAACGGGCGCTCGCGGACTGCGCAAGTCTTCAACTTGGGAAGCGACTCTGCTACGGCCATGAGCGGGGCCAGAAGTATACGAGCCGCACGGGCCACTGACAAAATACCTTAGTCAGGCCGAACCCCTCGCCGGCGCTGTCGAAGCGCGGGTAACGGCCTCGAGTGCATTCTGCTTTGCAGAAGGTAAACGCCACCTAGAATGGCGGCCATGGCCAGCGCATCAACGGGGCGCAGCGACTCGTCCGCGATTGCTGCTCCCATGAGCAACGCAACGACTGGAGGGATATAGGTGACGCTCGAAGCTGCCAGCGCTCCAAGTCGGCCGACAACGAAGTAATAGAGAATGAACGCGAGCCCCGTGCCGGACAGGCCGAGACCTAGCACGAGGCCAAGGAGAGCTCGGGTGTCGTCAGCAATACGTGCGATGCCGTGGAAGTCCGTCATGGACGTGATAACGACGAGCGCGAAGCCGATTTGCCAGGTCGAAAGAGGAAGCGGCGACAGATTCAGGCCGGAAAGAAAGCGCCGTGCGTACACGAACGAGCCCCCCACACTTAGCGAACCAAGCAGCATGTACGCGACCCCAAGGGGATCGCCGCCGGCATCATGCACATTCAAGGCTGGGCGATCAAAATCACCCCGACGAATCCGCAGAAGAGGCCTCCCAGCATCCGAGGTAGGAACCCGAGGACCTTCAGGCAGCGACTTTGCTGCACAATACATTGCATCCGCACTGGCCGGCCTGGCTGGCGTCCTTCAGCAAACTTCCCCCCAGGCGCATCGAAGCCATCGCCGGTATTAACTTCGATCAGTCATTGATGGCAATTGAGGCTGCAGTACGTGCACAAGGCGTGGTACTTACAAGCGCAATCCTTGTAGAGGCAGAGATCGCGGAAGGTTTGCTTGTCGAGCCCTTTGGCAAAAGGCATTGGCGCTATCGGTCGGGTACTACCTGGTGCATCCGAAGTCAGGCCAGTTTCAAGAGGGTGCAGCGGCTCTGACTTGTTGGCTCACAGAGAGGATGGCTACGGATACCTCCTCGTCTAAAGGGACGTAACACCAATCGGTGTCTACCACGCTCGAGTCATCGCGTCCAGAAAAGCTGCGTGTCGGGCGCGGAACGAAGGCACTACGAACGTCGCGACGCAAGCATCGCTGCGCTTTTTGGGGCGGCCTCAGCGAGCAGGCCGAACTATTGGACGGAGCAGGTTAGCGAACACTGACCCCGGAACTATGCCGGCCGCGCCTGCGTCAGCAGGCGTGGGGTCATCCTCGACGTTCGCTACCAACTTGTTGCAGTGTCTCGAGCGCCTCCAGCAGGGCAGCTTTGGCAGGTCCCTTTAGAAATTTCTTCATCTCCCTCTCGACCTGGGTCTGAGCGTTGCGCCAATGCGGTTCGGCGTCCCGAAGCATGCGAATGCCGGAAGGGCTCAGCTTAGCCACCTTGTAGCGCGCATCCTCTTCCCCGGAAATCGTGACCCAGCCGCTGTCAATGAGGAGCTTGATGTTGCGCGAGATCGTAGTTTTATCGAGCGCGACCTCCGCGGCAATCTCCTTATAGGTCGCCGCACCAAGGCGATCCAAGGCCCGGAGCAACGACAGTTGTGTGATCTTTAGGCCGACAGGGCGCAGTGCGTCGTCGTAGATGCCCGTCAACGCGTTTGCCGAACGTCTGAACTGCGTGCAGTAGCATTCTGTGAACATGCGGTAGATTCCCTTCGATGAGTTGTCACTAGGCGTTCGTTGGGCAACTCGGCGACAAGGTATGTATATGCACCCATATTACACGAGTTGCAGCCAGACCAGACGATGCGCCCGTGTGACTTGGTGCCAAATCTCGTATGGAACAGTACGTCTAAACCCTAACTCTTGCTCCTGCGAATACCAAGAGGGCGCGGGGTAGACCTGCCCGGCCAACACGCAAGCAGTCGTTGAACTTGTGGCAAGTTTGTGCCAATATGTGTAGATACAACTAGGTAGAGAGTTCACACAATGCGTATGCGTCCCTTCTGTCGGGGCGCTTAGAGTCAACGTTTGCCGTCCTGTTCGTCCATATGAAGCAATCTGCAGAGCCCCCCGCGTTCAATCAAGCAAAGTTGTGGCGAGAATCCTCGCTTGATGATGCCGAGTTTCTGCGTGCGAAGTATCGAACACATAGCTTTCCGCCGCACGAACATGCCGAATATGGAATCGGGTTCATCGAGCAAGGATCTCAAGCGTTTACTCTTAACCGAAGCACGCGTTTGATTATGCCTGCAGGCTCGGTCTGCGTGATAAATCCGGGCGAGCTTCATGAAGGAAGTCCAGCGACCGAGGCAGGTTGGGACTATCGAATGATGTACGTTTCTTCTGCTTCCCTCCAGGTAGCGTTAAGCGACTCGTTAGATGATCTTGGGGGGGTGATTGTGCACTTCCCGGACTCTGTCATTCATGATGATGATGTTCTTAGCCAGCTTCGTGCCGCGCATCTCTGCTCGGAATCCCGAGGCCCATCTGCGCTGGAAAAGTCTACGCGCCTCACTGTGGCATTGAAGGAGTTGACCAGAAGGTATGCTCAAAAACGCCACCAGCGGCCCCCTTCCACAGTTCTTCCTGGTGCGGTGAAGAGGGCTCGTGAGTACATCGACGCGTGCATTAGTTCGAATCCATCGTTAGGAGAAATCGCCGAGGTGGCGGGGATGAGTCCCTATCATTTCCTTAGGGCGTTTAAGCGATACGTAGGCATGGCACCTCACGCATACCTGATTCAGCGGCGCGTCGAGATTGCGCGTCATCTGCTTGTTAAGGGGCGGCCAATTCGATCCATAGCGATAGCCCTAGGCTACAGCGACCAAGCTCACCTAAGTCGGGAGTTCCGACGGTTCTATGGCGCATCACCAAGCAAAGTGGTCGGCAACTATTAGGCAATTTCGTTCAACTTGGCAGCAGGGCCCGCTCCGATAATTCGATACCACAACCTGACCTTTAGGAGAGAGTATCGTGATTGACCTACGAAGTGACACATGCAGCCAGCCCACTGACGCCATGCGCCAGGCCATGGCGACTGCTCCAGTTGGCGACGACGTGTACAGCGATGACCCTACGGTCAAGCGTCTGGAGCGGGAGGTTGCCGAATTCCTCGGCAAAGAGGACGCTGTGTACATGGTCACCGGGACCATGACTAACCAAGTTGCTATCCGAGCTTATACCGAACCAGGTGATGCAGTCCTGTTTGATCAGAACGCTCACGTCTATATCCTTGAGGGCGGTGCTCCGGCAGCATTTTCCGGTGTGCTTCCGCGTCTTCTGCCAGGTGTACGCGGCGTCTTTACTCCAGGCGACATTGAGGCAGCTCTGGGTGTACCGCATCGTTTCTTCCCCAGTACGATTGCGGCACCGGTTAAGCTACTTTGCGTAGAGAACACGCATAACATCGGCGGCGGAAAGGTTTGGCCGATGGAGCAACTGAAAGCAGTGTGCGAGACCGCGCGTCGGCGTGGTCTCGCATTGCACTTGGACGGAGCCCGCCTCTGGCATGCGTCGGTAGCCACGGGGATTCCAGAAAGCACTTACGCCGCGCTGTTTGACAGCGTGAGTATCTGCTTTTCCAAGGCGATGGGCGCGCCAGTCGGCTCGATTCTCGCGGGCCCTCGGGATTTCATTTCTCGTGCCCGACGCTTCAAGCAGCAGATCGGCGGTGGTTTTCGTCAAGCCGGCATCATCGCTGCAGGTGCGCTGTATGCACTTCATAACAATCGGGAACGCCTGGCTGAAGATCATTACCATGCCAAGCTTCTTGCCGAGGGCATTGCGGTGCTTCCTGGCATTTCGCTGGATGTGCAGTCAGTTGAGACCAACATCGTTCGCTTCTCCGTTACGTCGTTGCCTGCGACGGATTTTGCCGACAGGCTTTACGAACGCGGTCTCCATGTGCTTCCTTCTGGTTCTGATGGCATCCGTGCCATCCCATACCTGAATATCACCGAGGCCGATGTCCGGAAAGCAGTTTCGATCATCGAGTCCGTTGCCTCGGAGCACGCCGACAAAGCAGGCACCTATGGAACACAGGGTGTCGTGCAGTCAACAAAGAATAGCGCTGGCTACTAGCCATTGTTGGCGGTGAGTTCCCCTGCGATTGCGAAAGACGCCGTCGCAGGGGCGTCCCTCTCTTTCCGCGGAAGCCGAAATTTCGGCCGCGATGCCCGACTGAAGACGAAGGAATAGGCCCACGGCCCATTTCGCTGGATCGGAAGATGTAGGGCCGGAGATTCCGAGATTCTCGACTGTGCGGTTGGTCAAATATCTGCCCCCGGCCCCGGCGAGCAGAGAACCTTGGATCTCGCAAGAGGACAGAAGATCTAGGCGTGCCTGAGCGCTTGCTCTATCCGCGTCAGAAGTCGGTCGGTTTCACCGACTCCAACTTCCATGCAGACAAGTCCCTCATCGACACCTAGTTCGTCGTCTATGTCGAATTCAAAGGGTGCTTCCGAACACTCGATTGGATAAGAAGGCGATGCTACGCGGAGCGCATCGGCACTGTGGCCAATACAAGTCGATGACAACTTGAGCGCGCCAACGAATCTCTCAGCAGCGTTGTGTCCCCCGACCAAATTGAAGCTTAACGAGCCACCAAATGCGTCCATTTGCCTAAGCACCAGAGAACGCTGAGGATGGTCTTCATTTCCTGGATAGAACACCCGCTCAATCTTAGGATGCTCCTCGAGAAACGACGCCATTGCATACGCGTTTCTGCATCGCTGCTCTACGCGGTCCCTTAGTGTCTGAATCCCGCGGAGTAACAGCCAGGCATCCGGGAGATCGGCTGAGCCGAGATTCATACTTTTTGCCCGAACTCGTTCAACGAGCGTCCGTGAGCCGGCAACAATGCCTACTCGAGTGTCAAGGTACCCGCTGATATATCGACTTGACCTATAGACAACAAGGTCAATATCCAATGCTATTGGCATCTGAACAAGGGGCGTTGCAGCTGTGTTATCACAGAGCGTCAGCACTCCATGCTCCCGCGCGAGCGACGACACTGCAGCCAGGTCGGTGATATCGAAGCAGGGATACCGTGGCGCCTCGAGCACAATCAGCGTGGTTGCAGGGGTGATTGCTGCCCGGAAAGCGTCTGTGTCGCGATGATCGACCAAAGTCACATCAACACCGACCTTGGGCAGGACGCGAGTGAGGAAGTTCTTGGTCTCGGGGGAATGGTTCCGTTGCGCAATGATATGGTCGCCGCTTCGCAATAACGTCAATAGACACACGGAAAGTGTGTCTTTTCCCGACGAGTTCAGTAAGGCTGCCTCGGCGCCCTCAAGTGCCGCAAGGGTGCTAGACACGGCGGCGGCAATAGAACCTTTGTGTGGAGTATGGCAACCGGTGGTAGCAGTAGGAGCCCCGTTCCTGGCGAGCAATGCATCGTAGTCGGCAACCTGGATGAATGTTTGCAGTGGTTGCAGTCTCGCATGTGCATGTTCCGCGCAAACACTACCGAGGTTCGTTACTGGGTCGTTCATTTCAACGATTCCTCACCTCAAAAGGATCAACGGCCCGCCGAGTACCACGCGGGCCGTGAAGATCAGTCAGCGATGCTTCTGTTCTTTGTTTCGGGAAGGAAGAAGAGTGCTACCACAAAGGATAGGGCGGCAATGCTTACCGGGTACCACAGCCCAGCGTACATGTTCCCTGTGGCTGCGACCAACGCGAATGCAGTTGTGGGCAAAAATCCCCCAAACCAACCGTTTCCGACGTGGTAAGGCAAAGACATCGCGGTATATCTGATGCGTGTAGGGAAGAGTTCAACAAGCACGGCAGCAATCGGTGCATACACAAGTGCGACGAGTGCAACTAGAACTGTGAGGATCAGCATAACCATGGGGATGTTCATCTCCTCCAGAGCTGCTGTTTTGGGATACCCCACGGCTTTAAGCGTGTCACTCAGCTCGTTCTCGAAGGACGCTGCTCGCTGCTTCCGTTCGACCGGGTCAAGGGCTTTGCTCTCGTAGCTAGAGATGACGCGATCACCAATTCGAACATAGGCCGTCGTCCCGAGGGGAGCCGCTACGTTCTCATAGTTCACCGAGGACTTCGAGAGGTAGGCCTTCGCGATATCGCAAGACTTCGTGAATTCGGCAGTGCCAACCGGATTAAACTGGAATGAGCATGCTGCCGGGTCTGCAACCACGGTCACCGGTGCTGTTTTCTGCGCCCTGTCCAAAGCGGGATTCACATAATGTGTCATCGCTTTGAAGAGTGGGAAATACAGCACTGCGGACAAAAAGAATCCCGTAATCATCAGCGGCTTTCGCCCAATTCGGTCTGCAAGCTTCCCAAAGTACACAATCATGGGAACGCCGATGAGCAGGGCCGAAGCAATCAGTAGGTTGGCCGTGATCGGGTCTACCTTGAGCGATTGTGTGAGGAAGAAGAGGGCGTAAAATTGTCCCGTGTACCAGATCACCGACTGGCCTGCCACTAGACCGAACAGGGCAATCAGAACAATTCTTACGTTCTTCCAGTTTCCAAAGGCCTCGGAAATGGGGGCCTTGGAGGTCTTCTTCTCTTGTTTCATCTTCAGGAAGACTGGCGATTCGCTGAGAGAGAGACGAATCCATACAGAAATCCCAAGCAGAAGCACGGAGAAGATAAAGGGAACTCGCCACCCCCATGCGGCAAAAGTTGTCTCGCCGAGTAGCAGACGAGTTCCGAGGATGACGATCAACGAGAGGAAGAAACCCAGCGTCGCGGTGGTTTGAATCCAGGAGGTGAAGTACGCGCGCCGACCCTCAGAGGCGTGTTCAGCAACATAGGTGGCAGCACCGCCATACTCACCACCGAGGGCAAGACCTTGGGCGAGGCGCAGCAAGATCAGCAAAATCGGGGCCGTGATGCCGATGGATGCGTACGTCGGCAAAATTCCGACAAGAAAAGTGGAAGACCCCATCAGCAAGATCGTGACGAGGAACGTATACTTTCGCCCGATCAAGTCCCCCAGACGCCCGAAGAACAGGGCACCAAAAGGTCGGATCGCGAAGCCTGCAGCGAAGGCAAGCAATGCAAAGATGAATGATGTTGTTTCATTCACGCCCGAGAAGAACTGCTTACCGATAATTGCGGCAAGCGACCCGTAGAGATAAAAATCGTACCATTCGAATACGGTACCCAACGAAGATGCGAAGACAACTTTTCGCTCTTCCTTTGTCATGCCGCCCTTAGCTTCCAGGGCAAATGTAGTGGTGGTCATCGCTTTACCTCAAATCTTCGAACAACGATGCAAGTGCTGGTAAATGATCTCGAGCATCAGCGCTCGATGTTCGCCATGAAATTCCGCACTTCCGGAGCGAGGGACTCCATCCACTGAGCCTCTTCTCCCGGCTCCGGGAGGATTTCGCCGTACTCAATCATGTGGCTTGGGGGTAACTCAGAGATATATCCCCACACATTGACCTTCGGTACATCGGTCACTTGGCAGATCCCATCGACGATTCGGTTAAGCAAGTCTGCCTTCTGTTCGCGCGTTCGCCCGGACCGTACGTGGCCGTGGACAAAGATGTGGTCATGCCGTAGAGGGCGACCTCCCATGAAATGATTGCCCTGGGGGACATCCTGAAAAATCACCTGAGCAAAGAACATGTTGGCGCCGGTGACTTTGTTGTGGGAGACGGTGATAGCTTCGGCGATCGCTTGTTTCGCGTCCAACGAAAGCAAGCCGGCGGCGGCGGATACGATATAAGTAGGCACTGAATCTCCTTGATGATGAGCGACCGCATATCAAGATGCATATGCAACTATGTGGTCGGATTGCTGCAGAAAGTTGTAGGTACATCTTAGCAGTCGAGGTAATCAAACTGAAATCACGTATACCCCTAGCTTGCCAGCGGGTTGGGACCATCGGAAACGGCGACTACCCTTGGTGGGTCATTTCTGGGGGTGGTCACTGCAGGGTCGCGATCCTGTTGACAGGATGTCCCAGATGTGACTCATCGTCCTGGATAGCGGTCCTAGGGGAATGGTCACGCCAGCCGTCTAGGCACCGCACTGCCAAAATTCGAGTGGCCTGCGACTGAGGAGGCCCCTTCCGAGGGGTGCGTGCCAGAAGACCGCAATATTCTTCAACTTCGAAAGTCGGATCGGGCTGAACATGCCGGTGCTGCAACCTGTGGCCTACCAGTACAACTCGGGGAGTCGACTGGGTGAACCGTGTGCATCTCAATGAGCTGCGCGGGTGAAACATGGCAAACCTGGACGCTGACGCGTCGTTGCTCGCTGGCTGGAGGGCGTACCCAGACGGGCGCGCTGCCACCCGAGAATGGAACATGAGCCGTAGCAAGTTGCAGTTCCTAGCCGGAATGTAGGAAGTCGCGCCATGTCACAGCGCTTACGCGCAGCGTGATTTGGTGCATCTCTTGATAGGTGGGGATTTCGCCGCGAACAGTTTGGTGACCCCTCAACAATACACGAGACTTTTCATGATTTATGCCGCTCCGGGCGCTGCTGGCGCCAAGATTTCGTACAAGCCCCGTTACGACAATTTTATCGGCGGGGAGTGGGTGGCCCCGGTCAATGGGCAATACTTCGACGTCGTGACGCCGATTTCGGGCACTGTGTACACGCAGGCTGCCCGCTCGAGTGCTGAAGACATCGAGCTGGCGCTGGACGCTGCGCACGCTGCCGCCGACAAGTGGGGCAAGACTTCGGCTGCTGAGCGAGCCAACGTGCTGCTCAAGATCGCCGACCGCCTGGAAGCCAACCTTGAGCTGCTGGCCTACGCCGAGACTGTGGACAACGGCAAGCCTATCCGCGAAACGCTGAACGCCGATCTCCCGCTGACCATTGACCACTTCCGCTATTTCGCGGGCTGCGTGCGTGCGCAAGAGGGCGGTGTTAGTGAGATCGATGAAAACACGGTGGCTTATCACATGCACGAGCCGCTGGGGGTGGTTGGCCAGATCATTCCCTGGAACTTTCCCATCCTGATGGCTGCCTGGAAGCTGGCTCCCGCGCTGGGTGCCGGCAACTGCGTGGTGCTGAAGCCCGCCGAATCGACCCCCATCAGCATCCTGGTCCTCGTTGACCTCATTGCCGATCTGTTGCCGCCGGGTGTACTCAACGTCGTCAACGGATTCGGCCGCGAAGCCGGCATGCCACTGGCAACCAGCCGCCGCATCGCAAAGATTGCTTTCACCGGCAGCACAAGTACCGGCCGCGTTATTGCGCAGGCCGCCGCCAACAACCTGATTCCAGCGACCCTGGAGCTGGGTGGCAAGTCGCCCAACATCTTCTTTGCCGACGTCGCCGATAAGGATGATGCCTTCTTCGACAAGGCCATCGAAGGCCTGGTGCTGTTCGCCTTCAATCAGGGGGAGGTCTGCACGTGCCCGTCGCGCGCTCTGATCCACGAGTCGATCTATGACAAGTTCATGGGCCGTGTGCTTGAGCGCGTAGCCGCCATCAAGCAAGGCAACCCGCTAGACACCGATACCATGATCGGCGCTCAGGCCAGCAAGGAGCAGCTGACCAAGATCCTGTCCTATCTCGATCTGGGCAAGCAGGAGGGGGCCGAGGTGCTGGCCGGCGGCGCGCAGGCGCAGCAGGACGGCGAGTTGGCCGGCGGCTACTACGTGCAGCCGACTCTTTTCAAGGGCCATAACAAGATGCGCATCTTCCAGGAGGAGATCTTTGGGCCGGTCTTGGCCGTCACTACCTTCAAGGACGAAGCGGAGGCCCTGGCGATTGCCAATGACACGCTATACGGCCTTGGCGCAGGCGTCTGGACCCGCAACGGCAATGTCGCCTATCGCATGGGCCGCGCAATCAAGGCTGGTCGTGTGTGGACTAACTGCTACCACAGCTACCCCGCGCATGCAGCCTTTGGTGGCTACAAGGAGTCGGGCATCGGTCGTGAGAACCACAAGATGATGCTTGACCACTACCAGCAGACCAAGAATCTGCTGGTCAGCTACAGCGAAAACAAGCTGGGTTTCTTCTGATGTAGACCCGGACTTCATTGTTAGATATGCCCTGCTGGTAGCCAGCAGGGCATTTGATATCCGGCCCAATGGGTCAATACAAACCGCACGACGCGAGGTCTTGCATGGTCGACAAGGTTCTGGCTACCTCAGCGGCATTGGCGCTGATCGAGAAGCTAAAGAGCAAGCACGGAAATTTCTTCTTTCACCAGTCGGGCGGTTGCTGTGACAACAGTGCTGTCAATGCGTACCTTCCTGGCGAGCTGACGATAGGTGCAGGCGATGTCTATCTGGGTGACATCGGTGGCGTTCCTTTTTATATCGGTCAGAACCAGTACCAGTACTGGATGCATACCCAACTCATCGTTGACGTGATTGAGGGCACGGGCGGTACGTTCTCGTTAGAGGGACCGGAGGGCAGCGTGTTTCATGCTCGATCGCGGGTCTTCACCGAGGAAGAGATAAAGGAATTGGATCTGCGCTGAAGGGCGTTAATGGGATGGACGCCCCCTCCCCATGAAGGTACATGAGTGCCAAACTGGTGAGGCACGGCAACCTCTCAAACAGGAGCATCCCTCATGAAGGTCACGACGATCGGCATCGACTTGGCGAAAAATGTCTTTCAGGTTCACGGTGTGAATGAGCTTGGCAGAGCCACGTTGAGGAAGCAGCTCAAGCGTGCCCAGGTGGCCGAGTTCTTTGCGACTCTGCCGCCGAGTGTAATTGGGATGGAGGCGTGTGGCAGCGCGCACCACTGGGCTCGCAAGCTGCAGAGCTTCGGTCACACTGTGCGGCTGATGGCGCCGCAGTTCGTCAAGCCGTATGTCAAAACGAACAAGAACGATCCGGCCGATGCCGAGGCGATCTGCGAAGCGGTGGCACGGCCGAATATGAGGTTTGTGCCTATCAAGAACCTTGAGCAGCAGGCGGTGCTGGCGCTGCACCGTGCGCGTCAGGGCTTTGTGAAAGCGCGTACCTCGCAGGCCAACCAGATCCGCGGATTGCTGGCTGAGTTTGGGTTGGTTGTTCCACAGGGCATTGGGAAAATTGCCAGGCAGGTCCCGGAGTTGATCGAGGATGCGACCAATGAGTTGCCGGGCTCGTTCCGTCTGCTCATCCAGCGGCTGCTGGAGCATCTGAAGGAACTGGACCGTCAGGCCGATGAAATTGGCGCGCAGATCGAAGCATGGCATCGGGATAGCGAGTTGAGCCGCAAGCTGGCGCAAGTTCCAGGAATCGGCCCGATTACTGCCAGTGCGCTGGTAGCGACTGTAGGCAACGCGCGGAACTTCACCAGCGGCCGCCAATTGGCGGCGTGGCTTGGCCTTGTGCCTCGACAAAACTCCAGCGGAGGAAAAAACGTCTTGCTCGGCATCAGCAAGCGAGGGGATACGTATTTGCGAACGCTGCTCATCCATGGCGCTCGCGCGGTGATCTACAGGGCCAAGCCCAAAGGGGCGACGAGCAGTTGGCTCCAAACATTGCTCTTGCGACGCAATGTCAATGTGGCTGCCGTGGCGCTGGCAAACAAGAATGCAAGAATCATCTGGGCGCTGCTGACACAGAACCGCGACTTCTGTCCTGATTATGCCCCTACCGCAGCGCGGCAGCCTGCGGAGGCCTGAACGCAACGATACAAACGCACGCAAGAGAAATCTCCAGACCACCGATTGCTCAGGCGATCAAACAGTGATGGCAAGACGGTCAGACCGTGGTTGGCAGAAGCCTGATATGCAACACGAGCGCGAGGCTCGCAGCGTTGATAAGGCGCCGACCAGCGGATTCCATCAGGGACGGCAGGCATGAGCCTGACATCAAGTCCGGATACATGACTGCAATCTCGACCTTCTATCCATTGCTGAATGCATCGTTTGACAAACCGGGGGCGTCCATACATGTTGCATAAATCCGGGGTTGGTTGGGCCTGACGTTTACGCGCAACGGCTGGAGCGCTGGCTCTGTTAACTTCTGACGAAGCGGCGTAGTGTCTTGGACTTTTTCCGGGACGATGCGTAAGGACAACCGACAGCAAGCCGAGCCCAAGGGGGTCTACCGCGTCAAGAACTGGGCGCAGTACAACAAGGGGCTAATAGCCCGAGGAGACGTGACGATGTGGGTCGAAGAGAGCTTGCTCGTGCCACCGGCTAAAGCCCAGTCGCCTAACAGGTCGCTGAAATACCTCCAGCAGACGTCAGCGCGACAACTGGCTGAAGCGTTGATTTGAGGACACCATCCAACCCCACAATCATGCGCGGCGCAGACACCTTCACGGAAAGCTTGTTCACGATGCGGAGGCTGGACGATTTCGTGCCAAAGTCCCACCCGTTGCGCTCGATCCGCACCATGGCCAACCAGGCGCTGGTAAAGATGGACCGGTTGTTCGCGGAGATGTACGAGGCCGATATCAAAGGTGGTCGGCCCAGCATCGCGCCGGAGAAGTTGCTGCGGGCCATGCTGCTGCAGGTGCTCTACAGCATTCTCTCCGAGCGCCAGCTCATGGAGCAGACGCAATACAACCTGCTATTTCGCTGGTTCATCGGGCTGTCAATGGACGACCCAGTTTGGGTGCCCACGGTCTTCACCAAGAACCGCGAACGGCTGATCAAGCATGATGCAGTGATCGAGTTCTTCAACGAGGTGCTGGCCATCGCGCAGAAGAAGAACTGGCTGTCGGGCGAGCACTTCAGCGTGGACGGCACGCTGATTCAGGCGTGGGCGGGCCACAAGAGCTTCGTGCGCAAGGATGGCAGCGATGACGATAGCGGCGACTTCAGGGGTAGCAAGCGCAGCAACGACACCCATCTCTCCAGAACCGATCCCGATGCGAAGCTCTATCGCAAAGGCAAGACTGGCAGTGAGCTGCGCTACATGGGACATACGTTGAGTGACAACCGCCACGGCCTGGTGGTCAGCGCCCTGGTAAGCACCGCTGATGGACACGCCGAGCGCGAGGCTGCCAAGGTCATGCTCAACGATGCCCGGCAGGTGGCGGACGACCCGGACACCGAAATCACAGTGGGTGCAGACAAGGGCTACGACGCGCAGGAGTTTAGTAAGCGTGGCCACAGCACCGTCTGTTCATGACGAGCCGTAGGCGGCAATCTGGTTCCCACCAGAATTTGGTGGGAACCAGAAGAAATGGAAATCAAGGCGCGGGGTCGCCGGCGAGGCTCCAAGAATTACGCGAAGGAATTCCGCATGCAGGTCGTGGCGGAAACCTTGGACCCGGCACGCTCACTGTCAGAAGTTGCACGAGCGCATGGCCTTAACGCGAATCTCGTGTCGAAGTGGCGGCGGGATCAGGAGCGGGCGGCGGCGTCCGCATCCGAGCCGGCCGAACTATTCCTGCCCATAGAGATGGCATCGCCGCCGATGCCGGAGCCGATTGGATCGTCCGGGCTTGTCATCGAATGTCGTGGCGTGCGCGTGTGTCTCGACGGCAAGCCCGAGCCTGATGTCTTGCAGCTCGTGCTGGCGAGCTTGCTGGGAGTGAGTTCATGATGCCGGGCCTTCCCGCTGGAACGCGGGTGTGGTTGGCTGCCGGCGTGACCGATATGCGCTCTGGCTTCAACAGCCTGGCCGCGAAGGTGCAGACTGTGCTAGAGCGGGACCCGTTCAGCGGCCACGTGTTTGTGTTCCGTGGCCGACGAGGTGACCTTGTCAAGGTGCTTTGGTGGAGCGGTGATGGCATGTGTCTGTTGATGAAACGGCTTGAACGCGGACGCTTCGTCTGGCCGCGTGCGGATGGGGGCGTCGTCAGCCTGAGCCAGGCGCAGCTCTCAATGCTGCTGGAAGGCATCGACTGGCGACAGCCGGTGCGCACGGCGGAGCCGATCTCGGCGTTGTAAACCTGCCTGCCGGCGCGTAGACTGCTGGCATGACGACGGCGAACGCGTACCCGGACGACATCGAAGCGCTCAAGGCCCTGCTGCTGGAGCGCGATGCCCGCATCGGGCATCTGCAAGACGTGGTCGATTCGCAGAAGGCAGCGACGGCAACGGACAAGGCGGAGATCGAGCATCTCAAGTTGCTGATTGCGAAGCTGCGCCGCATGCAGTTCGGTCGTCGCTCGGAGAAGCTGGACCGCCAGATCGAACAGCTCGAACTGCGCCTGGAAGAACTCGAGGCCGACGAAGGTGCCGCACCCATCGAGACGCGTACGGTACCGGAACAGGTACAACGTAAGCCGTTGCCAGAACACCTGCCTCGCGAGATCCTGACCCATTGGCCTGAATCACGTGACACCTGCACGGCATGCGGTGCGCCGATGAAGCAGCTTGGCGAGGACGTCTCCGAACAGCTTGAATATGTGCCGGCGAGCTTCCGGGTCATCCGCCATGTGCGACCGAAGCTGGCATGTTCGTGCTGCGATCACATTGCCCAAGCTGCTGCACCGAGCCGTCCCATTGAGCGAGGCATGGCTGGCCCGGGACTGCTGGCTCACGTGCTGGTCTCGAAGTTCGCGGATCACCTTCCGCTCTACCGGCAGTCTGTGATCTATGCGCGTGAAGGTGTCGAGTTGGAGCGCTCGCTGCTAGCGAAGTGGGTTGGTCACAGTGCAACGCTGCTGCAACCGCTCGTCGACGCACTGCGTCGTCACGTCATGGCGGCGACGAAGCTCCATGCCGACGATACGCCAGTCCCGGTGCTCGCACCAGGTAACGGCAAGACTAAAACCGGACGCCTGTGGGTGTATGTACGTGACGACAGGTCGTCCGGCGACACAACTCCGCCGGCCGTCTGGTTTGCCTATACTCCGGACCGCAAGGGCATCCACCCGCAGCAGCATCTCGAATCGTTCACCGGGACGTTGCAGGCCGATGCCTATGGCGGCTACCAGGCGATTTACGAAACGGGACGCGTTGCCGAGGCAGCGTGCTGGGCCCATGCCAGGCGGCAGTTCTACGAATTGCATGCGGCTCGCCCGAATGCCCTGAACACCGAGGCGCTGGAACGCATCGGCGCACTATACAAGGTCGAAGAGCAGATCCGGGGCAAACCACCCGACGAACGCCGCGCGTATCGACAGGCGCAAGTGCGTCCACAACTCGATCAACTCCACGCGTGGCTGAGCGCCACCTTGGAGACGCTCTCGCGCAAATCTGACACGAGTCGGGCGATCCTGTACGCCCTGAACCGGTGGGAGGCGCTCACGCGCTATTGCGACGACGGACGACTGGAGATCGACAACCTGCCGGTTGAGCGCGCATTGCGCGGGGTGGCTATCGGCCGCCGAAATTACCTGTTCGCTGGTGCGGACTCGGGTGGGGAACGCGCCGCCGCAATTTACAGCCTGATCGGCACGGCCAAACTCAACGGCGTCGATCCAGAGGCTTACCTACGCTTCGTGCTGGCACGCATCGCGGATCACGCGATCAACCGTGTCGACGAACTCACGCCATGGGTCGTCGCTGAGCAACTGGCTACGCCAGCATAACTGCTGCCGACGTCAACACGGCGCTGGCTACACGCTTACGGAGTTTATTGAAGCCTGCCTGGAGATGAAGGTGACGCCGCATGTGGCGCAAAACACTTCGGGTCGACGCTCGGCAGTTCCTGATGCCATTGCCCGCAGCGAGGGCTATGCCATCTCGCAGCAAAAGCGCAAGCTGATCGAACAAGGCTTTGGGTGGGCCAAGACGATCGGGCGCATGCGCCAGGTGATGGTGCGTGGACTGAAGCGAGTCGACCAGATGTTCGTCCTGAGCATGGCAGCCTACAACCTCGTACGCATGCGTTCCCTGGGGAAAATCCGTCCGCAGTTGCAATAAGCGGGCAAAGAAAGCCGGGAATAGGCGCCCAAGAGCCGAAAAAACCTGCAGCAGGCGGAAAGCATACCGCTTGTGCAGGGAGTACTTCAGCAGCCTGCTAGAGCGTGGGCCTTTCACCTCAGACCGCCTTGAATAAAATTGCGAACTTCTGGCAAGATTTTTGACGAGAGTAAAAAATGCGACATAGGCACTACCGGTTCGGCCTGCGGTGTTGCATTACTTGGCAGGCTCGCACCGACGCGGCCAATAGGCGGCGTCGGGAGAGATTGCCAGGCCAAGTAGCGCCGAGGAGGATCCGTTCTGCGAACTCTTAGACGCAAGATGGCTCTGCGGCCAAGCGTAATGCAGGTTTCATCGCCGTCTGGCGGGTTGGCATCTCCCTCGCAAACTGCCAATGTGCAACATGACTGATGGTCGCTGATCACGTTTCGCCAATGGAGGCCGAGCGTACCACTCACCGCCAAAAGAGCAGCGCGCTCACAGCAGATATTGACCTGTCTCGGTCACCTTCCGCACCGCTCGGGTGCAGTACTCGCACGCAGGCTTGGTCGAAAAATCGGCTGCGTCGCGATCAAATTAAGATCAATAGCTGGGCGCCAACGCGATCCCGCATCAGGCCGTACCTCAGTGCGCCAGCCACCACGCACTTTGTATTCCATTCGCCACTTTTCTGATTGACGTGTTCGGCTACCGAGGCGCTCGCAAACGTAAAAAATACGCAATTTCATACAAAAAGATACGACGCATAGGAGCAATATCCACGTCGCCTGCCGGAACTCGTTAGCGGGCTTCTTACACATCGAAGATCACTGACAACGATTCAGTGCGCCCTTCGCAAGTCCGCGATCGAACATCAAATTCTCTCGGATAGAAAGAACTGCTTGCCTTCCATGATTAATCGGTTGGCGATTTATAACGACGATTTGGAGATCTTCTCTATGAAGCTGGTCCGATTTGGAGATGTTGGACACGAACGCCCTGGAATTGTTGACGTGAATGGTGATCTTAGGGATTTGAGTGGCTATGTATCTGACATTAGCAGTGAAACACTAGAACTTGAAGTTCTTAGTCAAATTTCCGCTCTTAGTACGAACTCGTTACCTCGTGTATCAGGTAACCCACGGCTTGGTTCACCACTTCGCGTAACAGGAAAGTTTATCGCTGTTGGACTAAATTATCGGGATCACGCCGAGGAAGCGGGTATGCCAATTCCTAAAGAGCCGATAATCTTCATGAAGGCCAATAGCTGTGTTGTCGGTCCTAACGACGATCTCATTATTCCGCGAGGGAGTATGAAGACAGACTGGGAGGTCGAACTAGGAATCGTTATTGGGTCACGTGCGTCTTACGTAACCAAGGACGAGGCATTGTCCCGGGTAGCCGGCTACGTAGTAGTAAATGACGTGTCAGAACGGCAATATCAGATTGAGCGGGGCGGCACATGGGATAAGGGGAAGAGTTGCGACACATTTGGTCCGATTGGACCCTGGATTGTCACCCCGGACGAGATCGATGACGTACAGAATCTTGACTTGTGGCTCGACGTGAATGGAGTTCGGCGCCAGACTGGCAATACTGCTACGATGATCTTCGGTGTCGCTGAACTTGTCAGCTACGTGAGCAACTTCATGACACTGTATCCTGGTGATGTTATCACTACGGGCACCCCGCCGGGCGTGGGGATGGGAATTAAGCCCGATCCGATTTATCTGGTCCCAGGTGACGAAATTTCTCTGGGAATCGATAGGCTAGGATCGCAGCGTCAGCGCTGCGTTGCATGGAGCGCCACCGTAGCGACCAGTAACTAGACCTGTGGCAGCTGTGCAGAAGGCGGAGTCTGCCGCCTGGCTTTGACTAGCACTGCAGATGTGCTGTCGAAAGAACCAGCCCGACGCAGGTGATTCGGTAGTTCACGCGCACTACGAACCGCGTTTCCATTGATAAAAACCGTCTGCCAAACGACAACGTCCGCGCATCTGTACGGTGCCTCTCTAACGCGCGGCGTAGGGCGCCATGTCAGCTGTTTATCGACGTGAAGATGCACCAGCACTCCCTTCCCAGCATTTTCGAACAAACTCCGGTGTTCCGCGGAAGCTGTCTCGATTTAGCCAAGGAGCCTCCGAATGAAATCATCTGTAAGGCAACGCAATAATCAGGCCAAGTTATGGCGAGAGACTTCATTTGCCAACGTGGAGATGCTGCGTGCAGCGTACCGGACGCATCAATTTCCACCGCATGCTCATGACGAATACGCCTTTGGTCTTATCGAGAAGGGTGCGCAGGAGTTCATCTACGCAACTGGGGAGCGACTAATCATGCCTCAAGGAACAATCTGCGTTGTGAACCCAGGTGCGGTTCACGAAGGCGGCCCTGCAACAGAGGCCGGATGGGATTATCGGATGGTCTATATTCCAACAGCCAGTATGGCGTCAGTCTTGATCGATTCCGAGTGGCGGCCGCAAGGTAAGCAACTTTACTTTCCGCAAACGGTCATCAACGACGATGACACCATGCGACTCATCTACGAGGCTCATATCTGCTCCGAATCTCGTGATACGTCGCAACTTGAAAGAGCCTCGAGACTTACACAGGCAGTCTATCAGTTGGCCTCCCGACACGGACAGTCCCTGCGACCCATCGAGCGTCTAATACCTATTCCCGGAGCAGTGAAGAGAGCGCGCGAGTACATCGATGCCTATGTCACCGAGAATCCCTCACTTGAGTCAATTGCTCGAGTTGCTGGCATGAGTCCCTTCCATCTGATCCGCGCATTCCGGAAGGCAGTAGGAGTCGCTCCTCATGCCTATCTGGTGCAGCGCCGTGTCGAACTCGCGAAGCATCTCCTGCTTAAAGGGCGGCCATTGCGTCAAGTCGCAGTTGAAGTGGGATATTACGACCAAGGTCACTTGAGCCGAGAGTTCTCGCGCTTTTTCGGTGTTCCCCCTAGCGTCGCTAGGCAGTGACCTCACTAAGAAGCCCTAACAAAATGAATCTACAGGGCTGTTAACTTCAAGTGATCTTTGTTAACTTTGCGTTGTTTCGTCAGCGCAAAGGACATGGCCAAACTAATACTCGACGACGATCTGTGGGCACTCATCCAGCCACTACTGCCGCCACCGAAAGCTCGGCGCCCCCGCTATCCCGGGCGCAAGCCGCTGGACGATCGGGCCGTGCTCACCGGCATTCTTTTCGTCCTGCAGTCCGGCATTCCTTGGGAGATGCTGCCCACGGAAATGGGCTGCGGCTCCGGGATGAGTTGCTGGCGACGACTGCACGCCTGGCAGAAGGCCGCTGTTTGGGATCGCCTGCACGAGGTGCTGCTGGCCAAGCTGCGTGCGGCCGACCGCATCGATTGGTCACGTGTCATCGTCGAGTCCTCTTCCATTCGTGCTGTGGGGTCGGGTCAAAAACAGGACCCAACCCCACCGATCGCGCGCGACCCGGTTCAAAGCATCACCTCCTGACGGAGGCCCAAGGCATACCGCTGGCGCTGATACTGACCGGCGCCAATCGCAACGACGTCACCCAACTGCTGCCGCTGGTCGAGGCGATTCCGCCTATCCGCGGCAAACGCGGCCGTCCATTGTCCAAGCCCTGCATCGTCCAGGGTGATCGCGGGTACGACCACGACAAGTATCGCAAGCCGCTTCACGCCGCCGGCATCGCCACTGAGATCGCCCGTCGCGGTGAACCGCATGGCAGTGGTCTTGGCAAAACCCGTTGGGTTGTAGAACGAACAATTGCTTGGCTGCACAACTTCAAGAGATTGCGCGTGCGCTTCGAGCGCCTCCCCACCATCCACGAAGCCTTCCTGAAAATCGCTTGTTGCATCATCTGCTGGCGTCATCTCAGGAAGTCATTTTGTTAGGCCCTCTAAGCAGCAAGTTGCTTCGGCACGAGTCGCCCTTGGTTTTGATTGCAGCAAATCTGACCCGTGCGGCCGCCGGCATCAGCCTGACAATGTACTGTTGGCCATCGACACACACGTATTCGTCTCAGGAAAGAAGCGCAAGTTTTTATCAATAGGGTGCAGCTTCAGCGCTTACTATCGCTCCACTCATGTTGCCGGGACTATCCGTAGCCATCGGGTTGAAGCGTTACCTGCAGTCCCTAATACCCCGGCCGACATCCCCACCCCTTTTGTGGCTTTACGTCGAGTGTGCTGCTACCGGCAGCTTGGAGAACAAGATGGCAAAACAGTTTACAGATAGCAACCACCACACCTACGAAGGCTTCGCTCCGGCGACCCGGGCGTTGCACATTGATCGCGCACTTGAACCGGGCTCTGGCGTCGCGCCAGCCATCATGCAGTCGGTGACTTACTTTTCTGAAGATGGGGCCGACTTTGCTGTGAAGGCGACCGAGCCTCTGAACGATCTTTTCTATGCCCGCCACGGCAACCCAACTGCATCCCGCGCCGCGCTCATTGTTGCGGACATGGAGGGTAAGGAAGCAGGTATTATGTTCGCTTCGGGGATGGCCGCAATTACCACGACGTTGCTTTCACTACTGAGCAAGGGTGACCACGTCGTGGCTCAGAAGAGTCATTACATCGGCACTACGACCCTGATGAACGAAACCTTCGGGCGGTATGGTATCCATGTAACGCTAGTTGATCAGGACGACACGGAGGCGTTCGCACGAGCGATACAACCGAGCACCAAGGTTTTCATGCTGGAAACCCCGGTCAATCCGACCATGAAAGTGACGGACCTTCGTGGCGTCAGTGACATTGCCCGTAAGCATGGAATTACGACCGTCTGTGATAACACATTTGCTACGCCGTTCAATCAGCGCCCGGGCGACTTCGGAGTCGACATTGTTGTACATAGCGCCACCAAGTACATGGGCGGTCATCATGACCTGCTCGGTGGCGTCGCAGTCGGCTCGAAGAGGCACATGGACTGTGTTTGGGACATGGGCATGACCCTCGGTGGTGTCATTACCCCGTTCAATGCATGGCTCGTCCTACGCGGACTGCGTACGATGAAAATGCGCGTCGACCAGAGCAACAAAAACGGGCTTGCGATCGCACAATTCCTTGAGGGACACGAGAAAGTGAGCCGTGTTTATTATCCGGGGCTCGAATCGCACGAGCAACACGCACTGGCCCGTGAGCAGATGAATGGGTATGGCGGTCTTCTGACGTTTGATCTGAAAGGCGGCTTCGAAGCGGGACAGCGGTTCATCAAGGCCCTAAAGATTCCGTTTTACGCTGCGAGCCTGGGTGGGATCGACTCCCTTGTGATTCAGCCGGCAGCGCTGTGGCTCGGACGTCTTTCTCCGGATCTGGTTGGAAAACAGGGCGTTGATCCCGGTCTTATCCGTTTCTCCGCTGGCATCGAAGATACGGATGACCTGCTGAAAGACATCGGTCAAGCACTGGAGTTCGCGTGATGACAGCGAGTCGCATTGAAACCCTTACGCGCTCGGGGATTCGCCGCGTAATGCAGCTTTCCGCGGCGGCGGAAGCGCGCGGCGAGAAGGTAATCCACCTCGAAGTCGGCCAACCTGACTTCCCCACGCCAGCCCACATCCAAGATGCAGCAGCAAAGGCGGTGAAGGAAGGCAAGACCGGCTATACGGCTTGCGCCGGCATTCCTGAATTGCGAGTCGCGGTAGCGGAGCGTGTAAGTTCGAGAACGGGGAGGAAAGTATCGTCGAACGAAGTCTTAATCACCTCAGGGGCGGTGAATGCGATTTACCTGGCGTTGTCATCGATCCTTGAGTCTGGCGATGAGGTTCTCGTCCCTGACCCTGCGTGGCCCAATTATCACAGCGGCGTAAGTCTGGCCGAAGGGAAGTCGATCCGATACCCGCTTCTCGCTCACGAGAAGTACGAGCCCGACTTTGAAGCGCTTGAGAGACTTGTGACACCGCGAACTCGTGTGATCTTTGTCAACACACCGGGCAACCCAACTGGGGTTTCCTGGTCGAGGAAGACGATGACGAGCATGGCCGAATTTGCGGAACGACACGGCCTGTACATCCTTTCTGACGAGGTGTACGAGGATATGGTGTACGAAGGACGCCATGTCAGCATGCTAGAGATCGCGCCCATTCATCGTGTGCTCCTTGTGTCTGGCACCTCTAAGAGCTACGCCATGACGGGATGGCGTATTGGCTGGCTGATTGCGGACGCTGAAATTATCAATGCTGCCGCGGCCTTCGTTGAGCCCACCACATCGTGCGCAGCCTCGCCATCTCAGTATGCCGCACTGGAGGCTGTGAACGGTCCACAGGACTCGGTTGATGATATGCGCCGCATCTATCATGACCGCATGATGAGGGTGCAGGATCGGTTGCAAGATGCCGGAATTTTGCTGGCGGCACCTACCGGTGGCATGTTCGCAATGCTGGACATTTCAGCAACGGAGATGACGTCAGATGTTTTTGTAGAGCGGTTGCTTGCCGAGAAGGGCGTGGCGGCAGCACCCGGGTCAACCTTTGGCCCGTCGTCGGAGCGTAGCATCCGAATATCCTTCGCCACGGCGATCGAAGATCTTCAGCAAGGCGTCGACGCGATTATTGATTTTGTTAAGGATAACTCGCGAAAATAGATCAGTGGTGCTAAATTACGGCGTCGCGTCGCTTGGTAGGCACCATGCGGACGCGGCCCATAGTTGGTATCGGGAGAGATTGCCTGGCCAAGCAGCCAGGCAGCGCCGAAGGAGCAACCGCCCCGGAAACTCTCAGGCAAAAGGACCGGTATCACGTTTGAACTCTGAAGAACCTCGGCACTCGTCAGCCGACGGTACCGAAGGAGCAAGCGATCCGCGCCACATCGAAGTGGTACGTCGTGAATCTCTCAGGTCAAGGACAGAGGGGGCGTCTTTCGCGCATTTCGCGCAAAAGGCTCCCACTTGACGTTTTGGAACCTTAGAGATGAAGAAATTTGCCGTAATCGGCGGTGGCATCACCGGCGTGACCACTGCCTACGCACTCGCCAAGCGCGGTTTCTCGGTCACCCTGCTCGAAAGACACCGCTACGCCGCCATGGAAACCTCGTTCGCCAATGGCGGCCAGCTCTCCGCCTCCAACGCCGAAGTCTGGACCCACTGGTCCACCATCCTGAAGGGCATCAAGTGGATGCTAAAGAGTGATGCGCCGCTGCTAGTCAACCCGCGCCCTAGCTGGCACAAACTCTCCTGGTTCGCCGAGTTCATTGCCGCCATCCCCCAATATCGCAAGAACACAGTGGAAACGACGCGCTTGGCGATTGCCGCGCGCGATCACCTGTTCTCCTGGGCAGCGGCCGAGGGCATCGACTTCGACTTGAAAAAGGAAGGCATTCTCCACATCTATCGCGACAAGGCCGGCTTCGACCATGCAGGCCGCGTGTCGAAACTGCTCGCCGAAGGTGGATTGGAGCGCCACGCCGTCACGCCGGAGGAGATGCGCGTCATCGAGCCAACGCTGGCGGGTAACTACTACGGCGGCTATTTCACCGAAAGCGATTCCACCGGTGACATCCACAAGTTCACAAACGGGATGGCGGCGGCGATCGCCCGCCTCGGCGTGCGTTGCCTGTACAACCAGGACATCCGCTCCGTGAGTACCGACGGCCGCCACGTCACCATCGCGATCTACGACGGCCAGCGGTCGGAGTCGCTGGTGTTCGATGGCGTGGTGGTTTGCGCCGGCACCTCCAGCCGTGCGCTGGCGGCGAGCTTGGGCGACCGCGTCAACATCTATCCGGTCAAGGGCTATTCGATTACCGTCAACTTAAACGACGCGCGCAGCCAGGCTGCCGCACCGGTCGTCAGTCTGCTCGACGACGAGACCAAGCTGGTTACCAGCCGCCTCGGCACCGACCGCTTCCGCGTGGCGGGCACCGCGGAGTTCAATGGCTACAATCGTGACATCCGCGCCGATCGCATCCGCCCGCTGGTGGAATGGGTCAACGAGTGCTTCCCCGACGTCAGCACCCGTAGTGTGGTGCCGTGGGCCGGTTTGCGGCCGATGATGCCGACCATGCTGCCGCGCGTTGGGCGGGGCCGCGCGCCCTGCGTGTACTACAACACGGGCCACGGTCACCTGGGATGGACGCTGTCGGCGGTCACCGCTGACATGATCGGAGCTGTCGTTCAGCAAACAGTAGGCGCCCGCTGAACCTGTTTTGACGGAACGCAAGAGAGCAAGGAGCATCGTGTCCATTTAAATTCTTGGTGGACACGTCAATACTTTCGAGAAGATCGATAAGCGGCCAGCGAACCCGTCTTGACGTTGATGATCGCAGCGGCTAGGTGGCGCTGGTTGCCGGCTTCCAGCGATGTGGTAGCAATTCGGCGATGTTGCTGGCGCGGTGGGTTGGTAGCCGTGTGAGCACGTCTTTCAGATAGGCGTACGGATCGTGACCATTGAGCTGCGCTGACCGAATCAAACTCATGATTGCCGCAGCACGCTGTCCGGCACGCAAGGAGCCGGCGAACAACCAGTTGGCCCTGCCAACGGCCCAGGGGCGGATCTGATTCTCGACCCAGTTATGCCGGCTCCCCGATTATGCCGCGTCGTGCACGCGCGTGACGGTGGGTATGGCCTTTCATGATCGCTGTGTCGGCATAAACATATGATGTCTCAGGCTGGCTAATGAGCTGGCCAGGAGAGATCAGATGAATGCAACACGCACAGTCAGCGAATCCGGCGGGCTGCCGGCCCATCACATCGATGCATTTCTTGATCGTCTACGGACGGCACACTATTCCGAGGTATCGCTTCGCAAGAAACGAAGAGTCCTGTGCGCGTTCTCCGGGTGGATGAAGAACAGGAACATTGACCTGATCGATCTCGATGAGTCTGTCACAGCTCGTTTTATGAATCGCATGATCGACGCTTCAAGAGACCGCGTCCAGCGTGCGCGTCCCACCTTACGGCAGTTTCTTGCCTATCTGCGCGCGGAAGCCATTGTGTGTTCGCCGACATTGGGCGGCCAGTCCGAGATTGCGCGCATTTATCGCCGATACCTGGACCATCTGAGGCAGGATCGTGGACTCGCGAAGAACTCGCTGCTCGTCTACGGCCCCTTCATTCGCGACTTTCTCGACAGCCACTCGGCCAACGACGGAACGATATTGGCAGATGCATTTTGCGCCGTAACGATCCGAGATCATTTCCTTGCCTACAGCGAAGGTCGATCGGCGGAGTACACGCGGCTGATGCCAGTTGCGCTTCGCTGGTTCTGCCATTTCCTCTTTCTGCGCGGCGATACGCCCCGAGACCTGTATGAGTCAGTGCCGTCAGTTCGTAAGTGGCGACAGTCAACTGTACCGACGTTCCTCACGCCTGAGCAGCAAGAAGCTCTCATTGCGTCCGCAGACCGGTCGACTCCGACTGGGCGCCGTGACTACGCAATCCTGCTGTTGTTGGCGCGGCTCGGTCTACGTGCCGGAGAGATAGTTGCCATGCAGCTCGACGACATTCACTGGCGCTCTGGGGAACTCGTCGTTCATGGCAAGGGGCAGATGGTGGAGCACGTCCCCCTGCCATCGGAGGTCGGAGCAGCAATCGCTACATATCTCCGCGATGGTCGCGGAGCAAGTGCATCGCGGCACGTATTCCTTCGTAGATTGGCACCTCGGATTGGTCTGGCGGGACCGGCGGCGATTGGCAAGATTGTTTGTCAGGCCTTCGCACGTGCAGGTTTCCGCCCCGCGTGCCGTGTTTCCGCACATCTGTTCCGTCACGGTCTGGCGACGACGATGATTCGCCACGGGGCCTCGATCGCAGAAATAGCCGAGGTCTTGCGGCACCGCTCACCGGACAGTACCGCGATCTATGCAAAGGTCGCGTTTGAGGACCTGCGCGGGGTCGCGCGCTCGTGGCCCACGGCGGGAGGTGCAATATGACTTCGATCCGTGACTCCCTCGCTCGGTACGTGGCGGTCCGCCGCGCTCTCGGGGCATCATTCTATGAACCTGCATTGGCACTCGGTCATTTCGTTGATCTTCTGGAACATGAAGACGCAGAGTTCATTACTACCGATCTGGCTCTGCGCTGGGCGATGACGCCCGCACTCGTCGAACGCGCCACCTGGGGGCGGCGCCTCTCTCAAGTGAGAGGATTAGCCAGATGGATGAACGTCATTGACGGTCGAAACCAGATTCCTCCAGCAGGACTCCTGAGTGCCCGCAGACGGCGCAATGCCCCGCATATTTACACGGAGCAGGAAATTGATCTGCTTATGACCCGCGCCGCTCAACTGCGATCCCGAACCGGCATGCGAGCACTGACCTATTCGACGCTCATCGGGCTTCTTGTAGCGACGGGCCTCAGGCCAGGCGAAGCGCTTCGGTTCGACCGGTCCGACGTTGACCTCGTCAGCGGTATACTCTCCATCCGGGAATCGAAGTTCGGCAACTATGCCGCGTTCACGGCAATGCCGATCAAGCTGGGATAGGATCACGATGATGCTTGTAAGGAGGCAGCAGGAGGTCATTCCCAAGGTCGCTGGAGCGGCATAGTTTTAATGACTAAAGGCCCTTGAGAAACGTCGCGAGCTTACTGTCAGGCCGGTATCGTACGGGCTTGCCATCATGTGGTCCGACATTAGCGAGAATCTTTTCCTTCAGCTCCAGACTGGCATCCAGGTACATCTGGGTTGTCTGGAGCGATTCGTGGCCCATCCACAGGGCAATGTTGAATGGATCCACGCCAGCTTGCAATAATTCCATGGCTGCCGTGTGCCGACTATATCGTGAACGATATAGTCGGCATAGCTGTGCGGTCGCGTTGTTGCAGTCTGGCACTGACATAACGGTGATTCGCGACTACCTTGGCCACACCAGCGTCGCAACGACAGGTCGTTACGTCACAATCAATCTGCAAATGAAGCGAGACGCCATGCCGGCGTTCTGGAAGAAAGCCGGCATTAAGCCAACGAACGCAAAACCATGGAAGCCCAACGCCGACCTGCTCGCGTTCCTGCAGTCCTTGTGACTGCGGTCAAATTTTATACGGAGTTCTAACCTCCGATTAACGCAGGCACGCTGGCGGCAAGTTGATTCTCTCCAGATAAAATCTCGCTCGGGATAATGCGCTGCGCATCCGATTTCGATGATGCCTTGCTGGAATCCGGCCTTATACCCGCCGTAGTCATCGCACACAAGCTTGCCCTGCCAGTCACCCAGGAAGGATCTGGCACGCTCGCCGGCGCCTGTCGGCGAAGTCATAGACCACGGCCCGCAAGTCTGCGAATTGCGTGGCGGTATACGCCCACAGGTATGCACGATGCGTTTTTCCCTTGCCGGGACTGAGCATCTGCACCGGCGTCTCATCGGCATGCAACAAGCCCTGCTGCAATATTTCCTGATGCAGCGCGTCGACCAGCGGCTGCAGCCGCACGCCACACACGCCTACCCAGGCTCCGAGCGTCGATCGCGGGATCGCCAGACCGGCGCGCGCAAAGATACGCTCCTGCCGGTACAGTGGCAGGTGGTCTCCGTATTTGGAGATCAGCGTATGGGCCAGCAGGCCGGCAGTAGGAATGCCCTTGTCGACGACGTGCGGCAGCACCGGCGCCTGGATAAGCGTCTCGCACATCTTGCAGGCCCACTTGCCGCGGATATGCCGTTCGACCGTAAACACACCGCGTATAGTCCAGCTTCTCGCTGACGTCCTCGCCGATACGAACTCGCTGACAGCCGCATTGGCACGTCACATCATCCGGCTCATGATAGATGTCGGTGCGCGGCAGTTGCGGCGGCAACGGCGTTCGTTTCGGCTGCTGACGTTGCTTTTGCTCAGGTGTATCTGATTGGAGCTGTTCGAGCTCGGTTTCGATCGCGGCCAGATCCGCGTCAATGGTCTCATCGAGCAGGCTCGCCTGCTCGGCATTGAGCTGCTCGCTGCGCTTACCGAATTTCAAGCGCTTGAGTATCGAGATCTCGTGCGTGAGCTGGTCGATACGCGTCTGGCGGTAACGCAACTCACGATCTTTCTCACCGACCTGTGCGATCAACTCAGCAGCCAGTGTCCGAAGCTGTTCCGGGCTGAGGTCGTTGAGGTCTGTTGGCGAGTTCATATGGCCAGTTTGCCAGAACCGAACCCACCATGGAATCGAAACTGTTTACGTCCCGGCGAAAGGCCTTACACCACGCAGATTGCGTGATCGTGCGTCAATGTCTGCCACGGCAGGCCCGTCACAAGCGCCCGTAGTTGCTCGGGATTCAGCGCAACAGCGATCGCCGTCTGACCATTCGTCCATACGAAGCGCCCTTTGTTCAAGCGACGCGCAGCCAACCAGATTCCGAAACCGTCGTACACCAAGACCTTCATACGCGTCGAGTTCTTGTTGGCGAACAGGTAGGCATGGTGAGGACGCGCTGCCCCGAACACTTTCACTACGCGAGCCAAGATCGTATCGGTGCCTGCGCGCATATCCAGTGGTTCCGTTGCCAGCCAAATTGCGTCGATCCGGATCACCGAAGCCACCCTTGCAGCCACAGCGCACAATCGCTCGCGGCCGATAGCGGCCAGCGGATGGTAACCGTCGCCGCTCCTCGGCGCACTTCGATCTGGATCTCCGTGGGACCGGGTGCAACGCTCGGCGTCTCCAGTTGCAACGGCAAAAATTCCACTGGCGGCGCACCCATCAACTTCCGGGCCTCGTCTGCCGCATCCAACTCCTCTTGCGTAGCGACCCAACTCCGTACCATGTTCGCATTCAGACGGTAGTGCAGCGCCACCGCCGCAATCGACACGTTCGGCTGCATCGCCGCACGCACCACTTGCGCCTTGAACTCTTTGCTATGTCGCCGGCGTCGCGCCGGCTGCACTACATCCTGGACTACCTCGGCCCCTTCCATCGTGTACATTTGTCCATGCCAAATTTAGATGGACACGATCCTTGCCCTTAACATCTTCCCGGATCAAGGTGTGTTCGCTGGGCGCTTACGAAGATCGCGCCTGCTGACGTCGACGTCGGCGCAGATTTCAAGGCCAAAGCGGTCCAGAACTGCATGCAACCGTGTGTCTCGATTGCGGCAGTGGCCCTGCTCCATCGATTGAAAGCGAATCTGTTGCGGCGCTGGGTCGCCAGTAGTTCCTGCCGCCAGCCCCGCGATCGTGCGCCAACGGCGCCGGTCCCCGCGAACCTTTGCGGGCCGCTTCAGCCTCTCAGACCAGCCGCCCCGCCAGCGCCGCCACCTCCTCCTCATCCGTGCGCTCGAAGCGCAGCGGCGTCACCGAGATGCACCCTCTGCCAAGCACCATCGCCTCAGTATCCTCCGCATCCGGCCGCGGCCCCCGCGAAAATTGCAGCCAATGATAGGGAATGCCTCGCGGATCAACATGCGCCCTGACTGCGATGCCATTGACTAGCCCGACACCCTGCCGCGTCACGGTCAGCGGTCCCGCGTCTTGCGCCGGCACGTCGGGGAAATTGACATTCAGGCACGCTTGCGTGCCCAAGCCGGAAGCGACCAGGCGGCGGATCACGTCGGGCGCCAGCGCACTCGCGGTGTCCCATCGCACGGCTTCGCGGTCGGAAAAGGCCTGACTTAGGGCGATGGCCGGAATCCCCAGCAGGATGGCGGTCATGGCGGCGCCCACGGTGCCGGAGAACACCGTTTCCAGACCGAGGTTAGCGCCTCGATTAACGCCGGATAGCACCAGCGTGGGCGGGTTATCGGCCATCAGGTGGCGCGCGGCCATGACCACGCAGTCGCCTGGCGTGCCTGACACACCGAAACGACGCTCACCCTGGCGGCTGTAGCGCAGCGGTGCGTGCAGGCTTATCGAGTGTGAAGTGCCGCTCTGGTCATGCTCGGGCGCTACCACCCACACTTCACGCGCTAATGTAAACGCTACGCCTTCCAGCACCGCCAAGCCGGGTGCGTCGATTCCGTCGTCGTTGGTGAGGAGCACGCGTTCGAATAGGGGTTCGGACATGGATAAGGATCAACTTGGGAATCGAAAGGAGCCCTGCGGCCGTGCCGGCTGCGCCCGCAGCGAAACTTCAACTATAAATCGAGGCCCCGGGCAGCGTCTGGCCTATCAGCAGTTGATAACTATTGGCAATTTTTTACAAGTGCGCTTAGGCCCAAACGATCACAGTGGTAATGTTGCGCGAAGAACCTCGGCGGGGGCACATCGGTTTGCCAGCGCTCTTCACTGAACCAGCTTGGAGGTTGAAAGATATGAAAGCCGCCTACTATTCGTCAAAAGGCCGGCTCGAGACGTTCTCATGGTGGGCTAAGAGCCTGATCCGGCACCTCAAATGAGCGAAGTCCTGGTTCGCATCGCACCCTCGGGCGTAAATCCATCAGACGTCAAATCGCGATCGGGCGTCCAAGCCCCGCGATGGAGTTTCCGCGCGTTATTCCTCACGGCGCCGGCGTCATCGAGGCAGTCGGGGCAGGCGTTTTGAAGCAGTGGATCGGACAGCGGGTCTAGACAATCAACGGCCAGTGGCAACGAACCTGCCAATCTCCGTGAAAGGCTGCCATCGATGTGCTCCCCCTCCGCTGAAACGAGGAGAACTGCAACACCCGCAGGCCGAAAACTTTTTAGCAAGTTTCGGCTTGGGGCAACAGTTCGCTCCGATGTCGAAGGAAAGCCCCCCAGGAGGCCCTGATGAAGGATCGCGTCGAGTACAAACGCAGCAACGAGATTCCGGGTCTCGTGCTTAGTGAGGCGCGCTTTTCCGATTTCCGCTTCGAACGTCACTACCATCTGGACTACCATGTCGCGCTGGTGACCGAGGGTGTCCAGCGCCAGGGATTCCACGGCGAAACGCTGCTACTTACGCCGGGCAGCATCCAGTTGATGCCACTCGGCGAGGTGCATGACGGCATTAGTGCCGGGGACGAGTCTTACACACTCAAGACGTTTCGCCTCTCCCCCCAGTTGCTGAACGGACTCGGAGAGGAAATCTCGGGGCAGGATCGTTTCCCTGCGCTGGGTGGGGCGGTCATTCAGGATTCTTCGCTGGCCGGTCATCTGTGCCGATTGCACGATGCACTGCGGGCGGCTCCGCCAGGGTCCGAGCCGATGAAAGTTCAGTCCGAATGGCTGACCTTACTTGACCGCCTGTTCGTCCAGACGCGGATGGTCAAGCCGCAGTTTGTCAAAGGGACACTCACACAGGTGCAATGGCAGCGAGTGAGGGACTATTGCGATGCCCATCTGGCCGAAAAAATCACCCTCGAAGAGCTTGCGGCCATTTGCAACCTTGAGCGCTTCCATTTTCTCAAGCTTTTCAAGCAGACAGTCGGCATGACTCCCCACGCCTGGCTCGTACGGCTCAGGCTGGAGCGCGCGTGCTCCTTGCTGAGTCACACCGACCGGTGTCTGACCCAGGTGGCGCAGGAAGTTGGCTTCTACGACCAGAGCCACTTCAATCGGGCGTTCCGGCAAGCCTTTGGTGTATCTCCCTCGAGGTACTGACATTCCAGATCGCAGCAGGCCACCTAGCTAGGGCGCTGCGCCCCCAAGCACTGAGACTTAGCTTCCCCTCGCAGCATCAACGTCACGCACTCATCCTAGGTAGCCGGATGCAGGGCATCTCCTTCGCGCCGAGCGTCCCCGCCCACGCGCCCCCCAAGCACAAACACTCAATTTTTTACAAGCTGAACGGGCGCACGCCCTTTAAGTTTGCGTCATGCGGGAAGCAAGTTGTCTTTCCGCGATTGTCGCGCCGCAGGAGTCGCCTGATGGCAAGAGGCCACGAGCGAGTCAAGGACTCTGGAGAAGCTGCACCGCGATGAGAAATAGCACTGAAGGATACGAAATGACACAACGCACCTACTTCAACAGCGACGAACTGACGATGCGCACCCAGGTGATCGATTGCTCGCCCGATGATGCCGGAAAGTTCCGGGTGACGCTGGCCGAGACCCTGTTCCACCCGCACGGCGGAGGTCAGCTCTCAGACAAGGGGAGTATTGCCGGCGTGAACGTCGAGCGCGTGATTCTGGAAGGTGACAAGGTCATTCACATCGCCGACCAGGAAGTCGCTGTCGGCGAAGCGCTGATTGAAGTATCGCCAGAAACCCGCATGCTGCACGCTCGACTCCACTCTGCCGGTCACTTGATTTCCGGCGTAGTGGAGCAGATGGGCTGGTACGCAAGCAAAGGTCACCACTGGCCTGGTGAAGGACGGGTGGTTTTCGAGCCACGCGGCAACCCACAGCCGCTGACCGCCGATGGCGTTGAGCAGACAGTAAATCGGCTCATTGCAAATGATGTACCTCGCCATCTGGCCGAGCTGGATGGCATGAGGTCTGTGTGCTTTGGCGACCTGCCGATGCGTAACTGCGGCGGGACTCACGTCAGGTCCGCTGGACAAGTTGGCCCTATCAAGATCCTGAAGCTCAAAGAGAAAAAGGGGCAGCTCTCGATCCAATATGACCTCGTATCCTGAATTTTCCGGTTTCACACGTGCCGTCGGCATCAAGCTTCGGCACCTATTTCACCCTTAAGGAGATTTTATGAACCGCGCTGAACTCGATGCCCGTCTCGCAGAACTCGGCATTGAACTGCAACCGCCGAAGGCAGCGATTGCCAACTACGTACCCACCGTTCTGGTAGGTGGCTTCTTGCACATTTCTGGACAGGTCGCCTTTAAGGACGGCAAGCCGTTCGCCCTCGGTCAAGTCGGCACGGAAGTGAGTATCGAACTGGCGAAAGAAGCAGCGCGGCTGAGCGGCATGGCCATCTTGTCCCAAATTCGCTCGCAACTGACGGACGGCCGGAGCGTGATCCGCGTCTGCTCCGTGACTGGCTACGTGCATGCCGCCACTGAATTCGCGGCGCACGCGGAAGTCATTAACGGTGCCTCGGAGATCCTCGTTGAAGTCCTGGGCGATAAGGGTAGGCACAGTCGCACCGCAGTGGGCGTATCGAGCCTGCCCTTCCGATGCCCAGTTGAGGTCAATGCTGTCGTCCAGCTTGGCTAACCGACAAGTACCATTACTGCGCAAGGCCAATCATCAAAAGGCGGTCAAAACAACAGGGAAACCGTTCTGACAAGAACCTCGGGCTATTCGCCTGTTGGCGAGCGAACGGGTGTGAGAACCAAGATGACACGGATGACGGTCGTTCTGCCATTAGGTTCGCGTGGACACCGTCGCCAACGTTCTCTTATCAATGCCAACGCCTTTCATCAATGAAGTCCTGCTATGCCGCTGCTGTTGCAGATCGCCAATACCCCCAGCGGTAGCCGCTATATCCGCTAGCATTCACCTCGATCCAACTGATTGATCCGTAATGGATCTTTCGTCCGTTGTGACGTCTACCACTGTTGCTGGTAGGCAACGCGTTTTGGGGCGTTGGGTCCACTAATTCCGCCAGCCTGGGTCACCCGTTCAGTAAATCGCCTAATGTGACTGAGACCACTGTCTTGGACACGCGATGAGGATTGCAACGAAGCGCGAGCTGGCGATTGCGAGGGTCTTGCGTCCGCTTGGGAGGGCTCCTCTCTCGCGTAGGCAAGCCGAGAATGCTGGCAAATTGCTGGGAATCCATTGGGCGACGGTTTACCACTTGCGCCGGCGCTTCCTCGCGGATCCGGTGGCGAGCGCGTTGATACCGTATGAACGAGGTCCCAAAGTGGGAGATACGCGTCTAGCGGCGACTGTCGAGGAAATTGTGAGGGAGGTACTTTCCGATTGGCTGCCGCGACAGCCTTATCTTGCTCATCCGCTCTTCGAGCTGGTCGTCGAAATCCGGAAGCGATGCGCAGCGGCAAGTATTAGTCCGCCAAGCAGATCTACCATTTCGCGACGCTGGCGCGCACATCGGGAAGAAGAGGCACTTCGGCTCGCAACGCTGCCGGGTTCTGAGATTCCCCCAGGCCATCTTGTGGCGCGCTGTCCGATGGACATTGTGCAGATTGATCACACGCTGGCCGATTTGATGCTGGTGGATGATGCGAGCCGACGCCCCATTGGCCGGCCATGGCTAAGCATCGCCCTCGATGTTTCGACAAGATGCGTCGTTGGCGTATACGTCGGGATGGACCGCCCCAACGCGGCAACTGTTGCGTTGCTATTGACTCGCGTTGTCTTGCCAAAGGATGGCTGGCTCGCCAGCCTCGATGTTAGCGTTGATTGGCCTATGCACGGCATTCCACAGCTACTTCATCTCGATAATGCGGCGGAATTCAAGAGCAGGGCATTGCGAGCGGGGTGTCGGGAGTACGGCGTCGAACTGATGTACCGACCTGCGGGGAGACCGTACTTCGGGGGCCATATCGTGAAGAGTAATAAAGATGTTACGTCGGGGGCTGAGAGCGAAGTTATGTAAATCAATAAGTTATAAATTATTTTGTGGACGTCCGTATCAACATTGCGACGATTTTTCGAGTAGTAATGTTTGTACTCCCCGGCGGCAAGTAGTAATCTTGGAACGATCGCTGGTCCGTCACTTCGTATCATCTTTACTACTTTTCGCTCTGACTATGCGGTTTCGCTCTGGTTGATCAAAAGGAGCGTTCGCGCGAAACATGCCTAAATAGAGCTGCAATCACAGCCGAGGACCGAATACGAGGTGGCCTTGCCGCAGAGTGAGAGTAGTCGAGCAGGGGACACGATTTCTCCGAACTGCAGTAGTAAAGATGATACTTTCCGCGTGATTAAGCGCGCGGAGGAACATTTCTACGAATTGGTACCGCGATTACTACAGTTCACGGCTTTGCTGTGAATCGTGCCAGTGTCGGGCTCAACGAAATGGATTTGGAAAACGTGCTTGGCCAGGTCGATGGCTACTGTGGTCGGTTCCATTTGGATCCTCCTTGGCAGGCTGCGACGACAGAATCACCACTGTGACACACATGGGAGCTCAGCCTTACGAACTGCTCCGGCACGGTCGGCGATTCGCCGAGGCGGGAGGCGACCATTCCATCTACAGTTCACGATTTTCCGAGCTGCACCAGAGCGACTTGGCGTTGTGCATTTCGCAGACTGCGTCTGGCGAAATGGTCGACGGGCCATGCCTGGCATTCCGCCCGCAACGTGGAGCCTTGGTATGCATCGTCCGCCATGTCGGATCAGAAGGCGCCGTCAGCGTGACAGCGCCATACCTGTCAAAGGCAGCAGGTATCGCCTTGCCGGATCGAACGATCCAGCGCCGCAGACGAGGCATTTCGATTCAGGGGTGACGCTGCTCAGATCGCTGACGGATGTCGTGCCAGCGGCGTGACCTGAATGGTCATGTAGGGGAATAGGGGCAGTGATGACAGCAGTTCATGCAACTCGTCATGGCTTTCTACATCGAAGATGCTGATATTGGCGTAGCGCCCTGCCACGCGCCACAGGTGTGGCCACTTTCCGGCTTGCTGGATTTCGATCGCGCGCGCCTTTTCCGCCGCCTTGAGGGCATCGGCACGGTCTGCGGGGACTGAGTCTGGAATCTTCACGTCCATCTGAACGCAGTAAAGCATGATGTCTCCTTGTCTGTTCCAAGTAAGTGGGACCGGGACCGGACCGCCTCCGGTCCGGCTTCAGAGTATGCGCTAAATCGGTTAAGGCGGTGCTTAGTCAGCGCTCCTCTCGCCGGCGACAGATGCGGTGCGAAATGGCTTGAGCCGGCCGATAAAGGTCTTGCCGTGTTCGAACCACGCCTTGCGGACGTCGGAAGCCATGTGGCGGTCGTAGTCAGCTTCGTTCTCGAACCAGCATTCGCCGATGGCGTCCACATGCCCGATGCCGAAAAAAGGCACATGGGTGTCGGTCGGCTGCCCGGCGACGAGGCGGCCCTCATACCGATGCAGACCAGGCACATCGTGCGACATCTCGTAGTGGCGCAGGCAATCAGCGCGGAAGGTTTCGTCGGTCATGCCTTCCGGCTTGACCAGCAGGTACAGCATGCGAATCATGTGCATTCCCTTTTCGCTGGATTAACCATGGTCAATGGCCTTGTGGGCCTGGTAATCGTGCGATGCCCTTCAGGAAGGTGCGCGCGCCGGGTTGGCGAGCGTGACCGTGTCGATGTCGTTCTCAGTGCCGATTTTCTCGATGGCAATACCTCGGGCCTCGGGCAGCAGCATGCCGCGTGGGGCGGCGCTTGATACGATCGCACAGGTCCGCCGCCACGGCGAAGCCGCAGAACGAGCCGAAGGCCATGATGAAGACGGTGACGATCCGCGAGGTGGCGGCGATGACATCACGCTGGCTCAGCAGGGACGGCAGCCAGACCAAGATGGCGTAGCAGCCGGCCTGAAGCCCGATCGCCAGCACGCTCAACAGGATAAGCGAACGCGCGTATCTGCGATTGAACACCGAAGCCAGCGACGCGCGCGGCGCGCTGCTCTGCCGAGCACGCTCGAACATGGGAGCGTCATTGATATGGCGACGGATAAAGAGCACGATTGAGGCCGGGATGATGCCGATCCAGAACGCGGCCCGCCATGCCATGTCCTGCGGCAACCAGGCCAGCAGCAGCGTTGCGACCACCGCAGCCAGTCCCCGGCCAAGAGCAAAGCCGGATTGCACATAATGGCCTTGCCGCGGTGCTTCGGGCTTGTGGGCGCGGCGGTAGCGCGCTAGTTCGGGGTGCGGCGGTAGCGCGCTAGTTCAGCACTCAATTCGTAGTCGCCGGCACCAGTCCGGGTCTTGCTGCCCTTGCTGGTCATCTCCAGCCACCAGCGCTCAATGTCCTGGGCATTGCGGCGGCAGAAGAACGCGCCCATGGTGGTGGCCTTCAGTTCCGACGCCCGCAAGCCCCCGGAAAGCACGGTCAGTACCGACCGGCAGCGGGCCGCGTGTAAGCGTTCCCGCGCCGTCTCGGTCGGCATTGCCGCTCCCGCTCCATGGCAAGATCTCACTGTTCACAGCGCACGCGTTAGGCGTGGTCTTGCTGGTGTCCAAAGATGAATTGTCCGCTCTCACGCTATTTCGTGTGCTTCAACCGGTCCGTTGCCTCGCTGTGAAAGTAGCCGTTCGTCGTTGACAGAGAGCCGTGCCCGAAGTTGTGGCGCACATGGTGCAGTCTACCTGGTGGGCCATGTGTGAGCCGGTGGTGTGGCGCAGCCAGTGCGCCGAGGCGCCGGCCAGTATCGCGGCCATGCCCAATACCTCTTTCAGGATCGAGTGAAGCGCGCCGCGTGACAGCGCTTTCTCGCTGCCCGCATTTCCACTTACCGGCAACTCCATGACGCGTCTTGCAGAACTGCTCGGCAGGGGCAAGGCACGGGCGCCGCGGTAGCGCGTCACATCAAGGATACTCCCCGCGCCGACTAGAATTTCGACTGGATAGCGATCGCTAAGCGTGGGACAGTGTCTTTACAAGGGAATCGAAAACTAGGCGTACACGTAGCGGTACCGCTCCCGGTCGCGGCCGATATACGAAGATATCCCAAGGATCCGGTTCGAACTGTTTCAGTACTGGTACTAATTTGCCACTGGCAATATGCTCGTCCGCTAGTGATGCGGCGAGTTGGCCGAAAGCTAGGCCTCCAAGCACCGCATCGCGCTCGGCCTCAGAGTCATTGCTGGTAAAGACGGGTGCCGCCGGCGTGTACTGTTGGCCGTCAGCAAACCACCATGGCCATGGCCGCCCAGTGGTGACGTCCTGCATGACCGTCGTGGGCAGCGCCTCCAGATCGCGGATTTGGCTTGGTGCGCCGAGCCGCTGGATGAGGGCCGGCGCGCCCACAATATGGAAGCGGTGCGTTGCTACCTTGCGAGCCACAATCCGGCTATCGCGCACAGCGCCAAAACGCACCCCGATATCTATTCGCTCGTCCACCAGGTCTGCCGGCACGTCGCTCAGGTGCAGCTCGATACGCAAACCCCTATGCAGCAAGGCAAGTTCAGTTAAGGCCGGCAGCACTCTAATACGGCCCAACGCCACGGGAGCTGTGACGCGGACTACGCCCGCGAATTCCGCCTCTTCGGTGCCTCGGTGGGCCGAAAACAGCGCATCGAAAAGCAACAAACTGTCGCGCGCCCGCTCTGCTAACTGCTCGCCAAACGCAGTGATCCGTACTTGGCGCGTGTTGCGGTGAAAGAGCAGTTCGCCTTGGATGCTTTCCAGTTCTTGGATGGCTCTCGTTACAGCCTGAGGGGAGATACCCAGTCGTACCGCCGCACGCTTAAAACTTCCGGCTTCAGTTGCGGCGATAAAGATACGCAGCATTTCGAGACGGTTAAGCATGGCCTGGACAATTCCAATTTCCGGAATTCAGAAATCTTAACATTTCCATTTTACGTAATCCGTGGGGCGCCGATACTGACCTTCATCCAGGGAGCGTTACTGACAAAGGGAGATGAAATGAGCGTCAATATCGAAGGCAAAGTGGTCGTTATCACGGGCGCCAGCAGCGGACTTGGTGAGACAACAGCACGTTACTTGGCCGCACGCGGTGCGTCCGTGGTGCTGGCTGCACGCCGTGCTGACCGGCTGGCGAATATCGCCGAGGAAATCCGCGCGGCAGGCGGAAAGGTGGAAGTAGTGCCAACTGACGTGACGCAGCAGAGCGAAGTACGTGCACTGATCGATACCGCCGTGCGGGTATTCGGCAAGATCGACGTGCTTGTCAATAACGCTGGTTTGATGGCCATAGCTCCGCTGAGTGAAGCGAAGGTTGAAGAGTGGGACAGTATGATCGACATCAATGTCAAGGGCGTGCTCTACGGCATCGCCGCCGCATTGCCGGTATTCCAGAGGCAAGGCAGCGGCCATTTCATCAACATCGCTTCGGTTGCAGGCATCAAGGTTTTCAGCCCCGGCGGCACGGTGTACAGCGGCACTAAGTTTGCGGTGCGAGCCATCTCTGAAGGACTGCGCCACGAGGTCGGTGGCGCAATCCGCACGACCACTATCGAGCCCGGCGCGGTCGACTCGGAACTGAAGCTCGGCAGCAGCCACGAAGCCAGCACTCAATTCTTGAAGAACCTCTATGAGATAGCGATCCCGTCCGAGGCGGTCGCGCGCGCCATCGCGTACGCGATTGAGCAACCAGCAAACGTAGATATCAACGAGATCGTTCTGCGTCCAACCATACAAGACTTCTAGGCATCGCAGGGCAACCTTACCGGAGGAATTGCGTGAGGCCTTGCGCCGGCACGTGGGCGGTGCCGGTGCGGGGCACCCCAACACCTGTGGTCGCGCGGAATTCCGCCGCTGTGGCAGCAATTGCGCGCTCCCCCGTAGCTTCACTGCCCTGGCCGAAGAGTGGTATAGATCACAACTGGTGGACCACCCTTTCCGTTGTAATTGCAGGCCACAACCTCCGAAGTAGGTGGACTTGCAGCGGTCTCGTTTTCGGTCACGGCTACGGTGCTGCAGCGGGAGCGAAAGGCGCTCTGGGCTTGGTAAGAAGCGTTCATGTCGGAGAGGCCGGCTGAAGCTGGCAGCCCAGGTTGGCAAGGCCCATGTTACCTCTGGCGTCGATGGGGCGCCCGCCACGCGCGCGCTTCATCCTTCGGGGTCGGGCCATGCCCGATAAACAACTATTAAGGAGAGGGAAGAGTCTAGGCCGTGAATAAGGAGCACCTGGCGGGGGGCGGTGTCGCGGAAGCCATGTTTTGTTTTCGTTGCGGGTTTGCCGGCATGGAAGGCAGAAACCGAGGACAGTTAATGTGATCTGTAGACCTACAATGCAGCTTCACTTCTGCCATCGTAACCGGCGATGGCGCCTTCTTGATCCAATGATTTGCTCGCGGCAATCCTTGCGCGATCATTTGACTGCCTGTCAACCTTCGTAAGGATGTCAAATGCACCAAATCGAACCCAAGCGCTACCGTTTCACCGGGCATGATCGTGTTTTCCACGACGTGTCTGCCATAGAAACCCTGCCAGAGGTGTTGAAGTTATTCGGGTATCGCCGTGTATTCGTGGTGTGCTCGCGCTCGATTCGAACCAAGACCACGTGGGTCGACCGCTTGGAAGAACGGCTTGGCGATTTGCTCGTCGGCCTCACTGACGAAGTCGGGGAGCATTCGCCCCTGTCCAACGTACTAAAAGCCGCCCAGCAGTTGCGCGACTCTCGCGCAGACGTGATCGTGTCGGTTGGCGGAGGGTCGGTCATGGACATGTGCAAGGCGATGCAGCTTTGCATCTCCGAAAACGTATACGACCGCGAATCGTTGCTCCGACTCCAGTTCGTTTTATCCGATGACGGCACTGAGATGCTGACGACCTCGCATGCGCCCGCTGCCATTCGCCACATTGCGATTCCAACTACCTTGGCCACGTCAGAATGGACCCCGGTCAGCACGCCAATTGATGATGAAACCAAGCTGAAGGCCCGCTTCGTGGTGCCGGACGGCTCACCACAAGTAATTCTCTACGACCCAGAACTTCTGCGGCAGACACCAGTGCGACTGCTGTGGTCGACTGGCGTCCGTGGCCTCGATCATGCAATCAATACCGCCTGCTCGTCTTCACCTCATCCCTTTGCTAGCTTGCTGGCGGAGCAAGCCATCGCGCTGTACCTCCGACATCTGCCGGGACTTGATAACACGAACGCCCCAGAAGCGCTGATTTCCTTCACGCAATGCCAGTTGGCCACCTGGTATACCGGGATGGGTCAGATGTCGGTGCCGCACGGATTTAGTCATTGGATGGTCCATATCATTGGGCCTTATGGCGGCATCGCGCATAGCGATGCCGCATGTGTATTAATGCTGGCCCAAGCGAAATGGCTGGAAGGGTGGGTTGAGCCGCAGCATGCCCGCTTGCGCGCCGCCATCGGCCAGCCGGACAGGCCATTCCACGCCATTCTTCATGACCTGTTGGTACGGCTGGGCATGCCGACCTCGCTCGACGATCTTGGGCTCAGTCGCAGCCAAGTCGACGCGATGATCGGGCCGGCGCTCGAACATCCGATGGTGACGCGCAACAACGTACGGCCGATCCGGAACGAAGCTGATCTGCGCGCTGTGCTGGAGCTCGCCTGGCGGGCATAATGGCTGCCATCGGGCCGATAAGTCGGCCCCACTCACGGTCCACAGAAAGGCCGCCCACGCCATGAAGATTGACCCCGTCTCGCTGCGGCTATTCCTTGCGGTGCCCGAGCTCGGTACCATTACCGCTGCCGCGGAACGCGAGCATATCGCAGCTTCGGCAGTAAGCAAACGGATCAGCGACCTGGGGCGGCGCTGCGCGCACAGCTGCTCGAGCGCAGCAACAAGGGCATCGTGCCCACCCCGGCGGGCATTGCCTTGCAGAACCTGTCCCGAAGCATCGTCAATGATCTCGAGAACGTCGCCGCGATGATGCAAGATTATGCCAGCGGCACCCGCGGTCTGGTTCGCATCTATGCCAACGTGTCATCGATCGCCCAGTTTCTCCCTGCGGACCTGCACGGCTTCATCGAAACGTATCCCGACGTGCAACTGCAGCTCGAAGAGCGCATCAGCACCGCAAGCCTCAAGGGCGTGGCCGAAACGCTGCAGACATTGGCTGCTTTGCGGATCTCGGCACTAGGCAACAAGACGTGATCGTGCTGCCATATCGTGAGGATGATTTGGTGGTGGTGATGTCACGGCACCATGCGCTGGCATCGCGCAAAAAGCTGACGACGCACGAAGTGCTGGGTAATTATTTCATTGGCCTGCAGACCGGTAGCTACATTAATATGCAGTTGCTACGCTATGCGCGCCGAGCGTGGCGTGCCGGTTAAATTCCGCATGCAAGTCTACAGCTACGATGCCGGCTGCCTGATGGTAAAAGCCGATATGGGCATCGGCATCTTGCCCGTCAGTTTGGCACGGCGCTATGCCAGGACCATGGGCATCCGTGTGGTCACACTTGATGCGCCGTGGGCTCATCGCAAGCTCAAAATTGCATCTGTTCCTACGAGGCATTATCGGTCGCGGCGCGGAAACTGGTCGATCACCTGTGCCCTCGGTGCACGTGATTTTCGTAGCCGCTTCTGAATCCTGGGACTAACCGGGGCTTCGCTTAAGATGGAAGGTGACGGAGGTGCGATCTGCCGGATAGACGGTGTCCGAGATTTCGAGAATCTTGCCGGCGCGCTTATAGTGGCGAACCAAATGCAGGCCCGCTGATCCCGGCTGTACGCCAAGTTTCGTGGCCAGAGGCTCCGCGATGACAACGGCGGTCACGATTTGTCGTATTTCATCGATTGCCATGCCACGCTCTCGTTCGATGATTTCGCTGACCAGCGTCGCGGGTTGGGCGAGAATGATGTCGGTCAATCCTGTGAGAGCGGCGTCGACATAAATATCTGCTTGAGCAACCGGCCTTTTGCTCTTCCGAGCATCCACGCGTGTACCGCTCAGCAGCGTCCAATGGCTACCAATCGGTGCCTCAAGCCGCCTCGCCAGTTCACGGTCTAGCGTTACCTCTTTAACATGCTCCGTGACTCGCACTTCTGTTGCGGCCACATGCACTAGATCTTCGATCGTTCCGATGGATTGGGTGTAGGACGCAGACGGATTAGCACTTGCCACGACGGTGCCGACTGCCTTCTTGCGGTTAATGTAGCCCAGTTCCTGCAGAACCTTGAGCGCGGCACGAACAGTATGCCGGCTCACGCCATACTGGTCGGCGAGCTCCAGCTCCGTAGGAAGTAAGCTCCCTACGACCCGACGACCCCCAGTGATATCTTTGGCAAGTAGGCTTGCAAGTTCGGCGTATCTTGTTTGCGTACTATGGGTGGCATCGTCGCTTTCCTTCTGCGCTGAGGACATTGTAAACGGAGAGTATAGGGATCATGAAGAGACCGGTCTGGTCCCGCTATATCACTATTGTACTGTCGACCCGTTCCAGGACGTCATGGCACCCTTGGGCAAGGCACACCGCCTCCGTGCCGCCCCGCGGCAAGCGTTCAGATAGCATGGTTATGCTTGATGCGCAGCGCGGGACTTATGTGACGGTATGGACAGAGGAAGCCATCCCCCATTTAGAAGCGGTTCTAGCCGGTACGAAAAATGGCATTGCGCCGGTTTCCCAGGTCTGAAGGGACGAGGCTTGCGTGGCGCCGTCATCAGGTCAGTCGCCGATCTTCCCGGCCCGCTGCACGGCCCAGGCACCTCCGGCTATGGCCGTTAGACCCAACACAAATGCGAACAGCATCGCGCCCGATGCCAGTCCAACGGCATCGATTAAATACCCCGTCGCCACTGGCAGTAGTCCCGCGGGGATATATCCGCCAATGTTCAGTACTGCGTTCGACTGTGCGCGATGGCTGTCCGGTACGTGGAGGCCGATAAGGGTCAGTCCTCCCAGTTGACCGAGTCCCTGTCCGGCCCCAGCGAGCAACGCTGAAGCAATCAGCGCAGGAACCAGCGAGGCATGGATCGCCATCGCCAGGCAAACCATCGCCAGCACAGTGGCCGACGCGCTGCCAGCAAAGATTCGCGCCACCGACCACTTCCTTACAGCAAGCTGCACGCCGACAGCAGTAAAAAACATTGCGCAGGCCATGCCGCCCGCCAGCAAGGGGCTGCGCACTTCGAGCAGCCGCGAAAGGAGGGATGGTCCCAGCGCCAATACGAAGGAGGTCGCTGTGATGCCGGGGCCAAACGTAGCGATGCCGTATAAGACCTGTTTCCGGTTGGCGGCCGGCACGTGAGGGAGTCGCAGACTAAGTCGGCCAGCCTCCTGTGTGCTTCGTACGGGCAAGCGCAGGGCTGCAATCACGGCGCTGACGAGTACCAGCGACTCGGCTGCAAAGATAGGCAGGACCGGTTGCGCGAGAAGTTGGGCGATTCCACCAGCCACGAGCGGTCCCAAGCCGGCGCCGAGCACCATAGCGATGGAGGCCAGCAGCGCCGCCCGACGTTTGTGCTCGGCACCACCGGCATCGACCACCGCCGCCATGCCAGCCGAAACTATGACGCCCACCGCCACACCGGCCAGCAACCGGCCCACAGCGAGCATGCCGATCGAGTTAGCGTTGGCAAACAGACCGCAGGCAATAAGCGCCGCGACCAGGCCCGGAATCAGTACCGGCTTACGCCCATAGTGGTCTGAAAGCTGACCCGCAACCAGCAGCGTTCCCAGCAGTCCGGCGATGTAGAGCGCAAAGATAACGGTAAGGACACCGGAGGAAAAGCCCAACTGCTCCTGCCAATGCACGTAGAGAGGAGTAGTTGAGTTCGACAGCATGAAAACCGACGTTACCACCCAGGCGGGCCGCCACAGATGTGCCAGTGGGGAACTGGTAGAGGGATTGGCGTTGCTGACAGTTGAAGGGACCGACATGACAATACTCCTGTACGAGATTTTTCGAACTATACGCCAGTTCGAAAAATCTCGTACAGGTGCTATAGTAAGTGCACTATGAGCGCAACCGTCACTTCCACTCCCGCCAATCTTCCGCAACCGCTTGAGGAACCAGCCGTCGACGAACTACGGTTGGAAGTTATCTTGGGCGCACTAGCCGACCCGCTCCGCCTCACCGTCGTGCACAAGCTGTTGCAGGAATCGGATGCTTACGACCACCCTTGCGGGTGGTTTGGTTTCGCGCGGCCAAAATCGTCGCTGACCCATCATTTCAAAGCCTTGCGCGAAGCTGGGATAATTCGGCAGCGGCAATATGGCCTAGAACGGCGCAGCCGCCTTCGCCGTGAAGATCTTGACGCGCGTTTCCCCGGCTTGCTGGATTTGGTAGCAAACTGGCAACCGCCGGCCCTGTAAGCTCGATGGCCGCTCGGGGTAGGCGATGTCCACATCGTCGATGACCAGATACTTGGCCTCGCCGTTGGCAAAGATCCGGCCCGGCGGGCGAATCTTCAGGGTAATTGGCCGTTCTCGGCTGGCAGAGCTGGTTTCCCGCTCTTTCGCCTTTGGAGCCGAGGAAGACGAGCTGGTGCAAGCAGGCGTGCGCCATCCAGCCTATCAAGCGTCCCGGTCAGCGTGCGACGTCGACTCAAGTTTCGGGAACAGGTTGCCGGTGCCAAAGCGGATGCTGGGCACCTTCGACGCCAGACCGGCTTCCACAGCCGCCAGTCTTGAAAGCGCTGTTAGGGTATCGGACATTGCTTCGAGGTCACCTGGGGTAACGGTTCCTGGTGGCCCTGCGGTTGAACCATCCAAGGCCGAGCGCGCTAGCCTCATCGCGGCGTCCCCGTCGATAGGACATGGATGTAGGGCTATGCTGGCGATTTGGGAGTCAATATCCCGGCCTTCCCCAAGCATTACGACAGGTCCCAGGCACGGAATCAGCATAGTTCCGAGTAGGCGGCCGTGCTCAGTCGGGAGCCTACTACCCACAATTCCGTTAATTTTCGTGCCCGCAGGCATATTGTTGAAGACATCACCAAGTTGCTCGCGCAGTTGCACCTCGCCGTGCAGGTGGACTAGCGTGCGACGCACTGGTAGCTCAAATGTATCCACTGTTGAAAGCAGCTTGAGCAATGCTGGCGCCCCCAGTGCATGCGCGATTAACGTGGCCATTTCATGGATGGCCTTGGGCCGCATCCCGGCCAGTGGCGGGGTTGGTGTCATCGTTGTTTCGAGACCGTGGAGTCTTGCGGCGATGCGGTCATCACAGGATTGTCCCGAAATCGCGAAACTTTGCGATCTGATGAGGCGAGTAACCTGCAGCCGTCAAGATTTCTTCGGTGTGCTCGCCAAGCATTGGTGCGCGGTGGCGCACTGTCCCAGGGGACTCGCTGAGCTTAATAGGTACGCCCGCGATCTTCACTGGTATAGCGGAACCAGGCTGTTCAACTTCCACTAGCATCTCTCGCACCGCGTAGTGCTCGTCGGCAAAAATCTCGGTCGCCGTATAAACCGGCCCGAACGGCACCTTGCCGCCTAGGATCAAGCCAATCTCTCTTTTGGAGCGCACACGGGTGAACGCTTCAATGGCGTCAATCACTTGCTCCTGATGCGCTACGCGTGCCGCGTTAGTTGCGAAGGCAGGGGCATGGGCCAGATCCTCGCGACCGATAGCGCAAGCCAGCTCGACCCAAAACGCGTCAGTGGCACATGCGATCGATACATGGCCATCGCGTGTCCGGAACAATCCAAACGGGCACAGCAAAGGATGCCGATTGCCTTCGGCTGCCGGCGCTGCACCGGTGTACGAAGCCTGGTAAACGATACGTTCGCAAATGGCCAGCACGGCGTCCGTCATTGCGACATCGACGAATTGTCCTTCTCCTGTATCCCTGGCTCGGTGCACTGCTGCAAGAATGCCAATGCAAAGCATGAGGGCCGGTATGGTGTCGCCCACCCCCGGGCCGACTTTTGTGGGCGTGTGCCGGTCCGGGCCTGTGATGCCCATCATGCCGCCCATGGCCTGTGAGACGACATCATAGGCGGGCCATTGGGCATAGGGACTCGCGCCGCTGCGCGGATCCCCAAACCCTCGCACTGCCGCGTAAATTAAGCGCGGGTTGGTCTCGCGAAGCACCTCATACGACAAGCCCAGGCGTTCCATAACACCAGCGCGGAAATTTTCGACTACGACGTCAGATTCATCGATTAGTCTACGCAGAATTTCGCGGCCACCTTCGGTTTTGAGATCCACCGCGAGGGAGCGTTTATTGCGGTTGACGCTCTGGAAGTAGCCGCCGAAGGCGCGAAGGTTGTCGTCTGCACAAAACGGACCGGTGATGCGCGTGCCATCACCGGTCAGTGCTTCGACCTTGATCACGTCCGCGCCGTGGTCAGCTAATATCTGAGTGCAGAAGGGCCCGGCAAGCATTTGGGTGAAATCGATCACCAGCAGGCCGCTAAGAGCGCCGGTCTTTAAGTGTTGTTGGCCATCGCGCTGCATTCGTAGGATTCCTGAGTTGATTTGATTATGCGGCGCCGCCAGCCATCCAGGCATGCAAGCGCGGATACAGTACAGGAGCCTCCTGAGCTTCCAGTGTGTCAATGAGCTCCCACAAGGCCTCCGCCCGCTGCGCACCCAGCAGCGCCTTTGCTTTGCTTCGGAGCTTGGCGGCCCTGATGGCGTATGGTAATGGCCTGTTGACGTCGACAGCAGCAGTCAAGGTTGCCCCCGACTTCGTCACAACTGCGCCATGGCAGGCAGTATCGGCCATGGAGGGATCGGCAATGATTTCTACTCGCCGGGCCAGATTCACCAACGTGGGATTCCTGCAATTCGCGTCTGAGAATGAAGCCAGTGCAGCTGTGTTGAGCCCTGCTAGCGTCATGGCGGCCGTCAGTGCAAGGCTGAACTTGGCTTCCAATCCGGTTGCCGGTTGCGCAATGCAGCAGACCGATAGCCACTGCGGGGCAACGGTAAGCATGATTCGCGCGATGTCGTCAGGTTGCAGAAGGTGTTTGTGACGCACGGCTGTCAGTGCTTCGAGCGCAGGGTGGGTGCCATGGCAGCATGCGTGAAACTTGTGCTGAATCCGGGCAAAGTGAAATGTGTCTGGCAAGCCAGCGAATGCGTCTTCCGTGGCATCCTGTCGGCCAGAATGCGTGTCGGCGAATCCGCCCACGCATGTGAGAGCATCCGTACGTGAGACAAAACCCAACGCGGCGAGGTTGGCAGCTTCCACGCCCGTGGACGCTGCCATGCCCGCATGGAAGGGCTTAGCCATGGTGCCGAACTGACATTTCAGGCCGGACGCGCGCGTTGCTGCCACGCCGAACGCATGACTCGCACGCTCCCCATCGAGGTTGAGTAGACGCGCTGCAACCGCAGTTGCGCCGAAAGCCCCTGATGTGGCGGTCTGATGGAAGCCGGCATTGTAGTGCGATCGTCCAAGCCAGGCGCCCACTCGGCAGGTGATTTCCACACCAATAAGAAACGATTCCAACAACGCCTTACCGCAAGCCTGCTGTTGCTCGGCAACGGCTAGCGCCGCGGGAAGCACCGTCACGCTGGGGTGGCCAACAAAATCGAAGTGCGTGTCGTCGTAGTCCAGCGCGTGCGCAACGGCTCCGTTCAGCAGCGCCGCGGCGCGTGCGGGTACGCGCTGCGCAAGGCCAAAGGCGCTGGCCTGCGGCGCGCCGGCCTCGGTGCGCACCAGTTCGCGCACAGCACGGCTGACCGGCTCCTGCGCGCCGGCGCTTGCGACGGACAGGCAGTCATAGATGGACAGTCGTGCGAGGGCGAGCGCCTCGGGGGGGAAGCGCAGCGTGCGTTCGACCGTGAAGCTGGCGGCGCGCGCGGTGATGCCGCTCGGTATTGAGAGGTTCTGCGTCATGGCTAAGCTACCGCTCAGGCTGCGACCTTACCCAGCATGGCATCGGAGATGATGCGCATCTGGATCTCGGATGTGCCTTCGAAAATCTTGGTCAGCCGGGCGTCGCGCCAGTAACGCTCTGCGGCGAAGTGCGTGGTGTAGCCTGCCCCGCCGTGGACTTGTAGGCCTTCGCTGGTGACGCGCTCGCACATCTCGCTGGCAAATAGCTTGACCATCGAGGCCTCGGTGTCAGCGCGTACGCCTTCGTCGATCTTTTCGCACACCGCGTAGAGCAGCGCGCGCGAGGCTTCAATCTGCGTTGCCATGTCGGCCAGCTTGAAGCGGATGGCCTGGAAGTTGCCGATCGGGTTGCCGAATTGGGCTCGGTCCTTCGCGTACTGGATCGAGTCCTCCAGGCTGCCCTGCGCCAGGCCGATCGAACGCGCGGCGGTGTGGGCACGTGCGGTTTCGAGCCCGGCTGTAGCCAGGTAGAACGCTTTGCCTTCCTCGCCAACCATTGTGGAGTGGGGAACGCGGCAGCCGTCAAAAGCCAGCTCCCAGGTGGTCCAGCCGTGGTAGCCGATCTTGGGGATGACACTGCCCTTGACGCCCTTGGGCAACTGGCCGCGCGGCTTTTCCACCATGAAGGCGGACAGGCCCTTGTGGCGCGCCTTGGAGGCTACCACCGGGTCGGTGCGGCAGATCACCAAGATGAAGTCAGCTTCGTCGGCGAAGGTGCACCAGTACTTGCTTCCGGTAATGACCCACTCGTCACCGTCGCGCACGGCGCGGCAAGCGATATTGGCCACGTCTGAGCCGGCATTCGGCTCAGACAACGAGAAGGCGCCCAGAAACTCCCCGCGGGCCATGCGCGGCAGGTATTCCGCTTTCTTTTCCGGCGAAAGCCCCTTCAGCGCTCCAATCAGCCCATTGCCGCGGGCGATCAGGCTTCCCACGCTCATCCACGCGCGCGACAGTTGCTCGGCCACCAGGCAGTACTCGTAGGCGCCCAGCCCCAAGCCGCCGTATTCCTCCGGAATCAGGATGCCGAAGTAGCCCAGCTCGGCCATCTCGTCGATCAGCTCGCGCGGAATCTGTCCTTTTTCGGGATCCAACTTGTTTGCGATGGGTAGCACTCGCTCCATTGCGAACTGGCGTGCTGCCTCCTGAATCATGCGCCGCTCCTCAGTCAGTCGTAGCAACTCACTCTCCTTGTTTGTTTATCGACCTTCATCCTACTATGTACGTACATAGTAAAGCAAAATTTTCGGCGGCCCGCAACATGCCCTTGCAATCTCTGTGGTTAGATCAAGAATCTTGACTTCGCGCCGAAGACGAACCAGTATGTACGTACCTAGATTCGATTGTTTTGTGGTGTAGGCGATAGGAGAAACCCGTGCAGAACCGGTTAGACGGCAATTACTTCGAAGACTTTCATGTCGGCATGAAGATCAACCATGCAACGCCGCGTACGCTTACGGAAGGTGACCACAGCTTGTATATCGGGCTGACTGGTAGCCGCACCGTGGTGTGCACGGCAGAGACAAATGCGCGACAACTGGGCCTATCGCGACGGCCCCTGGAGGATCTGCTCGTCTTCAACACGGCCTTTGGCAAGACCGTTCATGACATTTCGCTCAATGCTGTGGCAAATCTGGGCTACGCGGACGTGCGCTTCATGTGCCATGTGTATTCCGGAGACACGCTGGCTGTGGAGACGGAAGTCATCGGTTTGAAGGAAAACTCCAACCGCAAGAGTGGGGTGGTGTACGTACGTTCGGTCGCCCGCAATCAGCACGGACACGAGGTTCTTAGTTGGGTACGGTGGGTGATGGTGCACAAGCGCAACCATGGCGCATCGTGTGGCGCGCCGGTGGTTCCAACCACGGACGCAGTGGTGTCGGGCGTGCGCTTACGGCGCGACGATTATTCGGCCGGGGTGCGTGAGATTACTGCAATGACCGGGGTGACCGACCTGTGGGAAGACTACACCGTGGGGACACGCATCGACCACCCGGGCGCCATGACTATTAATAACAGTGACCATAGCATCGCCACGCGCCTGTACCAGAATACAGCGCGCGCGCATTTCGACGGTTATGCGATGCAGAGCGCCGGTTCGCAGCGCTTGGTCTATGGTGGACACATCATCTCGGTATGCCGCGCGCTAGCCTATGACGGGCTTGAGAACAGTCTGTCGATCCTTGCCATTAACGGTGGCAGTCATGTGAACCCAACTCATGCTGGCGATACCATCGCGTGCGCCACCAAGGTGATCGACAAAATCGATTTGGGGCAGGACTATGTCGGCGGGCTGAGGCTTCGCATGATCGGCGTGAAGAATGCGAATGCCTCATCCATCAGCTTTCCAAAAGCGTGCGAAAGCCGCCCCGCGCACCCTTCTAACGTTGTGCTCGACCTTGATTACACCATCGCCATGCCGAAACGCTCGGCATAACACGTAGGGTTCCTTACGCAACCAAGCCAGAATCTTCTAGAAGACAACCCAATGAATATCCATCCAAGAGACGCTCTGTTTTCCGGTGAAAAGCCCTTTCCCGTCCTGGCCACCTGTGAGCACTTCGCCGGAAGCGAGAAGCTGATTGGCAAGGCTCTGGACCTGCAAGTTGAATACGGTCCAGTCTTTGATGTGACATGCGACTGCGAGGACGGCGCAGCTGCAGGGGAGGAATTGGAGCATGCGGCTATGGTGGCACGTATGATCGCCTCCGAGCGCAACCGGTTCAGCCGCGCGGGGGCGCGCATTCACGACCCGTCGCATCCGGCCTGGCGACAGGACGTTGACAAGATAGTGGGCGAGGCGGGTAGTCGACTAGCGTATGTAACCGTACCGAAAGCGACGAGTCACAAGCAGGTGGCTGAAGTTATCGAGTACATCAATGAGGCGGCGCAGAGAACAGGTCTAGACAGATCTATTCCGGTACACGTGCTGATTGAAACCCACGGTGCTCTACGCGACGTATTTCAGATTGCGGAGCTGCCGAACATTGAGGTATTGGACTTCGGCTTGATGGATTTTGTCAGCGGCCATCATGGAGCGATTCCTGCGGCTGCCATGCGCAGTCCTGGCCAGTTCGAGCATGCCTTGTTGGCACGCGCTAAGGCAAACATGACGGCGGCGGCGTTGGCGAACGGTATCGTGCCAGCGCACAACGTGTGCCTGAATCTGAAGGATGCTGCAGTAATCTCGGCCGACGCCAGTCGAGCGCACAACGAATTTGGGTTCCTGCGCATGTGGAGCATCTACCCGGCGCAAATCATGCCCATCGTCAACGCCATGCGGCCTGATTTCGCTGAGGTGGAGGATGCAGCCAGCATCCTAGTTGCTGCACAGGATGCGAATTGGGGCCCGATCCAGTACAAAGGCGAACTGCATGATCGTGCCACCTACCGCTATTTCTGGGCAGTTCTGGAGAAAGCAAAGGTCACCGGCATGATAATTCCTCCAGAGGCTAGCAGTCGCTTCTTTGCAGACTGAGACACTAGCTTGCTTGAGAGCTGCTGCTGCAACAGAGGTGATGGGGTGCCACCCAGAAACCTGTCCTCGCCAGAAGAGTTCATGGACCTCTTGTACGAGGTTCGTGAAATCAGCAGCGAGTTACAGAAGGTGGCTCGGGCACAGGTTGCGTCTGAGACATCAACGCCCTGCCTCACCGAACTGAAGGCCTTGATCCTGGAACGGTTGCATTCCGATGACTTGCGGACCGGGATCATCTATTACGCGTCTGCGGCGGAACTTGGAGTGCCCCTAAGGCTTCCCTTGGAACAATGCGAGCGCGTTATGGCAGGGCATGGAGGCAGATCGCTGCGAAGCCTTTTCTGGGCCGCAAACCGACGTATGCAGAATCTTTGCCAGTTCGAGTGGACGGGGCATGCGCACCCATTAGCATAATCACTACAAAAGGAGACAACATGAAAAATTTCAAGACGCTGGCCATCGTTTCGGTTCTGATGGCTGTTTCTGCGCCGCTGAAGGCATCGGACTATCCCTCTAAGCCAGTTCGTATCGTAGTGGGCTTTCCGCCGGGACAGACCACGGACATTATTGCCCGCAAGCTGGCACAGCGACTGACGAGCACACTGGGTCAATCCTTTTATGTCGAAAACCGGCCAGGCGTGGGTGCCGGCCTTGCAGCGGAACTAGTCGCACGGGCTGAACCTGATGGTTACACGCTGCTAGCGACATCCAGCGGACCGATGGCAGTGAATCGCTGGGTCCACACCAATTTGAAGTACGATGTGAAGCGAGATTTCAAACCCATTGCGTTGATCGGGACCTTTCCCCTGGTACTCGTGACGAGCACAAACTCGCGTTTCTCCACAATGAAGGATCTACTGACGTACGCCAAAGGCCATCCCGGCAAGATTAACTACGGTTCTGGCGGAAACGGCGTCACTAATCATCTTGTGATGGAAATGTTTAAGGAACGCGCCGGTGTCGACTTGACCCATGTCCCGTATAAAGGAGGCGTGGCCGCTATGACCGACGTGGTGGCTGGACAGGTTGATGTCATGTTTGAAGTCGTTTCCATCGCTGAGCCTCTAATTCGGCAGGGTAAGCTGAATGCACTCGCGGTGGCGAGCGACAAGCGGGTAAGCACGTTGCCAGAGGTGCCAACCGTCGGGGAACTTGGATACCCGAACTTTCGTGGTGAGCCTTGGATCGGCCTAGTCGCTCCCAAGGGCCTGCCGCCACCGGTGTTGGCAAAGCTGACTGCGGCAATAGACCGTGCGGCGAAAAGCCCTGAATGGAAGCAGGAAATCACGCTTCTCGGTGCCACGCCGAGACCAATGGGGCACGCCGAATTCGGTGACTTCATCCAATCAGAGATGGCGCGCTGGGGCGACGTCGCGAAGCGGGTGAATGTGAAAGCAGATTAAGATCGGGTTCTTGTGGACGCCTACCGGATGGCAAGCCGTTTGGCAATTAGTCGAAGGTAAAGCAGCGCGCTTTTGTCCGTGCCTGTTCGCGCAGGCTGGCAAACTCAGCTCCTTTCGCTCCAACCTGCTTACCGTCATGCCGCGAGTGATCGCGCAGCTTGATGTGGTTGTGATATAGGACGGATCATATCATCTGGACAAAGCCGTTTGCCAATAGCTGCCGCCACAAGGTTGAAAGGACGTCGCTGAACCAAGCTACCCCAGCCATGGCGATCGTATGCCACGCGTTATCACTGCTCGAGGCGCCGTGCATCAGTATGGTTCGCAAAGTGGTGTCGCCGCGTTTTCGAGAGCCGCGACCTTGTTGCTGCTTGAGTGTGCGATAGAACTCGCCGAAGCGCGGGAGGATATTGTCCACCTCTTCGATCATGCGCAGGCGGGGCTGGTTGGTGGCCTGCATCAGGCAGCCAGCGCGTACTACTGAATATCTTGTGCGGACGCATGTGACGCCTGGCCCTCGTGACAAGGGGGCCGCGTTGCGCTGCGGCAGCGAGCTGCTGCGCCAGATTTTCCAGTTCGGCCTCGAGGTTAGACAAGCCCACCTCGGGGCATTGTCGCTCCAGGCGGGGGGCTTGCGTCTGAAGCTGAGTACTCTGGTCATGAGAGGAGACCCTTGCAAGCAAATCGTCTTGCCTGCTTGGGAAATTTCCGCGTCAGACTTTGCTTGAGCCGAGTCAGACGTATAGCGTTACTGGGACACCCAGCATGCGGGTGACAGGCATCAGGCGCCCCGAGCGATGCCAGCGCCGTAGCGTAGCGACAGCCACACCAAGCGCGGCGGTTGCTTCGACGATGGATAGAGGCGGGTTCCCCGGTTGGTTCATAACCGGGCCCAGGCATGCAGTTTATACCTGCTTGATCAGGATTGCGCTGCCTATGCGCTTACCGGCCCCGCGTCATCGCACTAGCACCGCCGTATGGAGGTTTCACTTCTAGCACGGACTATGCTGCGCGACTCCGGATCAGTATCGCGAGGATCCGCTTCGCCAAAGCAGCGTGGCGCCAAGCCCACTCTCGTCGGTCTTCTTACCGCAAGAAGCCGCTAGTAGCGTGAGACTGTGTCAAAAACATTCCTTTTGAACTTTTGCCAAAGAGCCCAGCACAACTCCTTCGTCGATGATTGAGAAAAACTCAATCGGTCTCGTCGAAAATCTCGTTTGTCACGGGGCTGCAATCGAACGAAAGTACAGGGTCCCGGCATCTAGTTTTTGAATATTCTTAGTAAGCAGATGCCTTCGAAAAAAATCAGTAAAACGTAATAACGGCGGACGAGAGAATGGAAGACAAGGGCGGAAATCTGGCCGGTCACCTCGTTGTTGACTTTTCGCAGATCGCAGCAGGTCCGACCTGCACAATGATGCTAGCGGATCGGGGAGCAGAGGTAATTAAGATTGAGCCGCCGGGGGGCGACCTCGGTCGTACCCTTGGGCCGCCCTTCATCGAAGGTCACGGTGCAATCTTCATGTCGCTGAATCGAAACAAGCGCAGTGCATCCTTGGATCTGAAAAAGCCCGAAGACCTTGAGGTGGCTCGCCGTCTCGTTCAGCGAGCAGATATAGTCGTTGAAAGCTTCCGGCCAGGCGTCATGGAACGCCTAGGGCTTGATTATAAGACCGTCGCTAGAACGAATAGTCGTCTAGTGTATTGCAGCATTTCGGCTTACGGGCAGCAGGGTACTTTGAGTGGCAAGCCGGGTGTGGACGGAATCGTTCAAGCGACTTCCGGACTGGTTAGCACGCTGGGCAACGGCGACGGTGTCCCGTCCAAGGTGCAAACTCCGATCGTGGATATGGTAACGGGTTTTTTGTCGACCACAGCGATCCTAGACGCTTTGATGGCTCGGCAGCGTACAGGCCGTGGTGCACATCTCGATATCAGTATGTTTGCAGCTAGTGTACAGCTTCAACAGGTGAGCTTGGCTTCCTACGTTGCTTCTGGTGATCTACCGCGCCCTAGCGGTAGTGCAGCGCCGTACTCCGCACCAAACGAAGCATTTCCTTCTTCGGACGGGTGGCTCATGATAGCCGCGTATCAACCCAAGCGATGGACAAAGCTCTGCGAAATCCTCGGAATTCCCGCTGCCGCAACGGACGCTAGATTTGCAACCTCCGATCTACGCGTAGCAAATCGTCCTGAGATGTATGCGCTTGTCGCATCAAAAACACAACTCTGGACAAGAGAGGCGCTCTTGGCGGCGCTCGAAGAAAACGACATCATTTGCGGTCCTGTTAACACATATGCAGATGTTGTTGAAACCGAGATATTCGAAAGCATGACTTCGACGTTCCACCACCCCGAGGCCGGCAACTTTCGCTTCGTAGCTTCCCTTGCCCCGGGTTTGGCTGATTCATTTCGAACGACTCCGACGTGGCCCGCACCGCTGTTGGGACAACATACATGCGAGGTCGTTGAGCTCGCAAATGCAGGCGCTACGACTCAGTGAGAGACCCGCGCACAAGGTCAAAACATTAACACATAACGAGGTGATTATGAGCGAAGCAGTGATCGCAGGCGTCGGGATGACGCAATTCGGAAAATTTTTGGATCGCAATCTGAAATCATTGTGCGAAGAAGCGGTGCGTGACGCACTAGTCGACGCCAATGTACAGCCGTCACAGATTGAATGTGTTTTCTTTGCAAACGCCGCAGCCGGAGTAGTGACCGGTCAGGAAATGATCCGTGCCCAGTCATCACTTCGCAACACCGGGCTTGCTGGTAAGCCGATGTTCAATATCGAAAACGCATGTGCCTCAAGTAGTTCCGCATTGAATCTTGCACGCGCTACGGTGGTATCAGGCCAATATGAATGCGTCCTTGTAGTTGGTGCTGAGAAGCTGACCCATGAGGACAAGCGCGTTAGTTTTGGCGCGTTCGCGGCAGCGGTGGACCTCGAAGAGACGCTCGATGCCACTATCGGTACCGGTACTGGAAGCGTTTTCATGGACATTTACGCTAACAAGACGCGTAAATGGATGAAGAATGCCGGTGTGGAAATCGAAGACTTTGCCCGTGTATGCGTGAAGAGCCGGTTGGCCGGTTCGCTCAACAGTAAGGCGCAGTTTCGTCGAACCACAACCATCGAGGAAGTTCTCAACAGCCGCATGGTGAGCGATCCCCTGACGCTATTCATGTGCTCATCGATCGGCGATGGCGCTTCAGCGATTGTTATTTGCTCCGCTGAATTTGCTAGGAAGCTTGGCGTTAAAGTACCCGTATATATCAAAGCCTGCTCTGTGGTCAGCGCCACTGGCGTTCCAGGAGCAGAGCTTGTAGCGGTGAGCGCGGCAAGGCTGGCGTATGAAGAAGCAGGTGTGGGACCGGAAGATATCCACGTTGCCGAGCTGCACGACGCTTCAGCTCCGGCTGAGCTGATTCACTACGAGAATCTTGGACTATGTCAGCCTGGTGAAGCGGGTGCATTGATTCGCTCTGGCGCTACTTCGATTGGCGGTCGGATCTCGGTGAATCCCAGCGGCGGCTTGCTAAGCCGCGGCCATCCTGTCGGTGCCACTGGGTCTGCTCAGATTGTCGAACTGACAGAACAGCTGCGTGGCCAGGCCGGTTCGCGTCAACGTCCCGGGGCAAAGGTCGCTTTGGCCGAAAACAATGGTGGACAAATGTCGGGCGACTCTGCCGTTGCGCTCGTAACGATCCTGACAACCTGAATTACCCCAAATATTCGAGCAACAGCATGACTGAGCAAGTAGCAATCGTCACCGGCGGAGCACAAGGTATTGGGCGCGGCATTGTAGAAGCGTTGCTGAACAATGGCTATCGTGTAGCGGCATTCGATCTGAACGAGCAAGCGCTGCAGCACGCGGCAGACGTGCTGGGATCCGATCGCTTCCTTCCCCTTAATGTGGACGTGACTTCGTCGGAGGCCGTCTATAGCGCAACCGCCGAAGTCGCGGGTCATTGGAAAACAGCTGATGTCTTAGTCAATAACGCAGGCATCAGTCGCGACAAACGTATTACGAAGATGAGCGAGGAGGATTGGGATTTTGTCATGAACCTCAATCTTCGTTCGCAGTTTCTTTGTGTGAAAGCGGTGGTAGAGGGCATGATCGCCCAGAACTATGGGCGCATTATTAACCTATCCTCCCGCGCATGGCTTGGTGGATTCGGGCAAGCCAATTACTCCGCAGCGAAAGGTGGGGTGGTAAGCTTCACACGGTCGCTGGCGATCGAACTGGCATCTAAAGGCATCACTGCTAACTCTATTGCACCAGGAATCATTGAGACTCCGCTGTTCAACAGCTTCACTGACGAAGTCAAGGAAAAGTTGAAGAAAAGCGTTCCCGTGGCCCGGATTGGCCAGCCGTCTGACGTGGCCGCAGCCGCATTGATGTTTGCAAGCAGGGAAGCGTCATACATCACCGGACAGACATTATACGTCTGCGGTGGGCGGTCCTTATCCAGTCCCAGCGTCTGAAGTTAGGAGGTCTGTATGGCTATCGACGTACAAACGGAAAATTCGATTGCAATCGTGACCCTAAATGCTCCGGAATCGCTCAATGCATTGACGATTCCCGACTTGCTCGCGTTGCGGAACCAATTGCGCTCCTTGCAGGATGACGATGCTGTGCGTTGCATTGTCCTCACAGGAGCTGGTGACCGATCATTTTGCACGGGGGCAAATTTAAAAAACACCTTGCCGACATCGGAGTCGTTCGGAAGAACTGGTTTCCTCGGCGTAGAGGCTGAGGTGTCTCATGGAGGATATACCCGCCTTATCGATCTCAACGGCCTTGAGCTTTGGAAGCCAATAATCGCTGCAATCAATGGCTATTGCCTCGGCGGGGGTCTCGAACTGGCAATGCAATGTGACTTGCGAATTGGTGCTAGCACGGCCTCCTTCGCTTTGCCTGAAGTCCGGGTCGCGAGCGTGCCTGCGGCCGGCGGTGTCCAACAACTGCTTCGGGCGATTCCTGCTGCACATGCGATGAAACTCGCGTTGACCGGTGATCGGATCGACGCGGATCTAGCACTCCGCATCGGCCTAATCAGCGATGTGGTGGAACCCGAAAAACTGATGAGCGCGGTCATGTCAACAGCTCAACGAATCGCCGGGAACGGGCCATTGGCAGTACAGGCCGTTAAGCGCCTTGCGCTTGAGACCTCGCATCTTTGTCCTCGCGACTACACCGCTCAGGCGAACCTGATGTGGGGCGTCCTTCGCGACTCGCAAGACCGTATTGAGGGAAGAAGGGCGTTTGCAGAAAAGCGAGTCCCCCTTTTTCACGGGCGATAGTTTTCAATGTTTTGTTAAGTGGGTGGGTGTCAACAGTGTGCTCGCCCATCGGTTTAAAACAGCAGCTAAGCCAAAGCAAGCCCGCTGTGGAGGAGAAAAATCGTGAAAATCCGATGGATACTTGGGGCTGCCGTTTGCATGACGGCTGCGTGCGTCTCTGCTCAGGAAGCTTACCCGAGCCGTCCCATTCGAATGGTGGTGGCGTTTACCGCAGGAAGTTCGACGGATCTGATGGCTCGTATTGTAGCCAATCAGATGTCTATCAAGCTCAAGCAGCCCGTCATTGTTGAGAACCGACCCGGCGCCGGCGGAGCCATCGCTGCTGGATATGTAGCCAAAGCTCCTGCAGACGGGTACACGGTGTTGGTGCATTCAGGCTCCTATGTGATTGCTCCATGGCTCTATAAGAACCTGCCCTACGACTCACAGCGAGACCTGGTCAGCGTAGCTGCATTTGGGGGGTTCCCCGGCGTGGTGTTGACGCCGGCGGGGAAATATAGAAGTCTTTCGGATCTCATCGCGGTCGCGCGAAAGGCTAATGGTGGGCTCAATTTCGCATCGGCCGGTACGGGAAGCTCAACGCACATGAGCGCTGAGAAAATCAACATGGTCGCAAAGATATCGGGTCAGCACATCCCCTTCCGAGGCACGCCGGAGGCGATTACTGATGTGGCAGCGGGGCGATCGCAGTATTTTGTATCGCCTATTAACACCGCCATGGGAATGGTTAAGGAAGGCCGCGTCAGCGCCGTAGCTATCACGTCGAAACGACGCAGTCCTCTCCTGCCGAACGTCCCAACTATTGCGGAAGCTGGATTGCCTGGTGCAGAGTACCCGCTATGGGTGGGTGCCTTTGTCTCAGCAAAAACGCCACCGGCTATTGTTGCGCGGCTGCATCAAGAAATTGCGCGTGCTATTGATTCTACGGACGTGAAGCGACAGTATGTGGCCAACGGTATTGAGGATCTTTCGATGTCCCAAGCAACGTTCGAGCGTTTCATTCGAGACGAGATCGTCTTATCGGGCGAACTTGCCAAACGTGCCAACTTGCAGCCCGAGTAAGTCTTAGATGTGAAGGTCGGCGAGGTTCAGAGTAAACCGCGACACCGCTGCGGCCTCAGGTCCTCCCCGACTACCCGGTGAGGTGTTCTGTCCAGCGCGGACACGTCTGGTTCATGCTGCAGCTAGTCGACTGAGGTAGCTTGCAGCGACTTCGCCTGGCGTTCGGTACCCCAACTTCGAATGGCGCCGTTGGCGATTGTAAAAAATCTCAATGTACTCACGGACAGAGGCCATGGCTTCCAGCCGGGTGGCATACCGATGGTGGTACACCAACTCTGCTTTCAGGCTGCCCCAGAAGCTTTCCATGGGCGCATTGTCGTAGCAGTTTCCCTTGCGTGACATCGAAGCCAGCATGCCGAACTGCGCTAGCAACCTGCGATAGCCGTGAGCACAGTATTGGCTGCCCCGGTCTGAATGATGAATCAGGCCGGGCCGTGGCCGCTTGCTGCGCACCGCCCGGAACAGCGCCTCGCCCACCAATTCCTGTGTCATTCTGGGCCCCATCGCGTAGCCCACGATCTCGCACGTGTACAGGTCCTTGATTCCTGCCAGGTACAACCAACCCTCATCGGTCGCGATATACGTGATGTCTGTCACCCACGCGGCATTTGGCCTGTCGGCTTCAAATTTCTGCTCCAGTAGGTTGGGCGCCACTGGCAGATTATGAGCCGAGCGAGTTGTCGCTACGAATCGACGCTTTTGCCGACACCGAATCCCCATCTCGTTGCGCAATCTGGCCAGCCGATCACGGCCGACCACGAATCCATCGCCAGCCAGCTCGCGCTGCAGGCGCCGCGTACCGTACGTCTGACGCGTGCGCTTGTGGGCTGCCCGGATCGCCAGACGCAGCCGCTCCTGTTCCGGACTGAGCCCGTAAGGTCTGTGTGTCCAGTCGTAGTAGCCACTGCGCGAGACCCCCAATACCCGGCACATCAACTTCACCGGATACACTTCTCGCCATTGACTCACGAACGCGTACCGGGCAGTGATTCCCTGGCGAAGTACGCCGCGGCTTTTTTTACAATATCGCGCTCCAGCCTCGCCTCGGCCAGCTCCTTGCGCAGCCTCGCATTCTCCGCCGCCAACTCTGCCACTGTCACGCCCCCTGGTGCCGCTGCTGTTCCAGGCGCCTTGGCTTTCGACACCCAATTCGTCAACGTGCCCTTCGGAATCCCCAGACGCTGCGCGGCCGACTGCAGCGTCAGTCCCTGTTCCAGCACCAGTCTCACGGCCTCTGCCTGAAACTCTTCCCCGTACGTCTGTCTTGCCTTGCTCATCTGTGCACACTCCTGATCCACGATCTTAATCTAAGGACCAAGCGTGTCCGCCTCGATCAGGCTACCTCACGGTTTGCTCATCACTGGGGCGCTGGCATCCGGTTTGCGGTCTATCCGCCTACAGCCAAAACACCTCTTGATTTCCTTCTTGAAGGGAGTCTTAGATTAGGCCATGGATCATCTTCCTCCCTTAAACTCAGTCAAGGCTTTTGAAGCAACTGCTCGCCACTTGAGCATTACTGCCGCAGCCGAAGAACTCTGTGTAACTGCGGGCGCGGTTAGTCGGCAAATCAAGGCCTTAGAGGAAGACCTGGATCTCCAGTTGCTCGTTCGTGGGCATCGCCAACTTACGTTGACGCGCGAAGGAACACTTTTGTATGAGGCAGCTGCGAGGGCTCTCAATGAAATAAGGGGGGCGTCATCGAAAATCCGTCGTAGTGGTCGACAAAAGCACCTCAATATCCGGGCATACACAACGTTTGCGATGCGCTGGTTAATTCCTCGGCTATCAAGTTTCTACTTAGTCAATCCTGGAATCCAGGTCAACTTGACGACCTCAGTAGACGAGGTTGACTTTCGAAAGGAAGATATCGACGGTGCGATTAGGCTCGGGGACGGAAAGTGGACAGGCGTGCTTGCGCACCGCCTCGTCGAAAATATTTTGATTCCTGTGGCGAGTCCGGATCTTCTTCGTCACACGCCTATTCATCACGTCAGTGATCTAAGGAAACATACGCTCCTGCATTCGGTCGCTCGACCATATGATTGGGAATTTTGGCTTAACAGTGCTGCCAAAAATGTATCGATCGACGCTCGAAGTGGCATGAGCTACCAAAGCTCGGCAATGGCTTACATGGCCGCGATTGGTGGGCAAGGCGTCGCCATTGCACAGCAATTCCTCGTTGAGGAAGATGTAGTAGCGGGGCGCCTAGCTGCCCCGCTGGTTAATGTAGTGAACATGCGCGAATTCACTTACTATTTGCTGGTCCCATCTCACCGACCAGAAAGCGACAACATGCTCGCATTTCGCACTTGGTTATTGTCCGAATTGGAGCTCAAAAGTTCAGGCACTAATTAATGTAGGACTTAAGAAGTGCAGGTATGAACGTAGGAAGAGCGTTTGGCCTATGCAACTTATCCTGAAAGCCATCTCCTCTATGTTGATGTCGGCGAAAGTTGGGAACGGCATAGCCTGACGGTGGAATAAAGCCGTCACGGTCCTGGTTGTACGGCTCGCATGAAGGCACCTTGTGCAGTGGCGATCAACTCCCCAGCCTCATTCACGAGTTCACTCGTTGCAAAATAGATTTTCCTGCCGGCTTTCGTGACGGTGCCAACTGCTCGCAGGGTGCCTCCCGAAGCTTTGCGCAAATAATTGATTGTCAGGGTCACCGTCACAGCGTTTTGAAGGGGCTTCCCAGTTGCCTCGTAGAGCCCAGCGTATCCGCAGGCGGCATCAAGCAGTGTTGCGATCACGCCACCTTGGAGGCTTCCTATCCTATTTCGATGTCGCTCATTCACGTCCAGAGAGAAAATAGCTCGCCCTTCACTAATTTCTTCCAGTCGGATTCCAAGGTGGCAAAGCGACGGATTATCTGCAACGCTCGCAGTGTCTGAATAATTTATAGCTTCCGGCATTCGTCTGTTCTTAATGCATTGGTCGCCGCGATATGCGGGCCGTGTAGCAAAATGCGCCCCGCTGCTTGATGGGGAGTTGTAGGTATATTGAATGGTATCTAAGATGGCTGCTATGTTTCCTTGCGGTCTTGAAGGGACAACGACGTCATCATGTCGGTGATGTTTTTGGAATTATCGATATTTCCGATTTGTCGATGCAGTTCCTTGGCGCGGTCGGTTCCAATGACAGGAGAAACTAATGCAAAAAACTTTCTATCCAGCTTATATTGCTGTGCCACGAGGTCGGTCATTGGCACGCTTGAATCATTTTCCTCAACGATGGAGGTTCCATCTATCAGCTCCACGCGCATCCTCGCCACTGGAACCGGCACATCATGGCAAAGTATAACGGTCACACGGGCCATTAAGTTTTTTGCCACCTCGGCGTTAAGATTCGCTTCCGATATCTGCGTTGGGTCACCTGTTGCGATTCCCAGGAGCGCAAAGGCCACTGCTGCTCGAAGGCTGAACTTGGCCTCGAACGCGTTATTTGGGTCCTGAATATTGCAAATATCGTCACAGTGCGCGTTCACCTCCACAGACACGGAATGTATGGCGTCGACACGCCCGCCAATTCTAGACCTTGCCTTCAAGGCGCATTCGATCGCGGAATGCGTCTCGTAGCACGTGGCGTGATACTTGAACAACGTTAGCTGCAGATGAAATGCCGCATCGGCTTCCTTCGAAAATTCTGGCGACAGAGAAAAATCGCTCACGCTTCTCGGGGCTTCGAGTCCGTATTGCAAGTTATTCCCTCCCCCGTGCGTAGCTGGAAAGCCAAGACGGTGATCGAGAACATCCTTTGTGGAATCGAAGCCTTGTTGCACGAGTAAAGCAGATAGGACGCCGGCCGAAGCAGCGTTACCCGCCTGTAGTGGCTTACAGGAAGTTCCAAAAACGGCCTTTAGCCCGGCCGCTCGAGTTGCCACAACTCCGAAGGTTGACTGGATCTGCTCAAGGTTGAACTTCAATAACTTAGCAGTAGCGGCAGCGGCACCGAAGGAGCCAATCGTCGCTGTTGCATGGAATCCCATGGTGTAATGCGTCGGCGCCATGGCAATTCCCAGCCGACAGCTCACTTCGACACCTGCTACGAATGCCTCAAGAAGCTCTCTGCCGCTAGAACCAATATCTTCTGCTACTGCCAGCGCTGCGGCAAGAACTGGGGCGGATGCGTGACCAGGAATTGCAAAATGAACATCGTCATAGTCAAGGGCGTGGGAACACAGCCCATTCATTAGAGCTGCGCTTACGCTTGGCAAGCGCAAAGCGTGACCAATTGTAGTGCACTTGGCGGCCCCGCCTTGGGCTGACAGGACTCGTGCCATGGAATGCACGAAATCTTCATTTGAGCCCGCCAACGCGACACCGACCCAGTCCATCAATGCCTGTCGTGCGACCGTCTTCACATCTGGTGGCAAGGAGCCGTAGGAAATTTCTTGCGTGATCGCCGCAAGCGCAGGGGTGAAAGCAGAGTTCATTTTCATAATATCGCTAGTGAAGTGCCACGACTGCGGGGGAGGGGCCATGCACGCCCCGTCCCTAGTTAATCTGATCGATCCGTGGCACCGACGATCTCATGACCAGCTATAGCGTCAGAGTTTGTCGGGTACAGTGCCAGTCTTAAGTATTGCACCTGGCTTGACAAGCGAGAATTTGTGGCTCTTGCTTGAGAAAAACGCAATCGTTGCGCTATACAGCGGTGTGCCTTTAGTTGTAAGGCTCTCCGAGCAATTGCACGGCAGTCATGAAGAGCCTCCTGGAAATGTCGCGGATGCCATCATGTGGAACGGAAATTCGCGAAATGTGACATTGTGTTTCAGCTTGAAGAAGAATTGCGCTTTACCGGCCGCAGAAATAAAGCTATCTTGCTAGCCGAAGAAAAAGTTCATATTTTGCTGCGTTTCATTCGACCATGTTTGGCTTTCGCCTTTCTTGGAGCTCCGTTGTTTTTGGGCAGGGTCGCAGCGTCAACGCGACGATCTCTCAGGAATGCGCGGAGCGCATCCAAACGGTGAGCTTGAAATTCCGGGTGCGTGAACGGCGTTACTACTCACTGCTCGTAGACCCGCAGTAACACGCACGACCGAGACCAGGGCGCCGCTAGAAGCACCCTCGCGGCGAGCGAAAGTACCCCGTGGCGCGTGGAACTTGTGGAGCAGGCGGAATACGGTAGAGGTACACCCCGTAGAGGCTGCGGGCGGTGAAGCAGGACTGCTCAGCTACGACAACGCCACAGGCGAGCGACGGACGACGTCAATTTCTGAGATTCCTCCCGATCTCGACGTACAGTCTGAAGGTCGACATCAGCGCGCATCCGACGACAGCTCCGCTTCGGGCTGCGCCGGCGAAGCGTTTTCGCGCAGCTGCGGCAGCCGGAGGCCTAGCGCGTTAGCACATTGACGGCACGTCGAATGGAGGGCGCGACCAGCAGCACGATTGGCAGTATGAGGGCCCACGACACGACGTAGGCGTTCAGCCAGTGCGAGATGAAAGTACCGCTCGCCAGAAAGGGCTCATTGGCGATTGCAGCAGTAATGGCGCAACTGATGGCAGATTGGATCGCGCCGAACACCAAATGGCCGTATCGCCGTGGGATGCCAGACATGTCGGTCAAACGGTTACGCCAGACAGGCTGCGATGGACTTCCAGCGCGCTACGCTCGACCCAGTTGTGCTGTATCAATCCATCCTCGCCTACATGCAGCACGGCGGTGCCGGTCATGCGGATCGGTGACTGGCATGGCGACGAGCCCATAAAGCCGTTGTTCCTGCCACTAACGAGCCAGCGCGACACCACTCGATCACCGCTTTCATTTTGGAACGTCTCGATAACTTCGAAGCGGAAATCTTCAATGCTCTCAAGAAAGGCCGCCACCCATCGCTTGAACTGGGGTCGCGAGCGGATCTCGACGCCGCCAGACGTAATGACGAAGTCTTCAGCAACTAGATCATCGATCGCATCGGGGTTCCTCGCTTGCCATACCTGACGCCAGAAGTTTTCAACAACGGCAATTGAATCTCTGCGGCACATCACATCATTCTCCAGAACAATGGTTGATTTGTTGGTGTACCGATTATTGGCACTTGCAATCAAGAAGACAAACGAATAATGTTTCTTGCATCCATTCGTTAAACTGCTTGATGCACTATGCATGATGTCGAACCTGATCTGCTGAGAGCATTCGTGGCGGTCGCCGAGGCCGGGAGTTTCACCGCTGCTGCGGGCATCATCGGTCGCTCGCAGTCTGCGGTCAGTCAGAAGCTATTGCGACTCGAAGACGCACTAGGGTTACGCGTCTTCGAGCGCTCCAGCCGCTCCCTGGTCCTTACGCGCGACGGAGAGCGGATTCTCGTTGCGGCAAAGCGTTTGCTTGGTCACTACAACTCATTTTTGCAAGAGGTACGGGAAGCGCCCAAACCTGCCCTTTTTCGGTTGGGCATTTCCGAGAACCTTGTGCGGACGCAACTGCCGTCGTTGCTTTCCCGCTTCCGTCAGCAATATCCCGATGTGCAGATCGAACTAAGCACAAGCTCGACCCAAGGCTTGCTGACAGAATACGAGTCCGGCTTGCTCGATGTGGTGATCGCCAAGGCGAGGAATGGAGGAGCCACGGCCCGTGGACGCGTGATTTGGCGAGAACCTCTGGTCTGGCTGGCGGCCGTCGATCACCGCCCCGACCCTCGCCGCCCAGCCCGGCTTGTCATGATGCGGCCGCCATGCGCCTACCGCGAGATCATGACGGACGTTCTCAGGGACGTGCAGCGCGACTGGGTGGCCGCCTGCACCGCTAGCAGTCTTGGCGGAGTCCAAGCAGCCGTACTCGGAGGGTTGGGTGTGACAGTGCTCGGCAAGTCGTTTGTACAGGAAGGCATGCGCATCCTTTCCCCATCGACGCATTGGCCATCTCTGCCAACGGTGGAGGTGTCAGTGATCAGTGGCAACCCTGCGATGCAGCCGATGACGGAGCCGCTGATCACGATGCTGACTGAGGCGCTGCTCGAGAGCAGCGCAAAAGAGCCCTAGCTGCTGAAGTACCTCGACCACAAGTCAGCGTATGGACATGTCGAAGCATGATCTGAGAATTCGACACGAATCAAATTCCCACATCGCAGGCGCGCCTCATACACCTTTACCGAACGCCTGTTCATCATGCGACGGCTGGACGATTTCGTTACAAAGAACCTCCCGCTGCGCTCGATCCGCACCATGGTCAATCAGGCCTTAGCGAAGATGAACCGGCCTCGTTCTGGAGGATGTATGAGGCTGACATCAAGGGCGGTCGTCCGAGCATCGCGCCGGAGAAAGTTCCAAAGGCGATGTTGCTGCAGGTGCCCTACAGCATCCGGTTTTCGCCCCAGAACTGGCTGTCGGGCGAGCACTTTTGCGTGGACGGTTCGCTGATCCGAGCTTGGGCAGGCGCAAGAGCTTTGTTCGCAATGATGGCAGCGACCGCGACGACGAGCGCCATGGTGAGCACTGCTGACGCACACGTCGAGCCGATGCAGTCAAGATCATGCTTAACGATAGCCGACAGCAAGCTGATCGAACAAGGCTTTGGCTGGGTCAAGACAGTCAGACGCATGCGTCAGGTGATGGTGCGTGGACTGAAGCGAGTCGACCAGATGTTGTCCTGAGCATGGCCGCCTACACCCTCGTACGCATGCATTTGCGGGGACAGGCAAAAGTAACTTTACATAGACGCTGGATCTTGGCAGCGTCCTCCAACCAATAAGGTATCAGGTCACGCGCCGGGCCTACGGTAGCGCATCGTTCGCACGGATGCCTGAACAAGCGATACTTTTCATCGTGCCGCCCCTGTGTAGCACCCATTGCCCGCTCGTACAGCGCCAGCCGCGTGGCGCGTGGCTGATCGCTCAGGCGCTGCCATGACTTGCGTGGCTGCTAGCGGCGCGATTTCGACCGTCTCGCAGTAGGTAACCCACCGGCCCATGGCGACAATCTCGGTCGATGGGTGCGCACGCATGGAATCGCCTACGTTCGTCAACACCTCCGCGCAGCGCACCTTCGTCACACAAGGTGCGGAAGACCAGCGATTACGAAACTTCACGCGTGCGATATTGTCGCCTCACCAGGCCGACTGCAAAATATCGACCACCTGCTGGGCGCGGTCGATGCGACGCGGGTTGGCGCGCACCCATTGGTTCTCCAGCGCCAGCTGTGCCAGGGTTTCGAACTGCGCTGGCCCGATGTCGAGTTCCCGCAGCCGCGTCGGCAAGCCCAGGTCATGGATCAGCGCGGACACCAGTCCAGCCGCGTCGGCTCCCTCATGTCCCAGCGCGCGCGCCACGGCCCGTTGCGCCGGCGCCGTCACCCCGAGGTTGTAGCGCATCACCGCCGGCAGCAGCACGCACGAGGTGATGCCGTGCGGAACGCCGAGGGCGCCGCCCAGCACGTGCCCGATCCCATGGCTGGCGCCGTAGCGTACGCGGTTGACGCCGCTGGCGCAAAGCCAGACACCAAGCTGGCAGTCCAGGCGTGCCGCATGGTCCGCCGGATCTTCGCGGTGTCGGCGCAAGGCGGCGACCAGTAGTGCCAGTCCGTGCAGGCAGGTGGCGTCCGTCATGGCTTGCGCATCGACCGAGCAGACCGATTCCACCGCATGGTCGATCGCACGGATGCCGGTGGACAGCCAGAGCTGCGATGGCGTATGCAACGTGATTGCCGGATCCAGGATCACGCTGGCTGGCCCGATGCCATTCGCGGTGACATGATGCTTGCTGCCGCTGAGGGAGTCGGTGCAGCCGGCCAGGTCGCTGAACTCCGCCGCCGACAGCGTGGTTGGCACTGCGATCTGCCGGCACGGCGGCGCAGGGATCTGTGGCACCTGCGGCTGCCCGGCGGCATCGACCCGCACGCGAATGGCATCCATGGCGGCGGCCGTGCGCACGTCCTGCGCCAGGCAAGCCAGCGCGACCTTGACGGTATCGATGGCGGTGCCACCGCCGATGGTGACGACCAGGTCGGGACGCGCCTCGCGCATCGCGCCGGCCAAGGCCATCACGGCGTCGCGCGGCACGTGTTCGACGCAGGCATCGAACAGGCCGACCAGCTTGTCGCGCAGGCCGGCGGTGGCGCCGCTCACTGCGCTGGTGGTGCGGTTCAGGGTGCGGCTGCTGACCACGAACACGCGCGTGGCGCCACGCTGGCTGGCCTCCTCGGCCAGCACTTGCGCGGCGGGGCGGCCGAAATGCACGCGTTCAAGCGGCAGGTAGCGGTAGGTTCCGACTGGCATCATGACTCCGGGGATTGCGGGGGGATTTTTTCATGCGCGCTGGCCGGGCGCACTGTGCGCCGCGTATTCGCGATCGCGCAGCAGGCGCCGCATCAGCTTGCCGCTGGCAGTCTTGGGCAAGGCGTCGACGAAGGCGATCGCGCGCGGATATTTGTAGGGTGCCGTGACCTGCTTGACATGGTCCTGCAGCGCGCGCGCCAACGCATCGTCCGCCGTGAAGCCCCGCCGCAGCGTGACGAAGGCCTTGACGATCTCGCCGCGCTCCGCGTCGGGGCTGCCCACCACCGCGCATTCCAGCACCGCCGGATGCTCGATCAGCGCGTTCTCCACCTCCATCGGGCCGATGCGATAGCCGGCCGAGCTGATGATGTCGTCGCTGCGACCGTCGTAGTACAGGTAGCCGTCGGTATCGGCATGCGCCAGGTCGCCGGTCAGAAAATATTCGGTGCCTTCATGCTGTGCGCGGGTCGTGGCGGTCAGGGCGGGGTCGTTCCAGTAGCCGAGCATCACCTGCGGATGCGGCAGCCGCAGTGCAAGCTGGCCACTGGAGCCGGCGGGCAGCGGGCGCCCCTGCTCATCCAGGATCGCCAGCACCGAACCCGGCAGCGGCAACCCCATCGAGCCGGCACGCGTGGGCACGCCCGGTGGATTGACCACTGTCATCAGCGTTTCGGTCTGCCCGTAGCCTTCGCGCAGTTCCACGCCGGTGGCCTCGCACCAGCGGCGCACCACCTCCGGGTTGACCGCTTCGCCCGCCGAAACGGCCAGCCGCAGCCGGCTCAGATCGTAGTCGGCGAAGCGCGCGTTGACGAGGTGGCGGAACTCCGTCGCGGCGCCGCAGAACACGGTGACTCCGTGGCGCGCGATCAGCGCCAGCCGTTCGGCCGGGTCGAACGGGCCGTTGTAGAACAGCACGGCGGTACCCGCCGACCATGGCCCGAACAAGATGCTGGTGCCGGCCTTGCTCCAGCCGGTATCCGCAGTGCACCACATCAGGTCGTCGGCGCGCAGGCCCTGCCAGTGGCTGGCCGACACGCGCCAGCTGTAGAGCGCGCGGGTTGCGTGCAGTACGCCCTTGGGATTGCCGGTGGAGCCGGACGTGTAGTAGAGGATGGCCGGCTCGTCCGGCGCCAGGTCGGCGCAGGTGAACTCGTCGCTGCAGCCGGCAAGCGCCGCGTCGAAGTCGAGCCAGTCCGGGGCGCCGCCCACGGCAATGCGGGTGCCAATGCCATGGATGCCGTCGAACTTGCCGATGCTGTCGCGATGCGCGATCACGGCGGTCGCGCCGGCATGGCCGATGCGGTAGCCGACGTCCTTGGCCGTCAGCATCTCGATGCAGGGGATCGGCACCGCGCCCAGCTTGAGGCAGGCGATCATCGCGATCTGCCAGTGCGGAATGCGCGGCAGCATGATGATCACGCGGTCGCCGCGGCGCACGCCTGCGCCGGCCAGCAGGTTGGCGCAGCGGTTCGTCAGGGTGCGCAAGTCGCCGAAGGTATAGCGGCGCTCGGCGCCGGTGTGATCGCACCACAGCAACGCGAGCTTGCCGGGCTGCAGCCGTGCGTGAGCGTCCACCACGTCACGGCCGAAATTGAAGCTTGCTGGCAGGCACCAGCGGAAGCGCTCGTAGGTGTAGGCGTAGGCCGTCATCGGGTCGGGCATGTCTTGTCTCCTGCGGCGCTGCGATGGCGCCGCCTGCATTGGCATCAGGTAAAGAATCTGCGCTAGATCACCGCGCGTTCGCGCAGACGAGCGACTTCATCGGCGGAATAGCCGAGTCCGGCAAGCACGGATTCGTTGTGCTCGCCCAGCCGCGGCGGCGGCAGCCTGATGCTGCCAGGCGACGCCGAGAACTTGATCGGGAAGCCCAGTTGCGGGATGCGACCTTCGACCGGATGGTCCAGGTACTGCAGCATGTCGCGGTGGCGCAGCTGCGGATCGTCGAAGGCCTCGGCCATGGCGTTGACGGGGCTGGCCGGGATGTCAGCCTGCGCCAGGCGCTCGACCCACGTATCGCGTGCCTCGGCACCGAAGACCGAGGTCAGGACAGCCTTCTGCAGCAGGGCCTCTTCGCCGCTCGGCCATTGCATCGGCTTGAAGTCCGGGCGGGCGATCAGGTCGCAGAAGCGGTGCCAGAAGTGCGCCTCGATGATGCCGAGCGAGAGGTGACGGCCATCGGCGCAGCGATAGACGTTGTAGCAGGGCGCCTGGCCGATGAAAGGCCGCTCGCCGCCGCGCGGCTCCACGCCCCCGAACAGGTGGTCCGCCGCGTGGTAGCACAGCCAGCTCACCAGACCGTCGGTCATGGCAATGTCGACGAACTGGCCGCGTCCGCTGGCACCGCGCGCCGACAGCGCGGTCAGGATGCCGACCGCCGCCATCAGCGAACCCCCGCCGACGTCGGCGATCGACAACCCCGGCACGATCGGCCCGGTTTCGGGCGTGCCGAACAGCTGCAGCGCACCGGTCAGCGCCATGTAGTTGAGATCGTGCCCCGCCGCCTGTGCGCGCGGACCGTCCTGGCCGTAGCCGGAGATCGCGCAGTACACCAGGCGCGGATTGGCTGCGGCCAGCACATCGTAATGCAGCCCCAGGCGCTCCATCACGCCGGGGCGGAAACCCTCCACCACGACGTCGGCCTCGCGCGCGAGCCGCAGGAACACCTCCTTGCCCTCGGGCGCCTTCAAATCTAGCGTCAGGCTGCGCTTGTTGCGGTTGAGCAGCAGGAACGACCCCGATTCCTGCTTGTGGATCGGGGCGAACTGCCGGTTGTAGTCGCCTTGCCCGGGTTGCTCGATCTTGAGCACGTCGGCGCCGTAGTCGGCAAGCAGCTGCGTGCAGAACGCACCGGGCAGCAGCCGGGTCAGGTCCAGAATCTTCAGTCCTTCCAGCGCGGAGGTCATGGCGGTCTCGCAGAGGTTTGTCAGGTGGCGGTCCAGCCGCCGTCCACCAGCAGGCTGTGGCCGGTGACATACGCGGCAGCCGGCGAGGCCAGGAACACCGCCGCGCCCGGCACGTCGTCCAGGTTGCCGAAGCGGCCCATCGGGATCCGCGACAGTAGCTTCGCGCCGATATGCGGATGCGCGACCACGCCGGCGGTCAGGTCGGTCTGCACGAAGCCGTAGGCAATGGCGTTGACGCGGATGCCATGCTCGGCCCAGTCGTGGGCCAGCGCCCTGGTCAGTTGCTCCACGCCTCCCTTGGAGGCCGCATAAGGCACCTGCCGCTTCAGTCCGATATGCCCGGCGATGGAGCTGATGTTGATGATCGCGCCCTGGCGGCGCGGCAGCATGGCGGCGCCCAGCTCCCGGCAGCAGCGATAGACGCCGCTCAGGTTCACGTCCAGGATCTGGTGCCATTCCGCCGCGGTGGTGTGCTCCATTGAAGCATAGTGCGGATCGATGCCGGCGTTGTTGACGAGGATGTCGATCTGCCCGAAGCGGTCGAGCACTGTTTCGCGCAGGCGTCGGATCTCGTCGTCGCTGGCCACGTCGGCGGTGACCGCCAGCGCCTGGGCGCCCTGGATGGTGATGGTGTCGGTCACGTCGGCCAGCGTGCCGGCGGTGCGTCCGCAGACCGCCACCGCGGCGCCGTGTGCCGCCAGCGCTTGCGCGATCGCGCGGCCGATGCCGCGGCCGCCGCCGGTCACCACCGCAACCTTGCCGCGCAGGTCGAACAGCGTTGCATGGTTGGTCATCAAGCCGCCTCCGTACGCAGCACGCGGCGCGCGATGGCCCAGCGATGGACTTCGGAAGGGCCGTCGTATATGCGGAAGGCGCGCGCCTCGCGGAAGATCTGCTCGACCACCGTGTCGCGCGTCACGCCCAGCCCGCCCAGTATCTGCATGCAGCGGTCCGCCACGCGGAAGATCGCCTCGGCGCAGAACACCTTGGCCATGCTGGACTCGTGCCGCGCATGCAGACCTTGGTCGAGCAGCCACGCCGTATGCCAGATCGACAAGCGGCACAGGTGCATGTCGATCTCGTTGTCGGCGAGCATGAAGCCGACGCCTTCATGCTCGCCGATCGGCTTGCCGAATGCGTGCCGTTCGCGCGCATGCGCGGTGGCGATGTCGTGCGCGCGGCGCGCGGCACCGAGCCAGCGCATGCAGTGCGTGAGCCGCGCCGGGGCCAGCCGTACCTGCGCATAGCGCAGGCCCTGGCCGACTTCGCCGAGCACCTGGTCGGGGCGGACGCGGCAACCTTCGAAGAACACCTCGGCATGCCCGCCGGCAAAGCTCTGGTCGATGCTGTCGATGATGCGGCCGATGCGGATGCCCGGAACGCGCATGTCGGTCAGAAACATGGTCGGTCCGCCGCCCTCGCCAGGCACGTGTGCCATCACGATGGCAAAACCGGCACCATCGGCACCGGTGATCAGCCATTTGTGGCCATGGATCACGTAGCCGTCGCCGTCGCGCTCGGCCGTGGTCTGCAGCAGCGCGGGATCGGAGCCGGCGCCGGGATGCGGCTCCGTCATGCAGAAGCAGGAGCGGATCTCCGCTGCCGCCAGAGGGCGCAGCCAGCGGGTCTTCTGCGCGGGCGTGGCCACGGCTTCCAGCAGGTGCATATTGCCTTCGTCGGGCGCGGCGCAATGCAACGCAAGCGGACCGAGGAGCGAATAGCCGGCTTCCTCGAACACCACCGCGCGGCCGAGATGCGACAGTCCCAGGCCGCCCCATTGCTCGCCGACGTGTGGCGCCAGCAGCCCTGCCTTCCTTGCGCGGTCGTTGAGTGCCACGCGCAGCGCCTCGGTGGGGCCGTGCGCGCCGCGGCCGGGATCGGCCTCCAATGGCAGGATCTCGTCGTGGATAAACGCCGCGGTGCGCTGGCGCAGCGCCTGCAGCGGCTCGGGTAAGCTGAAATCCATCTGGCTTGTCTCCATATTGCGGATGGGGTGTCCGCCTTAGCTCGCGCGTCCGCGCGCGATGTCGTGCGTGAAATCCAGGATCGATTGGCCGATGTGGCCGAAGCGGGCATAGCGGGGCTCGGTGGTGGCGCCTGCGAGATAGCGCGCATGCAACTGCAGGAACACCACGCCGAGCTTGAACATTGCCAGCACGCGATGGAACGGCAGGTCCGACAGGTCGCAGCCGGTGCTGCGGCGATAGGCTTCGACGACTTCCGCGCGCGACGGGAAACCGGGCGCAGTGGTTGGCATCTGGCGCAGTTCGCGCACGGCCTCGGGGTCGCCCGGCTCGGTCCAGTAGCTGAGCAGCGTGGCCAGGTCGAACAGCGGATGGCCACGCGTGGCCATGTCCCAGTCCAGCACGGCGCGCGGGCGCAGGGTTTCGGGATCGAGCACGATGTTGTCGAGCTTGAAGTCGCAGTGCAGCAGCGTCGGCCTGGCGTCAGGCGGGCAATGCGCGCGCAGCCACTGCGACAGCTCGCGCACGGCGATGCGGGGCGCCGCGCCGCCGAGGGCTTCGGCGCGGCGCGTCCAGCCTTCGATCGCGCGGGACAGGAAGCCTTCGGGCTTGCCCAGGTGATCCAGGCCGACCTCGGCGGCGTCGGTGCCGTGCAGCTGCACCAGCAGGTCGACCAGCGTGCGGGCAAGCCGCGGACCGGCGACGCGGCTGTCCAGCCACTGCGGCAGGTCGGCGCCGATGGTCAGGCCCGGGCGGTATTCCATCACCAGGAAATGCGCGCCCAGCACATCGGGATCGACGCAGTACAACAGGCTGCGCGGCGCCTGCGGGAAGCGCAGCCACAGCCGGCTGCTGAGCACGCGGTGCTCGCGCGCCATGTCGTTGGCGCCGGGCGGCAGCGGGCCGGGAGGGGGGCGCCGCAGCACGCATGGCTGCCCGTCCAGGCGGATCAGGTAGTTCAGGTTCGCCAGGCCGCCGGCAAACTGCCTCGGCATCTCCGACAGGTCAAGCTGGTGGCCGAGTCCCGCGAGATACCGGCGCAGCCGGGCCCAGTCGAGCGGCACGGACTGGCTGCGCGGACGGAAGCCGGCCAGTTCCGTATCCGCTTGCATTGGTGGGCGCGGCGTGGCCGGGAGGGTCGTCGCCACGGCCTTACTCCTTGCGCGCGCCGGCGCAGGTCGATCGGGCGAGCGGCAGGAAGGCCTGGTCGCCGGGGATGACCTGCCGCACGTGGTAGTAGTCCCATGGGTACTTCGACTCGGCGGGCGCCTTCACTTGCAGCAGGTACATGTCGTGCACCATGCGTCCGTCTTCGCGCAGCTTGCCATTGCGAGCGAACATGTCGGCGACGGGCAGCTCGCGCATCTTCTTCACCACGGTCATCGAATCGTCGCTGCCCGCGGCCTGCACTGACTTCAGGTAATGCAGCACCGCGGAGTAGACGCCTGCCTGCGCCATTGTCGGCATGCGCTTCTGCACCGCATGGAAGCGCCTGGACCATGCGCGGGTCTGCTCGTCCAGGTCCCAGTAGAAGCCTTCCGTCAGGAACATGCCCTGCGCCTTGTCGAGGCCAAGGCTGTGCACGTCGGTGATGAACATCAGCGTCGCGGCCATGGTCTGCTTGCGCGTGATGCCGAAGTCCGCCGCCTGCTTGATGGTGTTGGTGGTGTCGTTGCCGGCATTGGCCAGCGCGATCACCTTGGCCCTGGAGGCCTGCGCCGCCAGCAGGTAGGACGAGAAGTCCGAGCCGGGGAACGGGTGCGTCGAGCGCCCGACGACCTTGCCGCCGCCGGCGATAACCACCTCGGATGCGTCTTTCTCCAGCGCGCGGCCGCCGGCGTAGTCGGCGGTGATGAAGTACCAGCTGTCGCCGCCGCGCTTGAGCACGGCGCGGGCGGTGCCGGTCGCGAGCGCATAGGTGTCGTAGGTCCAGTGCAGTGCCGTGGGGGTGCAGTCCTCGTTGGTGATGCGCGTCGAGGCACCGCTGGACACGATCACGAGCCGCTGCTTTTCCCTGGCCAGCTTGACCGCGGCCAGCGACGCCGAGGACGCGGGCAGGTCGACGATCATGTCGACCTTGTCCTCGTCGAACCACGCGCGCGCCTTGGTCGATGCGATGTCGGGCTTGTTCTGGTGGTCGGCCGAAACCAGGCGGATCGCGAACGATGGCCTGGCGCTGGCCTTGAAGTCTTCCACCGCCATTTTCGCGGCCAGCACGGAGCCCGAGCCGGACAGGTCGGAGTAGATCCCCGACAGGTCGGTGAGGACGCCGATGCGCACCTCTTGCTCGGAAATCGCGGATGAAGGGGCGGGCGGCGTGGCAGCCTTTTGCGCCAGCGCGGGCGGCATGGCGAGCGCCAGCGCCCACGCCACCGCCGTGGTGAGTGGTTTGCGTTGCATTTGTCTCCTCTCCTGGCCGTTATAGCGGCCGGTGGGTGTGGACCGAAATTCTGTCGGTTTGTCTGACAATCAGAATAGCAGCCACTTTTCCGTTGTCAAGCGCTGGCGAGATTTGACAGCGGGGAAGTGATTGAATAGTCTGATGGTCAGACAATGAGACCAGCCGGTGCACACGCCGGCCCAGACAAGGACACTGCGTTGGAAGCCGCATTCGAAAAGATCCGCACCGTCCCGGCCTACCGGGTGCTGGCCGAGGCCATGATCGAACGCATTCTCGACGGCAGCCTGCGCGAAGGCGATCCGCTGCCGACCGAGGCGAAGCTGTGCGAGATGTTTGGCGTCAACCGCTCCACCGTGCGTGAAGGCATCCGCGTTTTGGAGGAGGCCAACCTGGTGCGCCGCGAGCATGCCAAGAAAATGGTCGTGACGCGGCCCTCGGAGGCCGAGGTCGGCAAACAGCTGGAGCGCGCGCTGGTGCTGCACGAGATCGTCTTCGACGAACTGTGGCAGGCGATGTCGGTGCTGGAACCGCCGATGGCGCGGCTGGCTGCGGCGCGCGCCACGCCCGAAGCGCTGGAGCGGCTGGACGACAACCTGCGCAGGACCGAACTGGCACTGAAGGCTGGGGACAGCCTGGTGGAACTGGACATCGAGTTCCATGGCATCGTCGCCGGCATGAGCGGCAACCGCGCGCTGGTGCTGGCGCGCGAACCGCTCAGCCGGCTGTTCTATCCGGCGTTCGCCGCCGTGATGACACGTGTGCCGGTGGCGGGCAAGCGGCTGCTGGACGCGCACAAGGCCATCGTTGCCGCGATCCGCGCCGGCGATGAGGCCGCCGCCGAAACGTGGATGGAGAAACATGTGCAGGACTTCCGGCGCGGCTACCAGGCCGCCAAGCTCGACCTGCAGTCGCCGGTGGCGTCGCCACACCGGGTGGCGGGGGCGCGCGGGGAGTGATGCTGCCGGGCGCTACCGCGCCCAGGGCTGTGCCGCCAGCCGTTCCGTCAGAAAATCGCAGAAGACCTTGACGCGCGGGCTCAGATGCTTGCGGTTGGGGTAGACCAGGTAAAGCGGCTCCTTGGACGGGTCCTGGTAGGACTCCAGCACGGGCACCAGGCGCCCGGCAAGCAGGTCCTCGCCGATATGGAACTCGGCCAGGCGCACGATGCCGAAGCCGCCGAGCGCTAGGTCGCGCGCAATCTCGCCCTGCGTGGTGTCGACCACGCTGGCCGGCCGCACGCCGTAGGTCGTGCCGTCCATGGCGCGGAACGGCCACACATTCCATTCGCTGACAAAGCTGAAGCCGACGCAGGTGTGTTGCTGCAGCTCGTCCGGTGTCCGCGGGGTGCCATGCCGTTCCAGATAGGCGGGCGCGGCGCAGACGATCCACCGGCTCGACGCGATCTTGCGCGCCACGCGCGATGAGCTGGGCAGGGCGCCGCTATGGATGGCGATATCGACGCCCCGGTCGAACGCGTCTTCATACTGCGGTGCGATATGGAATTCCACCGACAGTCCCGGGTGTGCCTGCAAAAACTCCGGCAACCACGGCACGATCTGGTGCCGCGCGAACGTCAGCATGGTATGGACGCGGATTTTGCCGCGCAGCGTCTCGCCAAGCGCTTCGCCGTGCGCTTGGGCATCGGCCATTGCTTCCACCACCATCTCGGCGCTGGACAGATAGCGCTGGCCCTCTTCGGTCAGTGCCACCGTGCGTCCCTGGCGCACGAACAGGCGCACGCCCAGCCGCGCCTCGAGTCGCGCCACCAGCTTGCTGACCGCCGACGGCGTGAGGTCGAGATTGCGGGCAGCCGCGGAAAAGCTGTGGCTGCGTGCCGACTGCAGGAATGCGACGAGCTCTGAGTATCTGTCCACGGTCCTGTTGCCCCTGCCTGCATCCTTCTCGTTAGCCGGCATTGTCGATGCATTGCGGCAGCGCAACTGTGCCGGCGTGTCACAGTGGCTATTCCGCCGCGGTGCTGGTTCGCGGCGTCATCGCGAAACACAATGCCCTCAACCCTGCCTGGACAGGGTCCGGTACCCACTCAAAGGAGCTCGCTGTGCAAGTGTATTCGCGCAAATTCCACAATCCCCGTGGCGTGCAGGCCGCGGTGAATCCGCTGCCGCCCGATGCGCGCCCGGACATTTTTTTCGGCAACCTGACCGACATCGACGACGTCCGCTGGATTCCGCAGGCCGACGGCGTCTCGTTCCTGCCGCTGTGCCTGGGCGTGACGCAGGGATATTACGTCAATCTGCTGCGCGTCCGTAAGTCCGGCGTGCTGTCCTGCCACAAGCACTTCGGCGCGGTGCACGCCGTGGTCCTCAAGGGGCGCTGGTTCTACCTCGAGCACGAAGAGATGTACACCGAAGGCTCCTTCATCATGGAGCCGCCCGGCGAAACACATACGCTGGTGGTGCCGGACGACGTGCCGGAAATGGTCACATGGTTCCACGCCATGGCGGGCTACATCTATCTCGAGGACGGCAGCATCATCGGCCACGAGGATGTCTTCACCAAGCTCGACGCCGCACGCCGGCACTACGAAGAGAACGGCCTGGACCAGCGCGACCTCGACAAGCTGATCCGCTGAGGCGCGCATCGCCGCCTGGCATTGCGAAGGCCTCCCTGCGGCATCACGACAGCACCGCGCGGCGGCGGCCGCGCGCGACAACACAGAGGATCTTGCCGACCCCGAGCAACGACCCGCGGAGACAATATGGAAATGCAGACCAGCCAGGCGCAGGACCTGGCACAGGCCCCGCGCGCCCCCGCGCGCCGCACAGCCGTGCGGACCATCTTTGCCGGCAGCATCGGCAACACGGTCGAATGGTTCGACTGGTCGGTCTATACGGTATTCGCCGTCTATTTCAGCAAGCAGTTTTTTCCCGGGCAGGACAGTACTGCCGCCTTGCTGTCCACTTTTGCCGTGTTCGCGATCGGCTTCTTCATGCGCCCGCTGGGCGGCTGGCTGATCGGCGCGTTCTCCGACCGCTACGGACGGCGCAGCGCGCTGACGCTGTGCATCATGATGATGGCTGGCTCGTCGTTCGTGATCTCGGTCCTGCCGACGTATGCGCAGATCGGCATCTGGGCGCCGGTGCTGATGACGGTCGCGCGCATGGTGCAGGGGCTGTCGGTTGGCGGTGAATACGGCGCGGCCACGACCTACCTGACCGAATCGGCGCCCGCGGCAAGGCGCGGCTTCTATGGCAGCTTCCTGTATTTCAGCATCGCCGCCGGGCTGCTGCTGGCGTCCGGGATGGCCTGGCTGATGACGCGCTACATGACGCCCGAGGCCTTGCATGAATACGGCTGGCGCATCCCGTTCTTCCTCGGCGGCTGCGGCTCGCTGTTCGGCTTCTGGCTGCGTCACGGCGTCGACGAGACGCAGGCATTCACCCGGCTGAAGGCGGCGGGAGAGATCCGCCGGCGCTCGTTGGGCTGGGTCTGGCAGCACCACCGCGGCGCGATGCTGCGGCTGATGGGCAGCACCGTGTTGCCGGCGTTCAGCTTCTACCTCTTTGTCAGCTATATGCCGGTGTACGCCATGCGCAAGGGCGGCGTCACGCCCGAGGTCGCCTTCCAGGCAAGTGCGATCGCCATCGCGCTGTTCATGCTGGCGCTGCCGCTGTGCGGAGCGCTGTCGGACAGGCTGGGGCGGCGGCCGCAGCTCATCGCCTTTGCGCTGGCCAATCTGCTGTTCCTGTACCCGGTCGTGTCGATGCTCAATGCGGACTTCCGGACGCTGCTGCTGATCGAGTGCTTCGGGATGCTGACGTATGCGCTGTATGCGTCGATCGCGCCGTCCATTATGGCCGAGTGGTTCGATACGCAGGTCCGCGGCGTGGGCATCGGCGCCGCCTACAACCTGGTGGTCGCGCTGATCGGCGGCACTACGCCGTACCTGCTGACGTGGCTGTCGTCGCGCGGGCATGAGGGCTGGTTCTTCCTCTATGTGGGCTGCGGCGCCTTCGTCACCCTGGTGACGTTCTGCAAGATGCCGGAAACACGCGGCGTGCCGCTGCGCTAACCGCCGCAAGCGCGGACGGGCTGCCGCCGCTGCGGGCTGCCTGTTGTTCCCGGCGAAGCCGGAGCACAATCCTTTTCAACCTCAAGAAGCGAGGCAACGACATGCAAAGACTGACGATCGACGTTGACGGCGTCGCCACAAGCTATCTCAGCGCCGGGAATCCGGCCGATCCCGTGGTGCTGATGATCCACGGCACTTTCTGGAGCCGCGTATGGCAGCCGGTGCTGGACGATGTGGCCGCGGCCGGACTGTATTGCGTGGCCGTGGACCTGCCCGGACTCGGGCACTCCGAAGGCGAACTGACGGTTGAGACCGCATCGGTCCCGGCGCTGGCGGCCTGGGTGGAACGGTTTGCGCGCGCGCGTGGGCTTTCCGGCCCGGTCGGGGTGGCGGCGCACGACATCGGCGGCGGCATCGCGCAGCACATGGTGGTGCAGGGCAACCTCGGTGTCAGCCGCCTCGCGCTGCTCAATGCCGTGATGTATGACTCGTGGCCCGTGCCCGCCGTGGCGCGCTACCGCGACCCCGCCGTAGCCGCCGCCACCACGCATGAGGAACTGGTCGCGGCACGGCGCACTGCCATCACGCGCTGCCTCGACCGCGCGGCGACGCCAGAGCGGGTGGAGGAATACCTGGCGCCATGGCTGCAGGCGCGCGTGGCGCGGAACTGGATTGCGCTGGCCGCTGCTGCGGATAACCGCCATACGCAGGCATTGGTGCCGGCGTTGCGCGAGTCGCCGATCCCCAAGTTGCTGGTCTGGGGCGAAGACGACCCGTTCCAGCAGATCGGGCATGCCGAACGCTTCGCGCGGGAGATGCCGCACGCGCAGCTAGTGCGGATTCCGCATGCGTGTCATTTCCCGGCGGAGAACGATCCAGACGCGGTGGCGAAGGCTTTGCGGGAGTTCTTCCAGCCCTGACGTGGCGCGCGGCGGGGCGGGGCTGCAAGCCCGGCTGCGCGGCCAGCCTCGTCGCTTCCTCATCACTGAACAGCTCCGACCGCGTCAGGAACCTCGGGCCCGTCGGCCCCTCCAGCGAGAACATCCCTCTCGCGCTCCGGCAACACGTCGATTACCAGCCGCGGGTGTTGCCAGTACTCGAACTGCGCGCGTCATGTAGAACGGCGCACCACCGAACTCGCCCACCCGTACATCGGCCGGTCCGACCAGCAGTTCGCCGTCGGGGTAGCACAACGGCTTTTGAGGGAAGCCGTTAAAGACCGACGGTCACGTCAACCGGCTCAAGTTCCTCAAGCGCCAGATGTATGGCCGGGCAACCATCGAGTTCCTGCGGCTGCGGGTATGGGAGAGAGCCAAACTGAACACCGGCCAGCTTTGCCTGACAAGACGAGTCCGTTCGCCATCGTCGAGGGTGGCGGTGTTCATCAGTTGGCTCAACAGCCTTCTCGACGCGGAGACGACGGCTGGAAGCCCGGTACATAGAGCTGGGCCGTTCTGGGAGCGCTGACCGCCTCGTGTTACAACGGATCGGGGTCATAGAGCTAAGGGACGCGCTCATTGGTAATGCGTCGCCATGATGGAAGCAAGCCGGAAGGCTGTCATTTTGTCCATCTGACTGTTTTCCGACTCATTGCCCTCAGGTTCTAGTCGGAAAGTTCGTCACCGCAGGCCGTATGAATCGAGCGTCGCCTGAAGCCCAAGAAGCTCGACCATCGTAGTCCCTTGCTCCAGTTTCTTCCTCATGCCGGCTTCTTTCTCCTCTCGCGCTTCGCCTGCGTCGATAACCGATTGGAGTTCCTCTGCTGCTACGACGACGAGTCCATCACGGTCGCCAACTATTATGTCGCCGGGATTGATTGGAGCGCCACCGACTACGACCGGTACGTTTAACCGTCCGGGCTGAACTTTGTTGGTTCCTCTGATGCAGAGGCCACGACAGAACACCGGGAAGCCCATCGCCACGATGTTTGTCGCATCGCGAACGGCGCCGTCGATAACCAGGCCTGCGATGCCAACCTTCCGTGCGGCAAATGTCAGCACATCGCCCCATGGACCAGCATTGACGAACTGCTTGGCATCGACGACGAGCACGTCCCCCGGCCGCGCTTTCGTCAGCGCATAGTGAATCATCAGGTTGTCCCCAGGCCGGATGTCGAGAGTCAGTGCGGGGCCGGCCAGCCGCATCGCAGGGTCCAAGGGCGCAATTGCCGAATCCACGGCGCCGCGCTGGCCCTGAGCTTCGTGAATGGTGGCGGTGCCCAAGCGATTGAGTCGCTCGAGCTGGTCTGCGGTTGCAGGATGGTTCATGTCGATAAATTCCGAATTCGTGTTGCTTAGTCGACCTTCGCGCCGGACTGCTTCACCAACGATTCCCAGTACGGCATCTCCTTCGTGATGAACGCACGGAATTGAGCCGACGTACCGCGCACGTCGCCGGAGCCCATATCGTTCAGTTTCGAGGCGACGTTGGGTTCAGCAAGGACGGCATTGAGTTCCGTATTCAGCCTCTGGACGAGCGGAGCGGGTGTTTCGGCGGGCACGAACAGGCCATACCAGTTTTCAATGACGAAGCCCGAAAATCCGGCTTCCTGCATCGTCGGGAGGTCGGGTAGCGTGCGCGAACGCCTTGCACCGGTGGTGGCCAGCAGGCGTAGTTTTCCCGACTTGATTTGCGGTGCGATTGCAGTCGTCGTTTCGAACGCAATGGGTACCTGGCCCGCGATGACGTCGCTCAGCGCGGGGCCTTGACCACGATACGGGACGTGCACCATGTCAAGCTGCCGATCGAGCTTCAGCATTTCGCCGGCCAGATGCTGCGGACTGCCGCTCCCACCGGATGCATAGCTGTATTTCCCCGGCGCGGCCTTGGTAAGGTCGACCAGTTGCCCGACGGTTTTCACGGGAAGCGATGCATTGACATAAAGAACGAGGGGAACCGAGGCAACTTCGCCAACCGGGACAAGCGCTTGAGTCGGATCGAGTTTCAGCTTATAGAGGTTCCGGTTTATGACAATCCCGGTATTGTTTCCAAGCAATGCCGTACAGCCATCCGGCTTGGCACGCGAGACAAACTCGGTACCGATGTTGCTGCTGGCGCCGCCTTTGTTGTCGACAATAACTGTAACGCCAAGCCGCTTGGACAGCCCAGGCGACACGATGCGAGCCAGGATGTCCGTTGTACCACCAGGCGGGTACGGCGATACGAGACGCAGGGTCTGGCAGGGATAGGCTTCAGCAGCCGCGACAGTTCCAGAGGTCACCGCGCAGGCTACGGTAGCGGCCGTCAATGCGGCCAGCGGATGCATCTTCCAGTTCATGTTGTTTCCGTTGTCCTTTGTCGTTGTGGTGTTAGTAGCCAGTGCGCTGCAGCGTGTGATAGCCAAACTGGCGTCGTGCCTCACCAAGCGCGGTGCCGGCCAGTGCGGCTCCGAGAATTTTTCCTTCCACCTCCCGGGTGAGAAGAGCGCGCTCAAACACCTCCGCGGCACGGGCTTCCGGCACGACCAGCACACCGTCGGCGTCCGCAATGACGAAGTCGCCAGGCTTCACGCGGACATCGCCCAGGCTGATGACTTTGCCCACGGCGCTGACCTGGACGCGGTCTTTTCCGGTTCGCATGAATCGCCCTCGTGCGTAAAGGGGGTAGTTGGCTTCCTGCGCTTCCGCAGTGTCACGACAGACGCCATTGATAACGGTGCCGGCAATGCCGCGGTGCTCAGCAATTTTGCTCATAATGCCGCCCCATACGGTGCAGTCGACTCGACCAGAGTTGTCGAGGACAGCAACTGCGCCGTTGGGGACGTCATCCAGGTAGTCGCCCACGGTCCCTGGCGTCGCGGTGTCGACTGGCACAAATGCGACCGTAAAGGCTTGGCCAAAGATGCGCGGCTTGCCTGCCTGATGTCCGATGCCGAGTGCGCTACCAGGCAGTTTGAAGTAGTCGAGCGCGTCCGAAATTTCGGCTGTGCTGAGGGTGCGAGCTGCGTCAAGCAGACTTTTCGCGGGGGTCGAGGCACCGTCCATTGCATAACTCCATGTGTGTTCGGCAGAGTTTCGAGTAAAGTCTGGCCTGAATCAAACGCCGAAAATTGGTCTTACATTAAGAAAAAATGAACTTGAAGCAGCTGCGGTACTTCTGTGAGGTAGTGGATGCCGGGAGCGCAGTGGCCGCGTCCAGTCGCCTGTTCGTCGCGCCAACGGCAATCAGCATGCAGATTTCGCAGCTTGAGTCGCTGCTTGGCGCGCCAGTGTTCGACCGGTCCAACCGGCCGATGACCCTGACATCCACGGGGAGATTCCTCTATCCGAGGGCGAAAGAGTTGCTGTCGCAAATGCGGCGGCTCGATGAGGAGGCAAGGGCGGTCGCAGCTGGCAATCTGGGTTGGCTCGGAATTGGATTCACGCGGTCCGCAATCTTCTCCATCGTGCCCGAGGCTGTGCGGCGCTTTCGCGAGAAGCTGCCAGGCATTCAGTTGGACCTGGTAGAGCAACTATCCGAGCATCAGCCCGATTCGCTGCGAAGTGGCCGAATCGACGTCGGCATCTCGCGCTACATTGGCGAGTTCGATAGGGCCAACGACCTTACCTACGTAAAGCTGTTTGACGACCCCTTCGTTGCAGCGGTGCCAATTCATTCGCCGTTCGCGAAGCGCAAGGCGGTTCGGGCTTCTGAACTAGATGCGCTGGCGCTCATCCAGTATCCGAAAGACCCTCAGAGTCGGTACGCTAACCAGATGGTGGATGCACTTCGTCAGGCCGAAGGCAATCCTCGCGCGGGCCATGAAGCCATTGAAATTCACACGGCGCTAGGCTTAGTCGCTGCCGGACTAGGGTTCACGCTGGTTGGCGCCTCGGTTGCTTCGGTTGAGAGACGTGACGTGGCATTTGTTCGTATTGCAAATATGCGAACGAAAGCGACCTTGGTGGCCGTGACACGAGCTGACGATGAGGGTCCTGTTGTGCAAGAGTTTGTTGCTACCTTGTCGCAGGTGCGTCCCGATGTCGCCGCTTATCAATCAGTCGCGCCGAGAAAGTAGCGCCCAACATTCCATAAAATATGGCTTCGTCGGAGGGGGAAGACGCGCTCCTGCAGCATCCAGCGGTGGCTGAATGTGGCGTAATTGGTGTGCCGGATGAGCAGCAAAAAGCGCCACCGGATTTGCCGAGAAGCGGGAGATGTCTAGCGTTCCCTGGTGGCAGACGTTCGCTTCGCTCTACGCTTGTGTACGAGCGCATCCTCGCCGATCCGCAGCCCGCCTCCCGTTGGGTGCGATCCGATGGAAATTTCGCCGCAATTCACGGAGCCTGTTGCGCTCGCCCGCCCCGCTGGCGCGCACCGGCTTGAAGCTTTCAGCCCGAAGCTGGGAAGACGGCTGACGTTGCCAACCACTTCGTCAGAGCTCAAGGTTGCAAAAACAGGGGCGACCATAGATTTTTTTTGCCCGGCATGCTTGCTGCGCGGGTGGCGCGCAACACCAGGAACACCACGGGAAGAATGAACACGCACGCACATGATCAGATCCGGGTCCAGCGGGAGGTGCACCGCATGCAGAACCTTTAGCCCGGTGCCCGCGAGTGACTACACGTAGTAGGAGATGGCCGCAACCGACAGGCCCTCGACAGCATGCTGGAGTCGCAACTGGCTGCGCGCAGTCTGGTCCATACCCTCTAGCAGAAGCGTGGTGTCCTGCTCTGCGTGAAGAGGAGTTCCGTGAATTCGGCGATGGTCGGTACGGCTCATCAGTGCTTTGGACGCTCAGCAGCTGATATGAATTCAGCAACTCGCATCTGCCATCTCGATCCACGATGATGCAATGTTGAACCGTTGCTTTGCAACGGTTGGCCTATCCCGCACTATGGAAACACCAGGCTTCAATGTCCTGGCAATTTTCGAGGAGACACCATGAAAATTATAAGGACCCGCTGGCTGGCAATGCTCGCGCTGGGCTTCGCAACAGCGGCCGGCGCACAGAACACATACCCCGCCAAGCCGGTAATGGTAGTAGTACCCCAAGCCCCAGGCGGCGCTAACGACGTGGTCGCCCGTATACTGACAACAAAGCTTGCCGAAAGGCTTGGCAAGCAAGTGGTGGTTGAAAATCGCCCCGGCGCCGGTGGCAACATAGGCACTGCATACGTGGCAAAGGCCGCAGCTGACGGGTATACGCTGCTATTCACGGTTAGCAGCGCCCATGTGATAAATCCCGCGCTCTACAAGCGCACGGGGTTCGATCCGGTGCAGGATTTCGTACCTGTTGGCAGCGTGGCAACGGCAGGCTATGTGCTCGTTGCCAATACGTCTTTCCTTCCTGGCAGCGTGCGCGAACTGGTAGCTCTAGCGCGTAAGAAGCCTGACACGGTCACCTTCGCCTCGGCGGGAAACGGAACGCTGAACCATCTGATTGGAGAGATGATCCAACATAGCGCTGGAATTCGGCTGGTGCATGTTCCATATAAGGGAGCCGCGGCTGCGGCGGCAGATGTGGTGGGAGGGCAGGTGACGCTTTCGGTGCAGAGCTTGCCATCAGCGCAGGCGTTCATTCGTGCCGGCAAGCTTAAGGTCCTTGCTGTGACCAACGAAAAGCGCCTACCATCGATGCCAGACGTTCCAACCGTCGGAGAGACGCTTCGTGGAGTTGGCGCAACACCCTGGTATGGCCTGTTTGCGCCTGTAAACACGCCCCCTGCCGTCATTGCCCGGTTGCGGGCGGCGTTGAGGAAAGTACTGGAGGATCCGGAAGTGCGGGAGACCTTGGAACGCCAGGGATGCGAGCCGTTTGTCTCCGAGCCGAGTAAGTTCGAGGCACTGATCCGCAGCGACCTCGCCCGCTGGTCCGAAGTTGTCAACGCCGCGGGGGCAACTATAGACTAGGCAGGAGTCAAGAGTGGGCGCGTATCGCGCCCGCGTCAGCAGCGAGCACCTGCGCAGATGGGCATAAGTGGTCGACCAGCTGGCGCGCAGCCACTGGCAATCCTTCGTAGGAACGGACGCAAAGGTTGAGCTTGCGATGTGACCATGGCGCATCGAGCGCGATCATGCGCACGCCAAGTATTCTTGAATAGCGCCGGGCCAGGCGCTCGGGAAGAATGCCGATACCCATTTTCGACTCCACCATCAGGCAGACGGCATCGTAGCTGTTGACCTGCATGCGGAACTTCACCGGCTTTCCGTGCTCGCTGGCCAAGCGCGACAACTGCAGATTAATGTAGCTGCCCGTTTGTAGTCCGATCATGTAGTGATCGAGCAAATCTGGTGTGGTCAGCTTCTTTCGCGAGGCCAGAGGGTGGTGCCGAGGCACAACGACGACCAGGTCGTCCTCGCGATATGGCAGGATCAGCAGGCCATGCGGCGCTTTACCCAGATCGGCAAAGCAGCCGACGTCTGCCTCGTTCTCCGACACTCCACGCAAGATCGCGGTGCTAATGTGCTCATGGAGTTGGACTTGCACGTCAGGATACTTCTCGATAAAGCCATGAAGATCATTCGGCAGGAACTGGGCGATGGAGGACACGTTAGCATAGATGCGAACCAGGCCCCGGGTCCCGCTGGCGTAGTCCTGCATCATCGTCGCGACATTGTCAAGGTCGTTGACGATGTTGCGCGACAGCCCTTGCAGGGCGATACCTGCCGGAGTCAGCACGATACCCTTGTTGCTACGCTCCAGCAATTGCGTGCTCAGGGCATCTTCCAGATCGCTGACGCGCTTGCTGACAGCGGAGGCCGTGATGTGCTCCCGTTCCGCGGCGGCGGCAATGGTACCGAGTTCGGAAACCGCAAGGAACAGCCGCAACGAAACGGGATCGATCTTCATGGCATCAGGAGGGCGGGCTGAGACTAAATGGCATTATGCACGCCATGCCAACTCCAGAACAGCGCGCAAGTCTGCTTCCGTCTCGATCGGCCGAACATTATTGCGGGTCACCATCGGATGTTTAAGTGCTGGGCCGATCATTGCGTCGACCTGAGTGCGCGTGAGGCCCAGGTCGTCGAGTGTGGTCGGCATACTCAAACGCTCCAGCAAGCCGTGAAGTATGGCGTGAAACGGCTTGTCAGGTTGGCCGATGGCGGCTCGCAGGCGTGCATGCTGCGGCGTGACCCACCCCTCGAGCCATTTCGCTTGGGCAAGCATCAGGACGCACGCCGCATCGCTATGCGCGACGCCACCGTACGGGCCTATGATATGGACCATCCAGTGGCTGAAGCCGTGCGGCACCGACATCTGACCCATGCCGGTGTACCAGGTGGCTAGCTGGCACTGAATGAACGAGTCGGTCGAGGTGACGTCGCTCAGATTTGGCAGGTGATCTACATACAGCGCGATAGCTTTCTCTGCCAACAGGCTTGCAAATGGATGCGGCGACGACGAGCAGGCCGTGTTGATGGCATGGTCCAGACCCCGAATACCAGTAGACCACAGCAATCGCACAGGCGTCTGCTGCAGCAGGTCAGGGTCATAGAGGATTGCTTGGGGCGAGCCGTCGGGGACCACGAAACGAGCTTTCAGTCGTGTCTCATCGTCGATCGGCGTGCTGACCGGCGTCCATTCGGATGTGGCAAGCGTGGTGGGGATCGCGATCTGCCTGATGGCAGCCGGCGCCTGCGATGTCGTCAGCATCTCGGTGCCATCTTGAGACAGGACGAACTGCAATTTTAGAAGGGAATCCCGGTCGTAGGTATTCTCCGAAATGCACAATTGCATGGCCTTGCACATGTCCATTACCGAGCCGCCACCGATAGAGACGATGACGTCGGCATGGGCATCGCGCGCTTGCCTTGCCGCGTTTAGGACGTTGGACAGCGGAGAATGTTCGCCCACATCATCGGTAATCCCGACGATCAAGTTGCCAAGCCGCGCCTGTAACCGGTCGATCCAAGTGGTCTTCCTGCGTATCGTGCGGGAGCAAACGACGAAGACGCGCTGGTATCCGAACAGCCCCAAGACCTCAGGCAGCGTCTCGATTGCCGAAGCATTGTGAAAGACGCGCTCATGTCCGGTAAATCGGTAGCGCTTAGGTTGGATGGGTTCCATCTGATGTCCATATGACTGTGATAATTACTTCAGATGATGCCGACAGATCCGTCGGAAGAAAATCAACGAGTCGAGAGCATGCCATCGCGGATCGAGATGGCAGGGACCAAGCACAGACTTGAGGCCTTCTTCGTCGCTGTGCTGGGCGCATCTAATGCGAACAGCGTTTTTATGCCGATCCTGCCAAGACGAGTGAGGCGCCGCGCTCCATTGGAGGCGCGGCGTGTGCTCATTCGATTCACATAATCATAGCGACTTCAGGAATTGCAGAAGCGTCGCGGGTGGCTGGTACCGAGCTCGTTTCACAATTGGCGGATTCAACCGAGCGAGCGCGCGCTCCTTCATCTTAAGGTCCGCCTCGACATACATGTGCGTCGTCGTCGGGCTCTCGTGACCGAGCCATAACGCAATCTCAGTGGGCCATACACCGGACTGCAGCATCGCCATGGCGGTCGAATGCCTGATACGGTGCGGTGATACCTTGACGTCAGCGAGTTCGGGATGTCGTTCCGACGCTGCCTTGGTCGCCAGCTTCAGCCGTTGACAGACCGTGGCTCGGTTCATTGCATTGCCCTGACGGGTGGGCAGCAGCGGCGATCGCTCGGTCAGTTGCGGGTTGCGGCCAAGCCAGTCACGAATATCTCGGACTGCGCTCTTCCAAAGCGGCAGCGACCGCTGCTTGCGTCCCTTTCCATGCAAGTGAATGAAAGATGTCGGGCCAAGGATGACGTCACCGACCTGAACACCAACGATCTCCGATACTCGAGCGCCAGTGTTGTAAAGCAAGGTCAAGAGCAGTCGGTCTCGTTGACCGAGCCAGCTTGCCGTAGAAATGTCCATGAGGGCCAACATCTGCTCCTTTGAGAGGAACCCGATCATCGGCCTGTCGAAGCGTTTCATTGGGACCGCCAGCGCCTGCTCAAAGACACGCAGGTTCGCGAGGTCGCGACGAGCCGCGAATCGCAGGAAGACCGTATAGCCGCCAGCCGGATATTGCGGCTACGGACGGTGTTGTGCCGGTCTTGTTCGAGGTGCTCCAGAAAGCTGGCCAGGAACTTCGCGTCAATGTCAGCCAATCGCAAGACCGACGGCGGTTTTCCCAAATGTTGCTCGGCAAATCGCAACATGAGCAAGAAGGCATCGCGATAGGACGCGACGGTACAAGGACTGAGCGCTCGCTGCTGCACCATGTAGTCGGTGAAAAACTCCTGCACCAAGCCGCCGAAGGTGGGTGAAGTTGAACTATGCATGGCGCACCTCCTCCAGTGCAAAACACTCGAACTTCGCACCCACCACTGCCATCAGTTCTGGCGTGCCGCTGAGGTACCAGTAAGTGTCCGAGATGCTGGCATGACCAAGGTAGGTGCATAACCAGAGCACGGCGTGATCGACGGTCTCTCCTGTCTCATACCATCGTAGCAATCGAGCCACGGCGAAACTGTGGCGCAGGTCTTGAATGCGCGGATGCGGGTAGTCCCCGCGTGCCTGCCACGCCAATTGCCGACGCAGTTGGACGAAGACGTCTTGAACCGTCCTCTTCGGCAGGGCGCATCCCGATTGCGACACGAAGAACGGCATGTCCGCACGGGTTTCGATACGCCGATCACGGAGTTGCCGGTATTCGTTGAGCGCTTGTACTGCACTGCTGTGCAACGGCAGGCAACGCGACTTGTTAAACTTGGTGTGACGCACGGTCAAACAAGCACGTCGCAAATCGACGTCCCCATCACGAAGGTTCAATGCTTCTGAGAGCCGAAGGCCGACGGTGGCGATAAGGCCGAACAGCGTCCGGTAGGTCGCGGGTCGTAGTCCGTCCAACGGGGGCAGGCGACCTGCCTGCTCGAGCAAATCGCACACTTCCTGCCTGGTGTAAATGTGCGGCGCTAAGCGCCGATGGCCTGGCCCGAAGGTGTGTAAGTCAGGGATCTCGGTGTCCGGCTGGAACTGACGGTAGTATGCCGCGAAAGGTCGAACGACTTCCAACCTGCGAGCCCAGGTCACAAGTCCGGTGCGCTTGACATGCTCGCGCGCCCAGTCGAGTTGCAGTTTGAGTGTCAGCGGCCCTCGATGCCCACGGGCATCCGCGTACCGGGCGAAACGCATCAGTTGCTGGCCGGTGAAACTCAGTTCGAAGCCAAGTCGTCTGCGCTGATTCAGATATCGTTCGACAGCAAGCTGTACAGTGTTGTTGGTAGTGCTCATCTCACACCTCCCGGCCAGGGCATTGCAACGGCCGATAGGTGAACCATGTCGACCTTGGTGTAGATCATTGACGTGTCGAGCTCACGATGACGCAGCACGTCGGCGACTTCCTTGAGGGTGCTTCCGCTGGCGAGCATCCGACTCGCCAGCGTATGGCGCAATATGTGCACCCTCGTATAGGGAAGTCCGCCGCGCCGATATGCCTCGCGCACAATCTTGCGTAGCACCTCCGGACCGATCGGGGCATCAACCGGCGCAACATGGCGAACAAAGACTCGCCTGCTCGCCGTCGGAGGTCGCTCCACTTGTAGATAGGTTGCGATGGCCTGGCCCGTGGTCTGGGGCAACGGCAGCACGTCTACTCGACGCGACTTATTCTTGGCGATGCGAAGGGTTCCCGCTTCCCAGTCGATGTCGTCCAGATCGATGGTGACAACTTCGCCGGCTCGCAGGCCCAGATCGACGAGGCACCGGACCATGGCGTAAGCGCGATGCCTGGATGGCAACCCTTGTGGAAAGGCGTCAAGCAGCTGCAAAACCTCCTGCTGCGACAGCGTCTGCGGTAATACCGCCAAGCGTCTGTTCGCGGGCGATGCGATGACCGGCAGCAAGTGCGCCACCGCGTCCCTCAATGTTGCTCGATAGCGGAGATACGCGCGCAGCGTGCCCGCAACAACCTGTGCGCTGCCCGGACACAGTCGCCGAAGCTGTCTGCCGATGAACCGGCGCAGTTCGCCCTGGGTAGGAGAGCCAGCACCGTGGCTCTGTTGCAGGAAGGATCGTAGGATGCTGAGACGTTGCATTCGCGTGCTTCGCGCCAGTCCGCGTGCGCGGTTCATGTAATCATCAAAGCGGCGAAGTTCATCATCAATCGCGGTGAAAACCTGGCTCTTACGCAGCAGCCCGGCTTCATCCAGTGCGATGAGCAGATGCCGCAGTGCCGCACGGACCGTGCGCCCGTGCCTTCGCACTGGCGGTGGGCAGGTACAGCGCGGGAGGTGTTCAGTGATGAACCGCCGAACTACATCGTCTGTAAGGTCGCACGCGGCAATCCGACGGCGTCGTATCCAGCGGGCGAAGTGTGCGACACAATACAGGTACATTCTTACGGTGTGATCGGCGTAGCCTCGCCTGACAAGGTACTGACAATAGCCACCAATGTACGGAGCGAGAACGCTGTCGCGCAGCCACGAAGCCGGTGCAGCGTGAAGCGAAGGAAGGGTATCCATGAATGGCTCCTGAAGTGGGACAGCCACTACAGGAGACCTGCTTTTTTATGTGAAGTCCAATTTCGCCTGACTTGGCCGAGGACCACTCTCAGACTGCCACGTCCGCTGGACCGCATCGCTCGACGTCGCATAAAAACGCTGTTCGCATTAGACGCGTCATGCCAACATACGCATGACGCATCGAATTACACATACGCATGCGCTACCCGGGGGCAGACCACCGCAGACTGGATCGGGGGAATGGTCTGCGCGATGGAATACGCAGGCGGCGTGCCCGAGCTGCCTTACGGCTAAGTGTTCTTCTTCTATGCTTGCCGGAGAGTAGAAGAACAATGCTCCACGATGTTGACGATGGCGCGCCTTTGCTGCGCCATGCGTTTGAGATAATTTCCACGGGTGCTACCTCTTGCTGTTCCAGCCGATTCGATGCCGTGCCTGCGTGGCCTCGTGCCGGGCATCCTCTTCGCTGTGCGAGTAGTCCCTCGCCGTCGAGACTAACTGATGCGCGGAATCATCCCGCACGCAGCGCTGGTCGAGCTGCTGGTTGGACATGTGCGAGCCGGCAGCATGGCGCAGCCCCGGGGCCGAGGCACTGACCGGCAGCGCTGCCTGCGCCTCTCATTCGGGCCGGCGCGCGCGAAGATTGGCGGCCGACCCGGCCGAACACTTCCTTCAGGATCAGGTGCAGTGTGCCGCGTGACAGGCCCGGGTTGCGATCTCTGAGGGCGACGCACGAATTAGCATCGCTAGCAATGCCTGTGTTCACGTTGAACCGGCCGAAGTGCGTATTTCGGGGCGCGTGATCAGCAATTTCGGGGGAACGTGATCACCTGTTTTGGCGGGAAGCTGATCGCTGGTTTCGGCGCAACTTCGCGCGGATTTACACTGCGCCAAAAACGCAATTAACCACCTGGATCAACAGCAAACCAACCCATTAGCTTTGCAATAAGGGAGGTCTCCATAGATTCACGATCACGAAATAACCCTTCCGGCCGGCTATTTCTTCGTACCCCAGCCAATCCGGTGCCGCGCCTGCGTGGCCTCGTGGCGGGCGTCCTCCTCGCTGTGCAGGTAGCCGCTCGTCGTCGACAGTGAGCTGTGCCCGAAGTTGTCGCGCACAAAGCGCAGGTCGACCTGCCGGTCAGTCATGTGCGAGCCAGCGGTGTGGCGCAGCCAGTGCGCCGAGGCGCTGGCCAGCACCGCGGCTTGCGGCTCCCATTCCGGCCCGAGCTCCGCAGGCGCGCCGCGCATGCCAAACACCACTTTCAGGATCAGGTGCAGCGCGCCGCGTGACACGGGTTTCTCACTGCCCGCTCTTCCGATCACCGGCAGCACCAGCGGACGCGTCTCCCCGAACTGCGGGGCAGGCGGCAACGCGTGGGCGCGGCGGTATCGCGCCAGTTCGGCAATCAGCTCGTCGGTCGCCGGCACCAGCCGGGTCTTGTTGCCCTTGCCGGTCACCTCCAGCCACCAGCGCTCGATGCCCTGGGCATCGCGCCGGCAGAAGAACGCGCCAACGGTGGCGGTCGGCAGCTCGGATGCACGCAAGCCGCCCTAGAGCATTGTCAACAATAGCGGCCAGCGCGCCGCGACGCGATGACAGTTCATATCACGCCCGCATCCCGCAGCCAATCGACGCGTTCCCGATCGATGCTCCAGTCGTTCAGGATCTCGACACCATGCTCCCCAGGCAGGTCCGGTGGACGGCTGATGCTAGCAGGCGTGCGCTGAAAACGCGGGGCGGGCGCCGGCTGCACCACGCCGGCGATCTCAATGAAGTTCTCCCGCGCTCGGTTGTGGGGGTGCGCCGGCGCCTCGTCTAGATCGAGCACAGGCGAGAAGCAGGCATCGGTCCCTTCCAGCAGCTCGCACCACTGGGCGCGCGTGCGTCCGCGGAACACAGCGGCCATCTTTACCTTCAACTGCGGCCACTGTTCCACGTCCTGAACGTGGCCGAATTGCGGATCCTCAACGCCGCACAGCCGCAGCAACAATGCAAGGAACTGCGGCTCGATTGGCCCGATCGCGATCCACTTGCCGTCCGCACACTCGTACGTGTCGTAGTAGGGGGCGCCACCGTCAATCCAGTTGCGGCCTCGTTCTCCGCTCCAACCGCCCATGGCATGGAAGCCGTAGATCATGGCGCTCATGAGATTGGTGCCATCAAGCATGGCGGCATCGACCACCTGACCTTCCCCGGTCCGGCGGGCGTGCAGAACGCCGCTGACGGTCCCGAAAGCCGCCATCATGCCGCCAGCACCGAAATCGCCGATTAGGTTCAAGGGCGGTGGAGGTGGTGAACCGGGCCGGCCCATGGAAGGTAGCACTCCGCTGAGCGCGATGTAGTTCAAATCGTGTCCGGCCGCGCTGGCAAGCGGCCCTTCTTGGCCCCAGCCGGTGACGCGGGTGTAGACGAGACGCGGATTTCGCTCCAGGCTCACGTCTGGGCCAAGGCCGAGCCTTTCCATCACACCAGGGCGAAAGCCTTCCAGCAGAACATCGGCTTGTGCCACCAAATCGAGCGCCAGCATACGTCCCTCCGGGTGCTTGAGATCTAGCGCTAGCGAGCGACGGCTTCGAGCCATTACGTCGTACCGCGTGCCCAGAACGGGGTAGGGGTTGGGCACGCCGGGAAGCTGTTTCCGCTCGATGCGGATCACGTCAGCCCCAAGGTCGGCAAGCAGCATGGCGGCAAACGGGCAGGGCCCCAAGCCGACGAATTCCAATACTCTGAGCCCCTGCAGTGGACCAGTCATCTTCGTGACTCCCCGCCATTCTTCCCAGCGAAAGGCAAAAAGGAGCCTTTCATGACCGACATGGTTCGGCCAACCCGGCGCGCCAGCAACTTGGAGGTCTCGGTCATTCTGTCGGCTCCGGCTGGAATAAGGTCTGGAGACGTAGGCGGTGCACCTTGCGGGACGCGGTCTGGGGCAGTTCGTCCATGGTGGCGAACCGCATTCGCCGGGGTACCTTGTAGGCGGCCAGTTGCTCCCGACAGTGTCGCGCTAGCTCTTCCTCTGTCACCCGCATGCCGCTGCTCAGAACGATTACGGCGGCGACGATCTGGTCGCGCACGGGATCGGGCAGGCCGCAGACGAAGGCCTCCTGTACCGCCGGGTGCTTTAGCAACACTTCCTCGATTTCGATAGGCGCGACATTGATACCGCCGGTCTTGAGCATCTCCTTGTAACGCCCCATGAACAGCAGGTATCCCTCGTCGTCAATCTGGCCGATATCGCCGGTGCGGAACCAGCCGTCCTCGTCGAAGGCGGCAGCGGTGGCATCAGGATTTTTGTAGTAGGCTTTCATGATGCGACCTCGTAGCCTGATCTCGCCTGACTTGCCCGGGCCGAGGGCTTCGCCTGTCTCGGGATCGACGATGCACATCTGGAATCCCGGCATGATGCGCCCTTCGGTGCGCGAGCGCTTGTCGATCGGATCCGAGGCATCATGCATGTTGGAGAAGCCATGCGTCTCCGTCAGCCCGAAGCAACGGATGCCCAGCGGCATGACGGTTTGCAACAGCTTGAGGGTCATCGGCGGCGACCCAATTGGCGTTCCCTTGCGGACCGAGGATAAGTCGAAGCGGTTCGCCTCTGGATGTTCGAACACGGCATGGACGATGTTCGGCGTCCCCGGGAAGACGGTGCAGCGGTAGCGCTGGATGAGATTCAGTGCTTCAAGGGGATCGAAGTGTTCCTGTAATACGATGTGCGCCCCGTGGGCCCAGGGGCCAATTAGAAAGTTCATGCAGCCCATTCCCCAGAATAGCGACAGCGGCATGAACACCACGTCATCGGGCGTGAAGTGCATCCGCACGCCGATGTCGTACATGTTCTCCACCAAGTGCCGATGAACCAACAATACTCCCTTGGGATGCGAAGTCGAGCCCGAGGTGTAGAGCAGGTAGGCAGGCTCCTCAGGGTCGATGCGGCGCTCGATCGCAAGAATTTCCTCGTCGGCGACGCCCGCGCCACTGGCTAGGAAGCGCTCGTAGTCGACTGCGCCGCCGCAACGCCGCTTCCCCAGCATTACCACGGTGCGCAACTTCGGGCAGGTGACGGAGAACGGCTGCAGCGCGTCCAGCATGCTGGCGTAGTCGTACTTGAGCAAGCTATCAGCGGCGAGCAGCAGCTTGATGTCGGCATGCTCCAGTACGTATGCCAGTTCGCGCTGGGTATACCAAGTGTTCATCGCGACCAGCGTGGCGCCCAGGTACTGAATGGCGAAATTGGACACCACCCATTCGATCCGGTTGCCCATGAGTACGCCGACCTTGTCGCCGGCTCGCACGCCCTGCGCATGCAGCGCCTTCGCGCAATCGAGCGCGCGGCGACGAACCTCCGCGAAATCCAAGGTCTCCTCGCGGTAAGTCAGGGCCGGCCGGCCGGGGTGGCTCTTCGCCCTTTCCTCCAGCAGCCCACCAAGCGTCTTGGCGGCGGGGCGTGGCAGCATTTCGGTCATTTGTCAGATCTCCCAGCGGTAAGCACGGCGCGCCGTGCGTCCAAGCACCCCAGCGCGGTCGTCCTCGGACAGCCCCGGGTGATCACGCACGAAAGACAGCAGCTCACTCCAGCTGGCGTTCGATTCCTCGAAGCTCACGTCGCCTGCCCACATCACGCGGTCTGCCCCGAAGGCCTGCACCGCATCGACCAACGCCCGCTGGCGTGCCTGATGTGGTTGGGCATGGCGGCGAAAGGCGCGATGGGCGTGGCTCCACTTCAGGAGCACGTTGGGCAGGCGCGCCAGTTCCAGCACTTCATGCCAGTGTTGCGGCGAGCGCGGCCAGCCGCAGTGGTCGACCACCAGCGCGAGCGCTTCAAAGCGTTGCGCCACCGGCGACAGCAACCGGCCGGCATCCTCGGTCATTACGGACACCGGCAGTCCATGCCGTTGCGCCAGCGCCAGCGCCTGATCCCAGGCGCCCGATTCAAGGCGTCGGCGGTCTGCTTCCGTGTGCAAGTTAATGCGCAAGCTGCGGCAGCCCGGCATGTCAGCCAGGAGTGGGATACGGGACAAGAGCAGTGGGTCGTCCAACTCAATTCGCTGAATGAAGCCGAAGCGTTCCGGATACTGTAGCGAGGCGGCGATGCCGAGCGGGCTGAGCGAGCGCCAACCACCCCCGGGCAGCAGCGCGCAAGGTTGCGGCACGCCGTTAGCATTGAATCCCCACAGTTCGTCCACCATGGCCGAGCGGATGCCCAGCGCGTCCATTGCGGCCAGGCTCTTCTGCACATCGTGCAGCGGGCCGATATGGAATTGGGTGTCGACGATGTCCAAGCTGCCGCGGCCATCGAAGCCGACTGGCTGGCGCCTGTCCTGTGGCCGGACCGAAGAATTGGCGGCCAGCTCGGCTCTGTGTTCGGTTTCGCGCTTCGCTCGCCAGGACCCGAGTGGCACCTCGACGCCGCGCTGCGCCGAGGCGAGCGCCTCCGACAGTTCCGTGCTACTCAGCGGGACACAATAGCAAGGCATGGAGCGCTCGAAGCGCCAGCTTTCTGCCAGCGTGCCTGCGTCGAACGCGTCGAAGCCGAACTGATCCACCAGCTGTGCGACCACACGCTTGGCCGCCACGTCGTCGCTGGCGATCGGCAGTGCGCGCCGGTCGGGCGCACCGGCCGGCCGAGCATCCTTCTCGATGTCGTCCTGCAAGATGGCGTTGAAAGCCTTCACTATCCGGGCGCCCGGCAGCCGTTGCGTCAGCAAGCCGCTGGTGGTGGCCTTGTGACCATCGAGTTCGGGGATGTTGCCGTCGCGCTGAGGGTAGTAGTTGTTGGCGTCGATGATGATCTTGCCGTCGAAGGGCGCCGGGTCAAGGCTGCCGACTGCGTGCAGGGGAATCGCCAGCACCACCACTTCGCCGAAGCGCGCCGCTTCGGCGGCCTCGCCCGCTCGGCAATGCAACGCGATGGCGGTGCTGTGAAGCGTCTGTGGGCCGCGCGAATTGGCGATCATCACCTCGTGGCCGTTGGCCACCGCTACCCGTGCCAGTGCCCGACCAATAAAGCCTGCGCCGATCACTCCGATCTTCATAAGGTTCCTTTCGCGCTGGCGACGATGCCAGCATCATGTTGACGGTCAACTTTCGCCCAGTGGAGTACGAGTACTTCATGCTGGACCCGGTTCGTGTGTGCGCCTAGCAGTGGCGCGGCCATGGTCGGCTGTGGCACCCCACTTGCCAAGTGGGGACGGCGGCGGTGCGGGCACTGGCCTCGTACGCGCTATCGCGCGCTGGCACCACACAGGAATCGATGAAGAAGGTTCCGCGTGTGTACGGCAGGCCAGGGGCAGTAATGGATGGATAGATTGTGCTCATAGGCTTTGTCCGACAAATTGGCCCATGCTCATTCCAGCGTGATCTTGCCTGCCTTGACCAGCGGTAAGAAGCGCTCGTCTTCGTGCCGCAGCCGCGCAGTCGCGGCTGCGGGAGAAACGTTTTGCGGGACCGTGGTGCCACCCAGCGTCTTATATTTGGCCTGGTAACTCTCCTTGGCCTGCACAGTATTGATCGCCGCGTTGAGCTTGGTCACCACGTCCGGCGGCATGCCCTTGGGGCCAATCACGAAATACTGCAGGGTGGCATCGAATCCCTTGAGCCCCTGTTCGTCCAACGTGGGCATGTTGGGATGATCGGGATCACGCTTCGCGCCTGCGAAGCCCAGCCCCTTCATCTTGCCGGACTTCACCATTTGCAACTGCCCGAGCGGCAGGATTGTGTACTGCACAACGTTGTTCGAGATGTCTGGGATGATCGGCGGAAAGCTCTTGTACGGCACGTGGACGCTTTGGATGTTCGCGTCGCGGTTGAACTGCTCCAGAAACATGTGCATCGGAGTGCCGACCCCGGCAGAACCGAACATGTATTTGCCGGGGTTTGCCTTCAGCAGCGCAATGAACTCCTTTAGGTTGTTCACTTTGAGTTGCGGGGAGACAGCCAGAAACCCAGCGCTTGACAGCGAATGGGAAACGACAGCGAAGTCCTGGTTGCCTGAGAAGTTCTGCCCCTTCAGTAGATGGGGCGCGATTACATTAGGCATCACCGAAACCATGAGCGTATGGCCGTCCGGCGTCGCGCGCGCCAGCAAACTGCTGGCAATGACCTGGCTGGCGGAGGGCCGATTGTCCACTACCACGGGTTGCTTAAGGATCTGCGCAAGTTCCTCTCCGAGGGCGCGTGCCACGAGGTCCTGGATAGAGCCGGCCGGTTGTGGCACAAGCATCGTGATGGGCCGGTTTGGCCATTCATGTGCCGAGGCGAGGCCTCCCGCACCGAGGGTCACGGCGGCCGCGAGTGCGCTCAAGATGAACCCGCGCTTTGAGGTGATGGACATACGTTGTCTCCTTGTGGATTATGGCGGCTTCGGTGGCGCGCTCGATAGGTGCTACTTTAGGAGGCCGTCCCCTTTGGCGACAACGTCCGGCCAAGTTATCTTTGGTATGACATGAGATGATGGAGTGCGCATGAAACTGGAGACCGAACTGGACTTGGCCGACCTGCGGGCGGTTCTAGCCGTGTCGGACACCGCGAGCTACACGCGCGCGGCGCAGAAACTCGGCATCACGCAGCCCGCGATCAGTCGCCGCATCAACGCGTTGGAACAGTCGCTCAATGCACGACTGTTCCGTCGCGAGGGCGGTGGCTTCGTCCTGACCGAGGCTGGTACTGCCTTTTGCGAGAGAGCGACTCAGGTGCTTGAACTGATGGAGCAGCTGCCGCAGGCGACAAGCCAGGCCGCGAGCAGTCCGCGCGGGACTGTGGCCATTGGAGTGCCGCCAACAACAGGCGAAATCCTCATCCAACACCTCATTCCCGAGTACCGCAGTGCCTACCCGGGAGTGTTCGTGCGAATCGAGCAGGGCTATGTCAACGATCTGTTTGACATGCTAATGGATAAGCAGATCGACATCGCGCTACTCAACGGCCCCTTCAATCCATCCGCGGTCGATTTGGAGCCTTTGTTCCACCACCACCTGGGCATCGTCTATCCGATCGCCTGGAAGGAGAGCAGCCCGCTTGACGGCAATCCGATGCCGCAGTCGCTGACACTCGCGCAGGTGGCGCAACTGCCGCTGCTGGCGGCCAGCCAAAACCAGAGCATCCGTCACCTCGTCGATTCGGAATTCCGTGCAGCAGGACTCAAGCCTAACGTGGTCATGGAAGTCAACAGCTTCGTGCTGCAGCGCAGCTTGGTCAGCGTCGGCGTGGGCTGCATGTTTATGAGCCGCACGGTCGTGCGTGATGAGCACTGCGAGAAACTGGCCTTCGTGCCTATCTCCGACAGCAAGATCATCTACACCCTGTACCTAGCGACGCGGCGTGCGGGCCAGCCGACGCTGGCGGCCAAGCTGATGGGGCGGATGATACGCAAGTCAATGGAGCGGGTGGTCGACTGGCTAAACGCCCCGCTCGGCGAATAGCCGCATGCCCGCAGGGCATGGCAGATATAAGCCGCGCGGCACCCGCCTCCATTTAGAGTCTCCTCCACCGGGCGCAGAAGTGTCCCGGCCCATACGGAGACACCCATGCCCGAGATCCCGCCCCTACAAGAGGGCCTTTACGCCGATGTTGACGGCGTACCGCGGTTGCTCGCCAGCCGCTGTGATGCCTGCGATCGCCTGTTCTTTCCGCGACGTCAGTATTGCGGCCGCTGCAGCTCGCCCGCACTGCGAGACCTGGCGCTGTCGGCGCACGGTACCTTGCATGCCTGGAGCCTGATCGATCGCAGGCCGAAGCTGGCGGTAATTGACTCGCCCTATGTACAGGCTGAAGTGGCCATGCCGGAAGGTGTCCACGTCTTTACTGTGCTGCGCGATTGCGAGGCTGCGCAGCTGCGCACTGGTTTAACCGTGGAAATGTTCGTTGGCGAAATCCCTCGGCCTGGGGGGGAGGGCAAGGTGCACGCCTACATGTTTCGGCCCGTTGCAGGCAAAGGAGGGCAGGCATGAAGCACGAAGTGGTCGTCACTGGCATCGGCATCCACCCGTTCGGCCGCTGGCCCGACAAGTCAACCATTCAACTGTCTGAAGTTGCGATCCGCCAGGCGCTGGCAGATGCCTGCATCACGTTTCCCCAAGTGCAGGCTGCGTGGCTTGGTGCCGAGTTCGCCGGATTCACAGAAGCGCGGCAGATCGTCCAGCACTTTGGTTGGACCGGGATTCCCATCAGCCAGATGCAGCAGGCTTGTGCCAGCGGCTCCGCTGCCTTTCGTGAGGCATACCTCGCCGTGCAGTCCGGGTGCTATGACACTGTCCTCGTGCTCGGCTACGAGAAGATGGAAGGCGGCCTGCTTTCTGGTGGTGATCCCGCGCTCGATCACGAGTTCCACCTTCACCACATGGGCCTCGACGTGACGCCGGGTCGAATCGCCATGGCGTTGCAGCGGCGCATGCTGGCCTACGGCGAAACTCCGCAGATGCTCGCCGCAGAGGCCGTGCAGTGCTACGCCTATGGTGCGAAGAACCCAAACGCGAAGAACCGTAAGGCCTTCACGCACGAAGAAATCCTGGCGGCGCCGGTAATCTGCTCACCGCTCACAAAGTACATGTGCTGCCCTTCCACTGACGGCGCCGCCGCAGTCGTCATCACCACGCGCGCCAAGGCTCAGCAACACGGCAGCGTTTCCCGGAGCATTACGATTTTGGGTCACGGTGTCGGCAGTCCCAGCGACGAAGACCTGCTCGGCGGACCTGGCCCGCACATCGGTGGCGACTTTCGCGCCGGCTCACTCACCCATCGTGTCGGCGGGCTGGCTTATGAAGCCGCCGGCGTCGGCCCGCAGGATGTCGATGTCGTGCAATGCCATGCACCGTTTGCTGGCGGCGGTTTCGTTTGCGCGGAGGCACTGGGCTTCTGCGATGAAGGCGAGGGTGGTCGCTTTTTCCTCGAAGGCAAGGCGGCGCTGGACGGACAGGTTGCATTCAACACAGATGGCGGGCTGCTCGCTCGCGGCCACCCCCTCGGGGCAACGGGCATCGCCGAAATCTATGAATTGGTGCGCCAGCTACGTGGTGAAGCTGGCGAACTGCAAATGCCGAGGCGGCCGAAAATCGCAGTGGCCCACAACACAGGCCTCGGCTGTCTGAACATGCACATCCTGGGGCGCTAACATGCTGAACCTCCAATTGGATGACAAGGTGGCACTGGTCACCGGCGCGGGTCAGGGTGTGGGGCGCCGCATCGCGATCGAACTGGCGGCGCAGGGGTGCAAGGTGGGGGTGAACGACCTCTTTCCCGACCGTGCTGAGGCCGTGGCTACCGAGATTCGTGCTGCGGGGCATCTGGCGATTCCACTCACGGCAGACATCTGCGAGCCGCAGTCGGTGGGCGACATGTTCCACCGCCTGCTCGATGGCTTTGGTCCGTGCGACATACTTGTCAACAACGCGGGTGTGCCGCCGACCTTGCGCGAGCCGGGCGCAAAGCGGCCGAACTTCGCAGAGACCACCGTGCATGAACAGCACGCGCAGATCGCACTCAACGTGAATGGCACCATGTACTGCTGCCGCGAGGCGCTGCGGCAGATGGACGGCCGGCGCGGGCGCATCGTCAGCATCGTGTCGGAAGCCGGTCGCCGGGGCGAGGCGCGGCTGGCGGCATACTCCGGCGCCAAGGCGGCGATTGTCGGCTTCACGATGGCGCTGGCCCGCGAGTACAGCCCGCTTGGCATCACCGCCAATTGCATCGCGCTCGGTGCGGTCGTGCACGAAGGGATCCGCAGCGGCCCGCTTAGCTCCAATTCCGGCCCCGAACTCGCCGAGACCCGTGCGCGCATCTTCAGGACTTACCCGGCGGCGCCAGGTCTAGGGCGCCTTGGAACGCCGGAGGATGTCTCTGCCGCAGTGCTCTTCCTGTCATCGCCGCTTGCGGCATTCATCACAGGCCAGACGCTCGGCGTGAGCGGCGGCTACCACATGCAATAGGAGAATCGAATGGCTACTCTGGTCACCGGAGGCAAAGGCTTCATTGGCGCACGGTTGGTGCGCAGTCTGGTCGAGCAAGGCGAACCGGTCGTCTGCCTGGACCTGAAAGGCACGCCCGGCCGCCTGGTCGATATCTCCGAGCGCATCACCTTCGTCGAGGGCGACGTGTCCCGCTACGAGGATATCGAGAACGTGCTCCGGGAGCACGATATCAGCCGGATCGCGCACAGTGTGTTCTTCTCCGCCGAGGAGCGCGGCGTGGCTGCACGGCCTGAAGACGCCGAGCTGCTCTATCGGCAGCAGATGGTCATGACCACGGGCACCTTTCACTTGTTCGAGGCCGCGCGCCGTGCCGGAATCCGCCGCGTCCTGTACCCGAGCTCCGTGCAGTACCACGGCCTCGATGAGCCATGGACTGAGACGGAGCCCGTGACGGAGTACTCGCCCGCGCGTCCCACCTCGCCCTATGGCATCGGCAAGCACTTGTGTGAGCGCCTTGCTCACGAGTACAACCGACTGCACGGCATGGAGATTGTGAGCATCCGCGTGTCTGGCGCCTACGGTCCGGGGGTGCGGTTCGGCGCCCGCGGCATCAACCTGATCGGAACCGACGGTGCTCTGGGGCAGCGAGTCGATTTTTCCTACTCCCGCGCGCAGCGGGTGGTGCTGGCACACGTCGACGACATCGCCGAGATTTTCGCCCGCGCGCTGGTTAGCCCGAAGCCACCACACGACGTTTATCACGTCGGCGGCCACGCCGTGTCCTATGGGGAGTTGGCGGCGATCGGCCGCGGTCTGTTGCCCGGGATGGAGGTCACGTTCCGCGACGACGTGCCGTTGCAATGTAGCTTCGCCATCGACTCTAGCCGCATGACCCGGGAGCTGGGTGTGAGTCACCGAAGTCTGGAACGTGGCTACCTCAACCTCATCAATGAAACCCGGGGGCAGCACGGCCTGGAGTTGATCGCGGAGCCTGCCGCAACGGAGACGCCATGACCATTCTCAGCATCGAGGAAGCCCGCGAACTCGCCCACGCGAGCATGGTGGCATGTGGTCACACGGCGGCTGAAGCTACCATCATCGCCGACCACTTAATCGACTGCGAGCTACGCGGTCTGGGGTACGGCGGCTTGGCGCGGTGCGTGTCGCTTGTGGAATACTTGCGCAAGCCGGACTTGCGCCGCGAGCCGATGCGTGTGGCTCAAGAAACCGCCGCCTCGGCCCAGATCGAAGGCGGCAACCAGGTCGGCTACCTGGTGGCAAATAAGGCAACCGACATCGCGATCAGCAAGGCCCGGCGTCAGGGAGTTGCGGTGGTCGGCGCCGCCCGTACTTGGCTGACCGGCATGTTTTCCTACTATCTGGAGCGGGTTACTGCCGCTGGCTTTGTCGGCATGATCGCCGGCAGTGGCAACCAGTTGGTCGCGCCGCACGGCGGCACCGAGCCGCGCTTCTGCACTAACCCGATCGCCTTTGGTTTTCCCTCGCTTGACGCGCCGGTGATCTGGGACACCGGAACGTCGGCTATCACCTGGGCTGAGGTTGTCTTGGCGCGCCGCCTCGGGCGGCCGCTGCCTGAGGGCACGGCCTTCGATCCCGATGGCGTACCTACCACGGATCCTGCAGCGGCACTGGTCGGCGCGCTGGCCGTGTGGGGCGGACACCGCGGTTCAGGCCTCGCGCTGTCGATTCAGCTACTAGGGATGTTGGCCGGCCAGGTAAATTCGCGCGGGCCGGCTTTCGACTGCGGGTTCCTCATCCTGGTTGTTGACCCGGATCTGTTCGGAGAGCCTGGCGAATTCCGCCGGCGCGTCAGCGAGTTCGCGCGGGAGTTGCGCGCCACGCGGCCGCTCGACCCAGCGGTGCCGGTGCGGGTGCCCTTCGAACGTTCCGCCGTAGAGCGCGAGCGCCGGCTTGCGACCGGCGTCATCGAAGTCGAGAACGTGGTGGTACGCACGCTGCGCGAGGCCTGCGCCATGAAGGTTTAGCGCCGATGAGTTTGCATTTCGACGACGTGGCAGTCGGCACTCAATGGCAAACGCCCAGCATCAACGTCTGCGAGGAAGAGATCATGCGGTTCGCGCGCGAATGGGACCCGCAGCCGTTCCACCTGGATAAGGAGGCCGCAAAAGCCTCCGTCTTTGGGGAACTGTGCGCGAGCGGGCTGCAAACTCTACTGCTGTCCTATCGCCTGTTTCAGCAATTGAAGCTATTTGAAGGCACCACGCTGGCTGGGCTGGGCATGGACCACCTGCGCTTCCACGCGCCGGTGCTGGCCGGAGACACTATTTACGTTCGCGTCGTAGTCGAAGAGGCCGTGGTGACCAGCAAGCCCGGCCGTGGCCTTCTCAAGCTGCGTTTATCCACCTACCGAATGGACGAGCTCTTGGCAGATCTGCAAATTCTGCTGTTGGTGAAACTTAGCGACAAGGACTTATGATGCTCTACGAACTGGCCACCCTCTCCCCGCATCCGCTGCACGCCCACCAGGTCGCAGCCAATGCCCGCGACTGGGTGGAACATCGCGAAGCGTCTGGCATCCTGCTTGGTTGCTGGCTCACAGATATCGGTCCCCTCGGCCGCGTGTTGTTGTTGCGCGGCTTCCACGATGCGGGGGAGTTGGCGCGGGAGCGCCAGCGAACGCTGCATCATGAAGACCCCTTCGGCGCGGACGGGCTTGTCACCTCCATGCAGATGGATAGCTACGAGCCGTTCCCGTTCCTGCCACCGGTACGGACAGGGGAGCTTGGCAAGGTGTACGAGTTTCGCACCTACCTGCTTCGGCCGGGCGGCCTGCAGCCCACGATGGCCGCCTGGGAAGCCGCCATGCCTGCGCGCAGCCTGCTCTCACCACTGGTTGTCAACATGTTTGCCCTTGATGGCCAGCCACGCATCACCCACATCTGGCCTTTCGCTAGTGCCGACGCTCGCGCCGAAATCCGGGCGAAGTCCTATGCGGACGGCATCTGGCCTCCGAAAGGTGGACCGGATCAGTTCTTCGATGCCGTCTCCGTGCTCGCCTATCCCACCGACTTTTCGCCACTGCGCTGAACTTGTAGAAAAACATGAGTACTTCTTCCGACGAAATCAGACCTGAGCTATGCGAGTTGCGCGATGCCGTACGGGCGTTTGCTGATCGTGAGGTGGCGCCCATCGCCCATAAGCTTCATCTGGCAGGCGAGCGAATCCCAGATTCGCTAGTGGACAAAATGATGGACATGGGCATTTCCGGCGTTGCCGCACCGGCCAACTTGGGCGGGCTCGGTATGGGCGCGATGGGTGCCGCATTGGTTACGGAGGAACTGAGCCGAGCCTGGATGAGCGTCGGCTCGGTGCCGCTGTACAACTGGTCGCTAGTCCAACTGATTCTGCAGGCTGGTACCGAGGCCCAGCGTCGCAAGTGGCTCCCCGGCTTGATTTCCGGCGCCATCCAAGCTGCGCATGCGGGTACCGAGGCACAGGCGGGGTCCGATGCCGCGGCCATCCAGACGAAGGGGCAGCGCAAAGGTGGCCAATATGTGGTCTCCGGTTCGAAACTATGGTGCACGCATGCAGACCGCGCGGATGTCATATCGCTGCTGTGCCGCACCAGTCCTGAGCCCGGGCACAACAGCATTAGCTTGTTGTTGCTGGAGAAGCCGCGCGGTGATTGTTTTGTGCCGCCTAAGCTGACGGGCAGCCACATCGAAACCGTAGGATTCCAAGGACTGCATAGCTATGCGCTGTACTTCGATGGCTACGAGGTTCCGGAGGAAAACCTGGTGGGTGGCGTCGAAGGCCGCGGTTTCAAGCAACTCATGAGCGTATATGAATTCGCGCGAATGCACTCCGCCTTCTCGTCGATCGGGGTGGCCCAAGCCGCGTACGAAGCGGCCCTCGACTACAGCAAACAACGGGTACAGTTTGGTAAGCCGATTTGCGATTTTCAGGCCATCCGCCACAAGCTTGCCGATATGGCGACGCGCATCACGGCGGCACGCCAACTCGGCTTTTTAGTCGCGCGCCGCATCGACGCGGGCGTGCGTGCGGACCTCGAGGCTGGTATGGCAAAACTGTTCGCAAGCGAAGTGGTGCAACAGGTCTGCCATGAAGCGTTGCAGATTCACGGCGGGATGGGATTTGCGGTCGAGACGCCAGTCAACCGCTATTGGCTCGATTCGGCCATGGCGAGCATCGGCGACGGTACTAGCGAGATCCAGCGGGAGGTCATTTCACGCCGCTTGCTCCGGGATGGATGAAAATCTGTTGAAGAACAGCTGAGGAGAGGAGGAACAGCGGGATAGAGGAAGCAAGCGTGCACTGCGCGCTTCGCTCCATCGCAACACCTCGCTGTTGACAGCGCCCGTCAGGCCTCGTCTTGCTGGTGCCCTCGCTGCCGGGGCAGGGCGCCGGGCTCAGGCGACGTAGTGGACCCAGCCGAGCGCGCCAGTTCGGCAATCAACTCGTCGGTAGCCGGTGCCCGCCTTGTCTTTTTGCCTTTGCCGGTTACTTCCAGCCACCGCCCTCGATGCCCTGGGCACCGCGGCGGCAGAAGAGCGCGCCCATCGTGGTCGCGGTTAGCTCCGACGGCACCGCTTCGTTAAATGTTAAAGGTTTGACGCGATCGTGGCTGTGGTTGCGGCAAGGCGAGGCATTCTCAGTGCCTCGCCTCCTTGCCATTTTTCACGTCCCAATCAAGCCGTCGGAGATGCGAGCAGGTCCTGCACCAAACCAGTATGCAGTTCACCCGCGAGCCAGGGAGCGTAAGTCAACATGCGTTGAAGTAGTGGCACGTTGGTCTTGACTCCAACGATGTCGGTTGCAGACAGCGCCTCTTTTGCCAATGTAATGGCTGCCTGCCGGTCCGAAGCATGCACGATGATCTTTGCGATCATGGGATCATAGTAGGGGCTCACCGTGTTGCCTTCTGCATAGCCGGTTTCTATACGGATGCCCGACCCCGACGGCAGACGAAATACCTGCAGTGTGCCTGGCGAAGGGAAGAAGCGCACTGGATCTTCGGCATAAATGCGCAGTTCGATGGCATGGCCTTCTACCCGTACCGGATCGGATAGGACATCACGCAGGTACTCCCCGGCAGCCAGGCGGATCTGAGCCTCGACAAGGTCGAGGCCGGTAACCGCCTCAGTCACAGCGTGCTCGACTTGCAAGCGGGTGTTCATCTCGAGGAAACTGTAGCTGCCATCGCTGCCGCGCAGCATCTCCACCGTACCAATGACGTCGTAGCCCAACTTGCCCAGCAAGCGGGCCACCCGGTTGCCGATCTCATCCGCTTCACCGAGGGGCAAGGCTGGCGCACAGGCCTCCTCGATGACTTTCTGGTGACGGCGCTGGACCGAGCAATCGCGCTCAAAGAGATGACGTACGTTGCCATGCCGGTCGGCTAAAATCTGGAATTCGATATGCCGGGGCCGCTCGAACAACTGTTCGAGATACACGTCGCCGTTGCCGAAGCTGCGTTGCGCCAGGGCCCGTGCCCGCGTTACCGCCTCGATCAGCGATGGGGCATCCTGAGCCGCAACCATGCCGATGCCGCCTCCGCCGCCGGCGGGCTTGACCAGTACCGGGTAGCCAACGGCTGTGCCGGCTGCCTCGATTTCTCGGGGATCTTCCCCGATGATTTCGGAGGACCGGCACATTGGCATGCCGTGCTCGGCCATCAATGAACGCGCGCGCGTCTTATGGCCCATGGCGTCGATCCAGCGGGGGCTTGGGCCGATGAAGGTCAGGCCGGCGGCTTCGACGCGGCGCGCGAAGCCTGCATTCTCGGACAAGAAGCCATATCCGGGATGCACGGCATCTGCACGCGAGCGGCGCATGATGTCGAAGAGGGCGCTTTCGCTCAGATAGCTTTGCACCGCCGGCCCGGGGCCAATGCAGTAGGCTTCGTCCGCCTGCCGCACATATGGCAGATCGCGGTCGGCTTCGGAATAGACTACGACCGAGCGCAGCCCCATGCGTTTCAGGGTGCGCAATACACGGGCAGCGACGGCTCCCCGGTTGGCAATTAGTACGGTTCGCATAGATAACGCTCCTCAGTAGCTGGTCGGCCAGGTTCGCATGAGGTGCTGTCCCACGCCGTTGGTGAGTCGCAGTCGGTGCACGTCGAGCAAACGAGACAGTGTCTGGCGCGTGTCGACCGGATTGATGACCATGTGAGCCGAGTAGGCGGCGCCCATGTCCCAGGCGGAAGTGTCGCGCTCCATGTTCTGGAGAAGCGCGGCATATCGCTCGGGGTCATCTTCTTGCTTCACGCCATGCACGATGGTGACGCCAGAGCGTGGATCCATAAAATTGACCTCCGCGGATACCCAGGCGATCAACTCGTCCGCATTGCCGGCACCGCCCATGTTGAGCACGGCTTGGCCATACGTCTTGCGCATGATGATGGCGATTTTCGGCACGGTGACCAGCGAAAGGGCGTTCATCCAGTTCATCACCCTACCAACAGCGCCGCGGCGTTCGCCCTCAATGCCGATCAGAAATCCAGGCTGGTCGGTCATGAACACCAGTGGGATATTGAACGAATCGCAAAGCACCATGAAGCTGGTTGCCTTGTTGCAGGCATCGACATCGATAGCACCACCTTTGGCGATCGGATTATTGGCGATGATCCCGACGCTGCGGCCATCAATGCGGGCTAGTGCAGTCACAACCGATTTTCCGTAGCGGGCCTTTAGCTCGAATGTGCTGCCTTTGTCGACGATCAGGGGAATGATCTTGCGCACGTCATAGACCTTGGTGCGCGATTCAGGCACGATGTCGAGAATGCGGTGTGCCTCGCTACCTGAGCCAACCGGCACCGGGTGCAAGGGCGGAGCCTCGTTGTGGTGACTTGGGAGGTAGGAAAGAAAGCGCTTGACCGCGTCCAGCGCTTCCTCGTCTGTATCGACAGCCATGTCGACGAGGCCCGATACGCCAGTCAGAATTTCCCATCCACCGAGGGCCTCAGGGTCGACTTCCTCGCCGATGGCCATCGAGGTAAGCTTGACACTGGATACGGCCATGACGGCGCCTTTTCGCATCACCGCGAAGTCAGCCAGTGCCGCATACCAGCTTGATGAGCCATAGCAATGGCCCAGCACTGCCGACGCCCACGGAGTTTCGCGCGTACGCAGGTATTGCGTTGGCCGGTCGCCCGAGCCGATCCCGCGCGCACCCATGGTGTCAGGCATGCGGGCGCCGGTCGACTCACCGAGAAACACCATTGGCAGCCCACGCCGGGTCGCGACAGCTTTCATATGCGCGACCTTGTTGCCATTGACAGTGCTGCTGGACGCGCCTAGCACCGTGAAGTCGTTTGAGACTACGGCAACCTCACGTCCATCCACGCGCGCGTAGCCGGCAATCTTGCCATCGGCAGGGGAGCGGTCGCGGTCCTCCGGCCGGTACGAGGTGGCGAGCAAGCCAGACTCCAGGAAGCTATCCCCGTCTACCAGGTAGTCGATGCGCTCCCGTGCATTCAGGACCCCTGAAGCCTTGCGGTGCGCCAGCTTTTCCAGGCCCCCCATTTGCTTGGCGCGCGCCTCGCGCTTTGACAGTTCGTCGATCAACGATTCGAATCCCATTCCTATGTCTCCCCTCTGTCGCTATCGTTTGAAAAGTGCCTGATTTGCTGCGACGAACCGGTTCGCAGAGGCACCTTCGGTAACCAGCAACGCGCCCAACTCCGCCGGCGTCGACGCCTCAAGCTGGTAGCCCTCGCTGGTCAGTTGCTTGTTGATGGCAGGATCCTCAACAAACTGCCGTGACAGGGTTGCCATGCGCGAGATGATTCGCTCCGGTGTTCCAGCAGGAGCAAATACGCCATACCAATTCGAGAACACGGCATCCGACATACCGCTTTCCTTCAGCGTTGGGACATCTGGAAACGCAGCGCTACGCATTGCCGAACTCACCGCAAGGGGGCGCAACTTGTTGCCACGCACGAAAGGGGCGAGCACCGGCACATTGGCGATTACCATATCCACTTGTCCGCCCATGGCATCGCCAGAAGCTTGCGCGCCACCTTTGTAAGGAACATGGTTAAGGCGGATCTTCGAGCCTGAGTTAAGCAGGCCAACCTGTAGCACCAACGAGGCGCTGGAGATCGAGTAGCGCTCGGGATTGCTGCGGGCCAGCGTGATCATTTCGGCGATATTTGACGCCGCGAAATTGTTGTTGGCGGCGATCAAGCAGGGCACGCGCGTCAGCAGGCTCACCGGCGCCAGTTCCTTCTGCGGGTCAAATGTCGGGACGGGTCCGGTAAACCGGTTGGTAGCCAAGCCGTCGATGCCGATCAGGAAGGTATAGCCGTCCGGCTCTGCCTTGGCGACGAGCTCGCTGCCGATGTTGGTCGAGGCGCCCGGGCGATTTTCCACCACTACGGCCTGCGCGAGCCTTTTACGCAGGAACTCCGCATACTCGCGTGCCAACCTGTCATTGGTCCCGCCCGGTGCGTATGGCACGACAAGGCGAATGGGTTTCGCCGGCCAGTCTTGCGCGGCTACGTGTCCCGTTGCCAGGCTGGCAACGAGCAATGCCGCAATTCCCCAGAATCGCATCCTCATGTTGATGTCTCCCAGATGGTGAAGGCCAGCGTAGAAATTGCCTTTGGTAATGTTAAGTTACTTGACTAATATCGCGCGAGTTTTCTGATGGCACGGCGAGTTGGCTAAATCAACCGATGCAAAATGGTCTGGTGCTCATGCACCAGTAGTTGGCCGGCTGTCGTTTGGTAGCGGTTTTCGGTATCAAAGACCAATATTCGTTCGCCGTGACGGCCTGTCTTGCAGCGCACGCCGGCCAGCCGACTGCTTGCCTTGACAGTGTCGCCTGGCCTGGCCAAGGCGTAGATGCAGACGTTAGTGCCACCATTAAGTAATCCCTGGGGCGGCAAACCGAAACGTTTGGCGAACGCACGGCCTACTTCGCATACCGCCTCCCGACCTAGTGCAGTGGGCTCGGTGTCGAGTTCGTGCGTGTCTGCTGGCCAGGACATCGCATGCAGCGGGAACAAAGGGGGAGCGACCAGGCCGCCATGGACACTGCTGCGCGCGGCGTGCGTGTCATGGTGATACGCGGGAAGGCCCATCACGGCATCGGCAAAGAGGCGGAGTCGGCCGGCCTCGACGGTGTTGAAGGAATCTATGTGCTCGATCTCGGTGCCGATGTGGCGACGGATCGATGCAGGGACATTCTCATCGAGTCCACGCGGGGTCACATCGGTTGTCTGTGACGCGGCTGGCTCGATATACCGTGACGGAACCTCATGCGGATTGTCTGCGTCGCTGACGGGCAGCAGGACTACGGCAGAGCCTTCGGTGGTCGCGCTGCCGATATCCACATTGAACAGGTGCAGGTCGAGATGAAGCGCTGTCACGTTCGCCTGATAATCCACTGTTCTGATCCAGCCTTCGCCGCGCAGCCGCTGGCCGACCAGATCCGGGCCGCGAAAGCGGCAAGTCAGCCGCCAAAGCCAACTCCGTTCACCAAAGGCTTGTGTGGCCAGCTGGGATAGGAATTGCTGCTTCAGCGCGCCGTTGATGACGGTATCAGGAAGGCCAGCAACGTTCTGGGCATAGGACCTGTCATAGTGAATCTTGTCCCAGTTTTCCGGTGCGGCGCACCAGCGGACGATGTGGCTTGATGTGAGCGCGCCCTTATCGAGCGGGGGGAGGGCGGTACCCGGACGAAAAAGTTCTGAGGACATTCTGTCAACCTGCTTTACCATGAGCACGCATCATTCGGTTTCCGGAGATTCGATGATCGGTAATAAGCAACTCGCACAGCTTCAACGCTCACGGCAGCGCGGCTTGAGCCGCCTGCTTCTGCTGGCGCGGCGCAACTTCCTTGCCCGCGTGTCTGCTTCCCTCGAGGCCTGCGACCTACCAGCCGTGCCCGATGCCTGCGTGATGGTGCTGCCCTATATTGACCTGGAAGGCACACGCAGCACCGTGATCGCCCAGCGCGCCGGCACGACGCGCCAGGCCGTCTCGCAGGTCGTGGCCGTATTGGAGCAACTCGGCCTGGTCAGCAAGCAAGTCGATGAGGCAGATGCGCGCGCATTGATCGTTGCCTTCACGCCCGCTGGTCTGGACTACCTTGTGCAGATGCATGCCGTGATTGATCAGATTGAGCAGGAGATTGCCCAGAGTATCGGGACTGCCGAGATGGAAATCGTGCGTCGTACACTTGAACTGATGGCGTACGGCAGGCAGGGCGGATGACAATCGCCCTGCCTGCGTGCCGCACACCAATCGGCGCGCTAAGGCCGTACCCCCATTTTCAACTTGGGGCCAAGCGTCGTCTTTAGTGTAATCTGCGCCGCGTCAATGAACCGACTCAGGGTATAGCGGGTTTCGCGCGGATCGATGATGTCTTCCACGCCAAACGCTTCTGCCGTGCGGAAAGGCGAGGCCAGTTGGCGCAGCCGATGCTCGATCTCCCGCTCCTTGGCCGCAGGATCCGGAGCGGCGGCGATCTCACGGCGAAATGCCGCAGCCACGCCGCCTTCGATCGGCAGAGATCCCCATTCCGCAGTCGGCCACGCCAGCTTGAGACCAAGACCGTTCTTGTCGGTGGCGGCCATGCCAGCCATGCCGTAGCACTTGCGGATTACCACGGTAGCGATCGGGACGGTGGCCTGCAGACTCACGAAAACGCTGCGCATGCCGTCTCGCAACGTTCCTTGTGCCTCGGCATCACGGCCCACCATGAAGCCTGGCACGTCCACCAGGAACACCAGGGGAATATGGAAGGTGTCGCAGAGTTCAATAAAATGCGTTTGCTTGCGGGCCGCCTTGGCATCGATGGCGCCACCATAGGCCATCGGGTTGCTGGCAACCACGCCCACCACTTTGCCATTCAGCCGGGTCAGGCACGTAATGACAGCTTTGCCGTAGGTGGGCTGGATCTCAAAGACAGAGCCGCGGTCGAAGACCATGCGAATAACCTTGCGCATGTCATAGGCCTTGCGGCGGTCGGTAGGCACGATCGTCGCGAGTGCCTCCTCCCGCCGGTCGGGCGGGTCGTCGCAGGCGGTCACGGGCGGCAATTCCCACACGTTCTGCGGCATGTACGACAGGTAGCGCCGGATCATGTCAAAGCAGTCCGCCTCGCTCTCGACGGCATTGTCGACGGATCCGGCCACATCGACGGCAAGCTTCGCGCCCCCTAGTTCGTCCTTGGAAATGTCCTGGCCAAGCGAGCGCTTCACCACCGGCGGGCCAGCTGCGAAGATCTGGCTAGTGCCATTGACCATCACGGACCAGTGCGAAAGGATGGCTCGCCCCGCCGGGCCGCCGGCGGCGGTGCCTAGCACGGCGCATACCACCGGGACCTGGCCAAGCAGCGCAGCGGAGGTCTCAAAGCCATGAACGCCTGGGAACACCGTATGGCCGCGCCGCTGCGCGGAGGTGACACTGCCACCGACGCCGTCGATGAGATTGATCAGCGGAATCTTGTAGTGGAGGGCGAGTTCCTCCACGAAGCCGCCTTGCCCGCCTTTCTTGCGGTCTCCGCTCCAGCTGGCACCGCCCCGAACGGTGTAGTCCTCGCCGCCGATGGCGACCGAACGGCCGTCCACCGTTGCCAGGCCCATGACATATGGTGCGGGGGTGACCTTGACCAGCTTGCCATTCTCGTCGTAGTGGCCCTGGCCGGTCAGCCGGCCGACCTCATGAAACGAATTGGCATCAGAGAGCGTATCGATACGCTCGCGGATGGTCAGCTTCCCGGCCGCATGATGCCGCTCGATTGCCTCGGGGCCGCCCAGCTCAAGGCCAAGTTCCCGCCGCCGTTCGAGTTCGAACAGATCTTCCGACGGAATTGTTTGACTCATGTCCATCGCCATCTCCTCAGGCCGGTTCGACCACGGCAAGTATTTGTCCCTCGGCGATGGATTCGCCCTCCTTGACCAGCACCTCGGAAACCTTACCTGCATGTGTGGCTTCGACCGGGATCTCCATCTTCATGGATTCGATGATGAAGAGCACGTCGCCTTCATCCACGGTCTGCCCCGATGCGCATTCGCATTTCCACACAGAACCGACCACTTCGGATTTCACTTTGACGCTCATGAGTCCATCCTTTTCTTTTGGCAGAGAGAAAGTACAGAGGTTTGAGGATGCCGGGATCAACGGGCGAGGCGCTCGTCGAAGATGACGCCCCGTGAGTGCAGGCCCGCAAGCGCTTCCTCGCTTATGCCGAGCATGCGACCCAGCACCGATGCCGTGTCGGCGCCGGTATCGCGACCTAGCGTGTCCACTTGACCTGGCGTATCGGACAGGCGCGGCGTCACGTTCGGCACCGCCACCATGCCAAGACTGTCATGTGGGCGCCGCGTGATGGTTTCACGAGCGCAAAAGTGCGGATCGGCAAAGACATCGTCGATGTTGTAGATCTTCGCGTGCGGAATATCGTGCGCGGTGAGCAGGCGGTGAGCTTCCTCATAGCTGCGTGCGCCGACCCATTCCTGCACCAGGGCATCCACGTCATCGCTGTGCTGACTGCGCAGCCGGTTGCTGACGTAGCGCGGGTCGTCTGCCAGCCCGGGATCGCCAAGTGCGGTGCACAGCCGGCGGAAGATGGGATCGGCCAATGCTGCCACGTGGATGAAGCAGCCATCGGCTGATTGGTACAGGTTGTTCGGGCTGGATCCTGGGAGGCGGGAGCCGGCACGCTCCGCGATCACCCCGAGCTGGTCGTAAGCCATTACGTGGGGCTCCATGAAGCTGAACGCGCATTCCGCCAAGGCGGTGTCTACGATCTGGCCCTTGCCGGTGCGGTGCCGTGCCTCCAACGCAAGCATGCCGCCGAAAGCACCATACAGTCCGGTGACGTAGTCCGACAGGGACGTGGCGACGCGTGCGGGCGGCCGGTCCGGATCGCCCGTGATGGAGCGGAGGCCGCTGAGGGCTTCGCCGATGACGCCGTAGCCTGGCTGCCGGCTGTACGGGCCATCTTGGCCGTAGCCGCTGATGCGGATCAGGATGAGGCCCGGGTTGGACGCGCTCAGCGTCTCGTAGGACAGGCCCCAGCGTTCCAGCGTGCCGGGCCGGAAGTTCTCGATGACGAAGTCTGCCTTGTCCACCAGCTGACGCAGCAGCGATTGCCCCTCCTCGTTGCGCAGGTCAACCGAGATCAGTTCCTTGTTGCGGAACATCGACAGGGCGTAGAGCGAGACGCCGTCCTTATGGCTGCCCATCGAGCGCAGGGCATCTCCCTCGGGTGTTTCCACCTTGATGACGCTGGCGCCGAAATCGGCCAGCAGCCTGCCGCAGAAGGGACCCGCAACGGTGGATCCCAGTTCGATCACCGTGTAGCCCGAAAGGGGCTTGAGCATTGCATCGCGTTGCATGTCGGGGCTCTCCGGAGCGCATCACTGCGGGGCGGTTACGTTGGCGTTCCTGACGACATCGCGCCACAACGCCACCTCCTTGTGCAGCATGTCGCGGAACGCCGTCGTACTGCCTCCGATCAGGTCGAGCCCACCGGCAGACTGTAGTCGCTGGCGCAGCTCGGGGGAGGACTTGAGCAACTCGTTGAGTTCGCGGTTGAGTCGTGCCACGACCTCTGGTGGCATGTCTTTGGGACCCATCAGGCCGAAGAACAGGCTGCCGTCGTAGCCTTGCAGGCCTGCCTCCGCGAAGGTCGGGACATCGGGCGCGAGCGGAGAACGTGACTGGCTTGAAATGGCGAGTGCGCGTACGCGCTTGGCCTGGATGTTCGGCGCGGCGAGCAGGATGGTATCGGTCACCATGTCGATCTCGCCGCCCAATAGCGCGGCGATTGCCTGCGCGTTGCCGCGGTACGGCACGTGGGTGTACGACGTGCCGGTGAGGGTCGCCAGATACTCGGTACTCAGGTGGGTAGACCCCCCTACGCCGGACGAGCCATAGTTGACTTTCTTGGGATGGCTACGTGCATATGCGAGGAATTCCGGCAGGGACTTTGCGGGAAAGTTGTTGTTGACCAGTAGAACAGTTGGCAGGCGACCCACCAGTACGATTGGCGTGAGGTCCTTTTCGACGTTAAAGGAAAGCTTGGGGTAGACCGCTGGGTTGACGGCAATAGCACTGGAAACTGTCAGCAGGGTGTAGCCATCCGGCGCGGAGCGCGCGACCGCTTCCGCGGCCAGGCTGCCGCCCACTCCGGTCTTGTTTTCCACCACGATGGACTGCCCGAGGCGCTCCGAGAGATGCTGCGCCACCACGCGGGCCACGATGTCCGTCGCGCTGCCTGCGGAAAAGCCGACATACATCTTGATGGGGCGGCTCGGGTATTTGTCTTGCGCATGTGCCGGCAAGGGGGAAAGTGCCAGCCCGGCGAGCGCGAGGGCGGCCGCGCCTACGGCGCGATGGACGAATGACAGCATCGGGCAGGTCTCCTTTTCCTTTTATGTTCTTTTTGTGGTCAAACGATGAACTTGCGGTATTTGCTGAGATACTCCGCGGCTTCGCGCAGGCTTTGCCGGCGAATCGCCTCCGCCTTTTCTGCATCGCGCTCCCGAAGCGCGGCCAGCACTGCCCTGTGGTGCGCCAAGCCCAGCTTGGCCCGGCCAGGCAGCACGATGGCGCGGCGGATCACCGCCTGTGTGCGCTCCATAATGGAATCCAGCATGCCTTGAATAATGGGATTGCCGGCGTTCTTGACGACGCGCTGCCGGAAGCGGTCGTAGCCCTCCAGATAGAAGTCGAAATCGCCATTGTCCAGCGCCGTTTCCATCGGGGCGCCGAACAGTTCAATCAGGTCGTCCCATTCGCCGGGGGGGGCGAGTTGCGCGGCGAGCCGTACGCTCATGCCTTCCAGCGCTTCACGCGCACAGTAGATCTGCAGGATCTGTTCGAAGCTGATGCGGGTGACGATCGCCCCTCGGTTTGGAATCCGCTCAACCAGTCCGTGCTGTTCCAGCGCGGCAAACGCCTCGCGGATGCGCGGGCGCGTCGTGCCGAACTCCTGCGCCAGTTCCTGCTCAACCAGTTTCGTTCCTGGCAATAGATCGTGCCGCGCGATACGCGCGCGCAGTTCCGCCGCGACATCGATCGGGGAGCCTGCCTTGGTCGTGCCTCGCTCGGCTTTCTGACCCGGTAGTTCCTGCTTTCGAATAGTTCTTGCTGCCACGCCCATGTTGCTCACCTCGTTGTGTTGGATCGACTATAGGCCGCTGTGCCGAGACAGTAAACCATTTTGTAATCCAAATTGTAATCTACTGTGGTTACAGACAGGAGAGGTCACTATAAGAACGGGGAGGTTATGCGTTGCCTTCGAGGGTCCTTCGGCCAGTGGAATGGATCTGTGGGGAAGAGGGACCCATGTGTGGCTTAGTTTGTAGACATAAGCGCAGTTATGTCTAAAGTAAGCCAGCTGAAATTAGCTTTGCTACGTATTACGGTGTAATATTTATCATCACTTTCTCGTTTTTGCCCCCATGGCCGCTGCCGACCTGGATCTGACCGACGCCGCGCTACAGGCCGACCTGGCTGAGTTGCGCGGCCGCTTTCCCGAGACCCGCGCGCTCTACCGCGAGGTCTGCGGCCTGCTGTTCTTCCGTTACGGCGTCACGCCCACCGCCAACAAGCTCTACAGCCTGGTGCGCAAGGGCAGCATGGGTACGCCCGCCGAAGTGTTGCAGGCGTTCTGGCAGGAGCTGCGCGGGCGCACGCGCGTCACCATCGACCATCCGGACCTGCCGGAGGCGTTGAAGGACATCGCGGCCGGGGCGGTCCAGACCATCTGGCAGGCGGCCAACGAGGCCGCGTCCGCCGAGCTGGCCACGTTGCGCGCGGAGGCGCGTCACGCCGCGAGCGAAGCGGAAGCCGAGCGCGATGCGGCGCGCGCGGAGACGGCTGCCGCGCGCGAGGAAGCCGCGGCGCTCGTCGCGCTACTGGACGCCGCGCGCCAAACCATCGAGGAGGGGCATGCGACTTTGGCCGCTGAGCGCCAGGCGCACGCCGCCACGCAGGCCCGGCTGGAGGCGGGGCGGACGGAACTGGAGGCGGGACGGCGCCAGCTGGACGCCTTGCGAACCCAATTCTCGACCGAGCTCGAGCGCGCCCGCGAGGCGGTGACCCTCGCGCAGGAACGGGCCGAGGCCAGCGAGCGCCGCGCCTTGCGCGAACTGGACGCGGAGCGCACCGCGCGCCAGCAGAGCGAGCGCACGGCCGATGCGCTGCGCGGCGAACTGGGGGCGGTGCGCAGCGAGGCCCGCGACGCGGCGGTGGCGGCGGCCGAGCTCCGCGCCCGGCTCGAGGCCCAGGCCGCGGCGCTCGCCGATCGGCTTGCGACCGCCGAGCAAGCGCAGCGCAAAGCGGCGCACGACCTGGACGCGGTGCAGGCGGAGTTGGGCACGGCGCAGCGCCGCGCCGAGCGCGCCGAGGCCGAAGCGGCGCTGGCGCGACAGCTGCTGGCAGAATTGCGGGTGGCGCCACCCGAGCGGCGGGGGGAGAGTGGTGGTGGGCGGCGGCGCAAGGCCGGCGGCCCGGTGCCGACGGAGCAGGCGGCACCGGGCGAAACACTGGACGCACAGCAAGACGACAAGCCGGGCGCGCCAACGGCCGCCTTCACCCCGGAAGACGGCAGCGACAGCAGTGACGACAGCACCGATGACAGAAATCAATGAGCGGGCGGCGGCGATCCGGTGGATCCAGGCGGAGATGGCCGACTACGGGCTGACCATGGAGGAGCTGGCAGCGGCCGGGTGCTTCGATCCGCCGCCTCCTCCGCCACCGCCCCCGCCGCCACCCGCATCACCGCCAGTGGCCTGCTACCGCAATGCCGCGGGGCAGAGTTGGGACGGGCAGGGCGACATGCCCGACTGGCTGCGGCGGGCGGTCAATGCGGGGCAAAGCAAGGAGTTTTACCGGGTCGGATAAACGAAGCCCAGTTGCTGCCAGCGATGAATTGTCTTGTCAATCATAGGATTACAGGACGGTCTGGCGGATTTTTCTCGAATGCTCGACCCTTTGATTGCGTTTGCAGTTTTCAAGCCTGGCGCGGGCCGAAAGGTCGCGTCGGGGGCTACGGTCAGCTAACTGCGGTGGAATCAGGAGACCCTATCGCACAGCGCCGCCTTGCGAACCGCCGGGATTGCGCCTCTAATGGCTGCGTGGCAGGCACAGGTAGTCGGGAGACGAGATGCGCTGCACAAATTGCCAGTTCGAGAACCCCTCGGGAGCCAAGTTCTGCCAGGAGTGTGGGCAAAGGCTTGCGCTAATCTGCTCGCAATGCGGCCACGCATGCAGTCCCACTGAAAAATTCTGCGGCGCGTGCGGCGCGCTGCTGGCGGACACGGCGGCAGCGCCCCCGCGCCTGTCGCCCCCGGTGCCGCCTCTGCCGGCACCGATTATCTACACGCCGCCCCATCTGGCGGAACGGATCCGCGCGGAGCAGGCCGCCATGGAGGCAAAGGGCGGGGGCGCTGGCGGCGAGCGCAAGACCATCACCGCCCTGTTCGCGGACATGGCCGGCTCGACGGCATTGATCCAGGACCTGGACCCCGAGGAAGCCCGCAGCCTGATCGATCCGGTCGTGGCGCTGATGATGGAAGCGGTGCATCACTACGAGGGGTACGTGGCCAAATCCCTCGGCGACGGAATTCTGGCCTTGTTCGGCGCGCCAATTGCCCACGAGGACCATGCGTTGCGGGCCCTGTTTGCGGCGCTGCGGATGCAGCAGGCCATGCGTGGCCATAGCGACAAGGTGCGGCTGGAGCAGGGCATCCCGCTACAGATCCGGGTTGGCGTCCATACCGGCGAAGTGGTGGTGCGCTCGATCCGCAAGGATGACTTGCGCACGGACTATGACCCAGTCGGCCACACGATCCATATCGCCGCGCGGATGGAAGGGGTCGCGACCCCCTCATCGATCCTCGTCAGCGAATCGACCCACAAGCTGGCCGAGGGGTATTTCGAGTTCAAGGCCTTGGGGCGCACACAGATCAAGGGCCTGCGCGAGCCGCTGGCGGTGTACGAGGTGCTTGGCCTGGGCGCTTTGCGCACGCGCTTGCAGGTGGGGGCGCAACGTGGCCTGGCGCGGTTTGTCGGTCGCGAGGCCGAAGTGAAGCGCCTGGGCGAGGCGCTCGAACTGGGCAGGGCGGGGCAGGGGCAGATCGTCGGCGTGGTGGGCGAGGCGGGCGTGGGCAAGTCGCGCCTGTTCCACGAATTCAAGGCGCGCGCGCAGCAAGGCTGCATGGTGCTCGAGACCTTCTCGGTGTCGCATGGCAAGGCGTTTCCTTACTTGCCGCTGATCGAACTGCTGCGCAACTATTTCCAGATTACGGCGCAGGATGACGAACGCCGCTATCGCGAGAAGGCCACCGGCCGACTCTTGATTCTGGATCGCGCACTGGAGGATCAGCTGCCTTACTTGCTCTACCTGCTGGGCATCGTTGAGCCGGGCTCGGCATTGCCGACGATGGATCCGGCCATCCGACGTCAGCGCACCTTCGAGGCGATCGCGCGCTTGCTGGTGCGCGAGAGCCAGAACCAGCCGCTCATGGTCCTGTTCGAGGATCTGCAATGGCTGGATAGCGAGACGGAAGCTTTCCTGCATGTGCTCATCGCCGAGGTGCCGCGTGCCAAGATCCTGCTGCTGGTCAACTACCGCCCCGAGTACCGGCATGATTGGGCGCAACACGCCTTCTACACGCAGTTGCAGCTCGAACCGCTGGGCCAGGCGGAGGCGCACGGCTTGCTTTCTGCGCTGCTGGGTGCAGACCCGTCCCTTGTTTCACTGAAGCAACTGATTCTGTCAAAGACCGAGGGCAACCCGTTTTTCATGGAGGAAGTTGTTCATACCCTGGCCGAGGAGAACGCGCTGCTCGGCCAGCCCGGAAACTACAGCGTCGAGAAGGCGCCGTTGGCACTCCATATTCCGACGACCGTGCAAGGCGTGTTGGCGGCGCGTATCGATCGGCTGCCGGTGCCACAAAAGGAACTGCTGCAGACGCTGGCAGTCATTGGCGCGGAGTTCCCGTCCAGCTTGATCCGGCATGTCACGGGCCAGTCTGAAGTATCGCTTCAACCGCTGCTGACTGACCTGCAGATCGGTGATTTTATCTATGAGCGCCCCGCCTTCCCCGAGGTGGCGTACGCGTTCAAGCATGCCCTGACCCAAGAGGTGGCGAGCAACTCCTTGCTCTCGGAACAGCGAAGCTTTCTGCATGAGCGTGCCGCCCAAGCCATTGAGGCACTGTTCCCTGACAGGCTGAGCGAATATTGCAGCGAGCTGGCGCACCACTACAGCCAAAGCGGCAATGTGCCGAAGGCGGTCGACTACCTACAGCTCGCTGGAAAGCAAGCACTCCAGCGTTCGGCGCAAACCGAAGCAATCCGGCATCTCAGTGCGGCCCTCGATCTACTGAAAAGCCAGGCAGACACCCCGGAACGCCAGCGCAAGGAACTGTCTCTGCTCCTGACCCTTGGTCCGGCATGGATGGCCGCGCGAGGCTCCGGCGCGCCAGAGGTTGAGGCAACCTACACACGGGCCCTCGCCCTGAGCGAACAGGGCGGGGAAACGCCGGAATACTTCTCTGCACAACTTGGTCTGTGGTCCTTCTATCTGCTGCGTTCTCAACTCAAAACAGCGCGCACACTGGCCGAACGGCTACTCAGCCTCGCGCAGCACACGCAAGACCCGGAACAGTTAGCGGAGGGCCACCGCGTGCTCGGGTCGACCCTCTTCCGCTTTGGAGAGCTCACTCAGGCGCGTACTCACATGGAGCAGGCCCTAGCGCTGCATCGTCCAGACGGCCAGTCTTACGGGCATTTGCTCCGCTATGCGCACAACCCTGCCGTTCATATTCGCTGCACGTTGAGTTTGATTCTCTGGTATTTGGGCCTATCTGACCAATCTGGGGTACGCAGCAAGGAAGCACTAGCGATTGCCCGAAAATCTTCCGACCCATTTTCCCTTGTCCTCAGCCTGATGTTCGCGGCTGAGCTATATCAGCGCCGCGGCGAGCCGGAACAGGCGCTGGAATATGCCAACGCGGCGGTCGAGCTATCCAGCGAGCGCGGCTTTCCCTTCTATCTTGCCAGGGCATCGATCCTGCGGGGCTGGGCGCTTGCCCGACAAGGCCGCCACGAAGAAGGTGTCTCACTAATACACCAGGGTCTTGATGCCCACGAAACCAGCGGCGCGGCACTGGGACGACCGTCCCTGCTGGGATTGCTTGCCGATGCATACGGAAGAGCGGGGCAGCCAGAAGAGGCGCTTTCCGTGTTGGATGACGCGCTGGCGCTGGTAAACAACACGGATGAACGCTTTGATGAAGCGACGCTGGTTCGCCTCAAGGGGGAGTTGATTCTGCAGTCGCGTGGCGAAAAAGCAGGATCGTCTGTCGTAGCCAGAGAGGCGGAAGCGCTGATCCAGCAAGCATTAACGCTCGCGCGTCACCAAGGAGCCCGGTCGATCGAGTTGCAATGCGTGTTGAGTCTCGCCGCCCTTTGGATGAGCCAAAAGGAAAACGATGCGGCAAAACGCCTTCTGGTCGACATCTTGTCTGCTTTCACGGCTGGTGAAGAAACCGTGGATTCACGCCGGGCAAGGGAACTGCTGGAAGGCTGCGGTAAAGCCGTAGCCGATGACTAGCTTTTGCGTCGTATAGCGCACATTAGCTTGTGAGAGTGCTTGGAGCGAAAGCCTGGCGCCAACGGAACGCGTTCATACAGATTACCCCTAAAAGCGGCGGAGCCATGGCCAATTCTACCAGCGCAGACAACGAGCGCTTCGTGAAGGTTGTGCAAGATCGAACCCGTGGTGGGCGAGGTCCGCAGCCTCGTGCGGGTGTTTTTCGGGGCTCATGCACCGGCGAAGTCTGCGGGAGAGTTCGATGGATAGTTGAAGCGTCTGTCGTGCTGCGACTTCGCAACGGAGGTTCGCGCAAAGCCTGCGTGCCGACTTACCGGCTGCGAGGGCGACCTTCAAGGGGTGATCGTACTTTGCGTGCGAAATCTGGCGGTAGCCGCTCTGGGTCCAGCTCCCAATAAGACTTTTCGGCCATGAATGATTCATTCTGCCCTTAGCTTTCCAACCACTTGATTCAGAACAGATTTCAGAGTCAGACCGCCAGTTTTCGCACGCAAAGTACGAATACCCCTACTACCGCTTCACCCAGGTAAATCGCCCGCCGGATCCAGCTGAGGTAGCCTGATCGAGGCGGACACGCTTGGTCCTTAGATTAAGATCGTGGATCAGGAGTGTGCACAGATGAGCAAGGCAAGACAGACGTACGGGGAAGAGTTTCAGGCAGAGGCCGTGAGACTGGTGCTGGAACAGGGACTGACGCTGCAGTCGGCCGCGCAGCGTCTGGGGATTCCGAAGGGCACGTTGACGAATTGGGTGTCGAAAGCCAAGGCGCCTGGAACAGCAGCGGCACCAGGGGGCGTGACAGTGGCAGAGTTGGCGGCGGAGAATGCGAGGCTGCGCAAGGAGCTGGCCGAGGCGAGGCTGGAGCGCGATATTGTAAAAAAAGCCGCGGCGTACTTCGCCAGGGAATCACTGCCCGGTACGCGTTCGTGAGTCAATGGCGAGAAGTGTATCCGGTGAAGTTGATGTGCCGGGTATTGGGGGTCTCGCGCAGTGGCTACTACGACTGGACACACAGACCTTACGGGCTCAGTCCGGAACAGGAGCGGCTGCGTCTGGCGATCCGGGCAGCCCACAAGCGCACGCGTCAGACGTACGGTACGCGGCGCCTGCAGCGCGAGCTGGCTGGCGATGGATTCGTGGTCGGCCGTGATCGGCTGGCCAGATTGCGCAACGAGATGGGGATTCGGTGTCGGCAAAAGCGTCGATTCGTAGCGACAACTCGCTCGGCTCATAATCTGCCAGTGGCGCCCAACCTACTGGAGCAGAAATTTGAAGCCGACAGGCCAAATGCCGCGTGGGTGACAGACATCACGTATATCGCGACCGATGAGGGTTGGTTGTACCTGGCAGGAATCAAGGACCTGTACACGTGCGAGATCGTGGGCTACGCGATGGGGTCCAGAATGACACAGGAATTGGTGGGCGAGGCGCTGTTCCGGGCGGTGCGCAGCAAGCGGCCACGGCCCGGCCTGATTCATCATTCAGACCGGGGCAGCCAATACTGTGCTCACGGCTATCGCAGGTTGCTAGCGCAGTTCGGCATGCTGGCTTCGATGTCACGCAAGGGAAACTGCTACGACAATGCGCCCATGGAAAGCTTCTGGGGCAGCCTGAAAGCAGAGTTGGTGTACCACCATCGGTATGCCACCCGGCTGGAAGCCATGGCCTCTGTCCGTGAGTACATTGAGATTTTTTACAATCGCCAACGGCGCCATTCGAAGTTGGGGTACCGAACGCCAGGCGAAGTCGCTGCAAGCTACCTCAGTCGACTAGCTGCAGCATGAACCAGACGTGTCCGCGCTGGACAGAACACCTCAAGCTCAGTTCCGGCGCGGCCTGCAGACCTGGCTAGAGTGCTACAACCGGCGCTTGCCGAACCATTCGTGAATCGTCTATCGGCCTGCCGATGCAGGGGCGTAAGGCTAGCCGCCTTGCCGACAGCGCAGGGGCGGCTCCTGCCGGCTGGACCGAGCTCGGGGGTCTAACTCTTCCGCGGTTTTCTATCAGGCGCTTCCCGGCCCATGAGCGGTCATAGGCTACCAGCCCGGCGCCGACGCTTCCGACCTCAAAGCGCGATTGACCACAAGGCTCACTGTTCGCTTGCGGGTTAGCCTTTGAGGGTGAGCATACCTACGCTTGTCTTCTCCTTTTCCTCGACGTATTGCGGATAGCTTTCCGCTGCCGCTCACGGACACATGAAGTGAGATTTTCATCTCAATAAAAACAAGGGGTTGGAAAAATCTCAGACAAGGATACTCTCGCATTCGTGACAGTAGCCATGAGATTGCGAATCGATAGCCGGCAGTGTTGTGACCAAACTGAGGTTACTTTAGGGTCGCTTCAGAAAATGGAGAATTTTGCACGCTAAGCCATAGCAAGCGCGGCCGACCGCCGGTGTCGCGCACACTGGTCAGTTCGGCACGGCGGGCCAGGCCCTTTGCTGGAAGCCGATCTCCGCGCGTTCGCATGCATTATTTTCCGCGTTTTGCAGCGCCACCTTCAAGGCTTCTTGTCCCCTGGTCGTTCTGTGCCATGGCGGCAGCGAATTCGCGCGCGAGCTGTTCGAAGGATTGCCACGCTTGGCCTCTCAGATAGGGTGCCAGGACAGAGAGGATGTGATAGCTGGCGCTGTGCAGGTAGCTTCGAATCTGCTTGGAATCATTGTACTGGCGCGGATGCTGAATGAACTGGAAGGACAGCCAGTAGGTGACCAGCACCACCATATTGGTGGTGATGACGTCGACCTGTTCGGCCGAGGCCTCCATCTCTTCGCTTTCTAGGAACTGCCGGCATAACTCGCTGGCGAAGCGCTTCTTTTGGTCGACGACGCGCTTGAAGTTGGTCTCCAGCATGCGGTTGCTCGCCAGTAGGTAGTTGATGTCGCGGTAGAGGAAGCGGTAACTCCACATGAACTCGGACATGTGCTGTAGGTAGCCCCAGCTCTGCCCAAGGGTGGGCCTATGGTCGCCCGGCAGCTTTAGGCGCCGCTCCATCTCCTGCTCGAATTGCACGAAGATGGAGTTGATGATGTCGTCCTTGTTGCGGAAATGATAGTAGAGATTGCCGTTGCTGATCCCCATTGCTTCCGCAATGGTGGTGGTGGTGACGTTGGGCGCACCGACCTCGTTGAACAAGCGCAGCGAGATGTCGAGGATTCGGTCACGGGTGCGGCGGGAGCCGATTTGCGGTTTGGGTTCCATGGGCGGCGGTAATTCGGGAAGTTAGAGAGGGTGTTGCCCAAAACCCGTAGCAAGGCGGTGCCATCCGAGTCAGAGCGATCGTATGAACCAGACAGACTTGGTCTCTACTTGAGCAATCGGCGCAGGTGCAAGCGCCTTCTTGACGAGATCGAAGGCGTGCTGCAGTGGCCTCGACTCGTGGCACTGATCGCGCCCATGCGCCGACCAAAGCAACTGGTCGCCCGCCTGCTTCACCTGACGGCGCAAACGGATCCAGACGTGCCTCAATGGGAAGGAACCACTCTGCTCGGTCCAGCCTGGAACCGGATAGCGCGGCTAGCATTACTGTCCCCTCTGGCACGTGATTTGGCGCTTCTTGGGTTAGGCTGCCGATGTGATTGCACTAGACAACCCAACAGTGGCCGATAAGCTGCGCCGGGCTAGCTCCCACTGGGCGGCATACCCATGCCACACATGCCCTGGCCCGCGCCGCGGAATTGACCAGCGTGCGCGACAACCCGTCACGCTTCGGCGGCCACGACCTATCAAGCGGGCTCGCCAGATGAATCACGCCTTCGCGGCCCGGTAGCCACCGGTCGGCGCGGCGCCAAATGGCTTAGCAGGCTGCTGAAGTACTAGCCGCGTAAAAAGCGAAGCTTCCCTCTACAAGCCTGATGGGCTCGCTATTTTTCACAATCCGGAAGCGCGGCGTCACTTCACCGACTTTTTCGTTGATTTGACGACCGTTTCGGGCCTCATTACCGCGATTACTGCAACTGTGGGCGGATTTGTCCCAGCGAGCGCATGCGCACAAGGTTGTAGGCGGCCATACTCAGCACAAACATTTGGTCGACCTTCTTTCGACCGCGCACCATTACCTGGCGCATGCGCCCAACGGTCTTGGCCCATCCAAAGCCTTGTTCAATCAGCTTGCGCTTTTGCTGTGAGATGGCATAACCCTTGGTGCCTGCAATGGCGTCGGGAACGGCCGAGCGCCGGCCAGAGGTGTTTTGTGCGACGTGCGGCGTCACCTTCATCTCCAGGCAGGCTTGAATGAACTCGTGCGCGTCGTAGCCCTTGTCCGCACCCACGGTGACTTCCACATTCAGGTCCTCAATCACCTGCCTGGCATCGTTAAGCATGACCTTCGCGGCCTCGCGCTCGGCGTGTCCGTCCGCATTGGTCACCATGGCGCTGACCACCAGGCCGTGGCGGTTGTCGCTCAAGGTATGACCCATGTAGCGCAGTTCACTGGCGGTTTTGCCCTTGCGATACAGCCTGGCATCGGGATCGGTTTTGGACTCGTGCGTCTCGTTGCTGCGCTTTTCACCCTTGAAGTCAGCACCGTCGTTATCGTCTTTGTCGTCGCCATCCTTGCGTACAAAGCTCTTGTGGCCAGCCCACGCCTTAATCAACGTGCCGTCGACGCTGAAGTGCTCGCCCGACAGCCAGTCCTTCTTCTGCGCGATGGCCAGCACTTCGTTGAAGAAGTCGATCACAGCATCGTGCTTGATCAGCCGTTCCCGGTTCTTGCTGAAGACGCTGGGCACCCAGACCACATCATCCATCGCCAGGCCAATGAACCAGCGAAACAGCAAGTTGTAGTGCGTCTGTTCCATGAGCTGGCGCTCCGACCGGACGCTGTAGAGCACCTGCAACAGCATGGCCCGCAGCAACTTCTCCGGCGCGATGCTGGGCCGGCCACCCTTGATATCGGCCTCGTACATTTGCGCGAACAGCCGATCCATCTTCGCCAGCGCCTGGTTCGCCATGGTGCGGATCGAGCGCAAGGGGTGGGACTTCGGCACGAAATCTTTGAGGTGTTCTGTCCAGCGCGGACACGTCTGGTTCATGCTGCAGCTAGTCGACTGAGGTAGCTTGCAGCGACTTCGCCTGGCGTTCGGTACCCCAACTTCGAATGGCGCCGTTGGCGATTGTAAAAAATCTCAATGTACTCACGGACAGAGGCCATGGCTTCCAGCCGGGTGGCATACCGATGGTGGTACACCAACTCTGCTTTCAGGCTGCCCCAGAAGCTTTCCATGGGCGCATTGTCGTAGCAGTTTCCCTTGCGTGACATCGAAGCCAGCATGCCGAACTGCGCTAGCAACCTGCGATAGCCGTGAGCACAGTATTGGCTGCCCCGGTCTGAATGATGAATCAGGCCGGGCCGTGGCCGCTTGCTGCGCACCGCCCGGAACAGCGCCTCGCCCACCAATTCCTGTGTCATTCTGGGCCCCATCGCGTAGCCCACGATCTCGCACGTGTACAGGTCCTTGATTCCTGCCAGGTACAACCAACCCTCATCGGTCGCGATATACGTGATGTCTGTCACCCACGCGGCATTTGGCCTGTCGGCTTCAAATTTCTGCTCCAGTAGGTTGGGCGCCACTGGCAGATTATGAGCCGAGCGAGTTGTCGCTACGAATCGACGCTTTTGCCGACACCGAATCCCCATCTCGTTGCGCAGTCTGGCCAGCCGATCACGGCCGACCACGAATCCATCGCCAGCCAGCTCGCGCTGCAGGCGCCGCGTACCGTACGTCTGACGCGTGCGCTTGTGGGCTGCCCGGATCGCCAGACGCAGCCGCTCCTGTTCCGGACTGAGCCCGTAAGGTCTGTGTGTCCAGTCGTAGTAGCCACTGCGCGAGACCCCCAATACCCGGCACATCAACTTCACCGGATACACTTCTCGCCATTGACTCACGAACGCGTACCGGGCAGTGATTCCCTGGCGAAGTACGCCGCGGCTTTTTTTACAATATCGCGCTCCAGCCTCGCCTCGGCCAGCTCCTTGCGCAGCCTCGCATTCTCCGCCGCCAACTCTGCCACTGTCACGCCCCCTGGTGCCGCTGCTGTTCCAGGCGCCTTGGCTTTCGACACCCAATTCGTCAACGTGCCCTTCGGAATCCCCAGACGCTGCGCGGCCGACTGCAGCGTCAGTCCCTGTTCCAGCACCAGTCTCACGGCCTCTGCCTGAAACTCTTCCCCGTACGTCTGTCTTGCCTTGCTCATCTGTGCACACTCCTGATCCACGATCTTAATCTAAGGACCAAGCGTGTCCGCCTCGATCAGGCTACCTCACTTCCAGCCGCCGCATGGTGAACAAACTTTCGGTGAAGGTGTCAGCGCCGCGCATGAATGTGGGGTTGTATGGAGTCCTCAGATTAACGCTTCAGCTAGTCGTTGCGCGGACATCCGCTGCCGGTATTTCAGCAGCCTGTTAGAGATGATGATGCGTATCAATGATGACGAGATCAGGATCGATAATCGGTTCGGCCGGGCCAATGCCAGCCAGTCTTCGTCCGGTTGAAAATGAATGTCGAACTTAGACGCGCGTTCGTTGTTTGTCATCATGGGATATAACTTATGTAATGACAGCCTAATGGTGTTCTATCTAAATGCTAGGCAAAGACCCACCATGCTCGTGAAAAATGTAAACAATCATGAGCATATTCTTCGCGCGGGCCGTCCCATCTTCCATGGCGATTTCCCAGATGTCGTGCGAGAACTCTGTTTGCATCGGCCAAGCGCTCTTGAGCCCGAGCATGAAAAGCAGGAAGGGAAGCTCTCGGCGCAATTGATTTTTTCTGCCGTGCTCAGCATAACGCTCGTAGAGTGCCCACGCTTGCGCTAGCAACTCTGTCGGAAACTTCAATTCCGGAAAAACTCTCTTGATCCGCGTCCCAGCAGTCGCATCGAAAGCAATATAGCAATTTTTGAACCGCTCCTGCAGCCAAATTTTATCCAGAAAATCTAGCCTATTGAACCCAAAAAGCAGGCGATCAACATTTCTTGGGTTTTCTATCATAGGCTAGCGCGACGCAGTGCTTGCTTGGATGCGGCAATCGGAAGCCGTCTCTCTCCAGTTGGAAAGGCTAGCTCAATCTTTAATTACTTCCGCAATGAAATCCATACAACGTATTGTCAAACTCGGAGTTCCCTGCGCAGCATCTTACCCACATTTGACTTTGGCAGGTCGAATCGAAGCTCGATATGCCTGGGTCGCTTGTACGAAATGTAGACTATCCCAACGAAATCGAGCAGGTGGTCGCTTTGAGACATTGAAGCCCGACACCAAGATTATGTCTTTCTTCCGATCAGGGATACCCCCATGCATTCCGCGGCACTACGCTCTCCGAATCTTGCATACGATGCCTCAAGCAAGTCGGCGAGCTAGCGAGTTGTAGCGATCAACGTCGATGCTCTCCGGCACGTCGTCGGGATAGCTTTTCAGCCAACGCTTTTGCATACGACGCCCCCATTTTTTTGGTTGAAGAGATGTTTCGCAAGCCAACGCACTAGAACTTGTGACGAATTCCGAGCGCGACCCCCAACATCCCGTTCTTGTCCCGGCCAAGGTAATAGCCATTGGCGAAGCTGACTGCGGAGGTATCAAAGTTCAGTCCGGAATGCTTCGCATAGGCAGTGGTCAGGTAGACGTCCGTCCGCTTGGAAAAATTGTAGTCAGCGACAAATGCGACTTGCCAGGGATTGGTTACATTCACACCGGCCAAGTTTTTAACATCATCATAGAAATAGGACAGTGTCAGACGTAGCGCACTACCGACATCGTAGTTCGCACCAACCCAATACATATCGTCACGTACTACGGTGGCGCCGCTGCCCGTCTTGTTGAGGCCCCAGCGGTAGCCCGCCATAACCTTGGCAGGGCCAGCGGTATAGCTCATTGCAGCCCCGGCCTTCCTGAAGTTTCCGGTAGGCGCACCCTGCGCAAGGGTGGGATTGAACTGATTGAATGCAATTGCCACGCCAACGTTCCCTCCCAAGTACGTGACCGCCGCGCCGTAGCCGCTATCGCGACGGAACTGCCCCGGCACCTCGCCTGCGCCAGCCACGCCGTTCCCGAATGACCAGTCGGCAATCGCAGTGACCGGGCCGAAGGTGCCGGTGTACTTGGCCATATTGTCCGATCGGAAATCCAGCCCCAATTCAGCCGCGATGGGCTCATACTGCGTGGAGAAGCCGGTGGGCGAGAAGTTGCTGAACGCATCGAAAATCGCCGTGTATTGACGCCCGAATGTCACCCGGCCTATCCCGGCACTGTCTAGACCGACGAATCCCTGGCGCCCGAACAACCGACCGCTATTCTGCAGCTTGCCGTCGTCCGCCCCAAAGCCACTTTCCAGGACGAATAGCGCCTTTAGCCCACCGCCGAGGTCCTCAATGCCTCGCAAGCCCCAGCGAGACCCGGACAGTCCACCTGACGTCAGTCCTACCCTGGTCTTTCCATTACCGGGAAAGCCCGGTTGGCCCAGCGCGATGTTCGACATATTGCTCACGTACTCAATGTTCTCATCCACCACGCCGTACAGGATGACGCTGCATTGGGCGAACGCGAAATTCGATACGATTGCGCCGAGAACCGCTGCATAGATTCTTTTCATTTTCACTTTTCCGTCTCCTTAATTTGAATTCTTATTTGGGCCAGTATTCTTACGCGCGCTGACCGGCCTTCATGTTTTCTTAAAGACAACAACCCCTTGAGTCCGACCATATGTCGATCTCTCGTGTAGTGGTACTCCGATGAATCAAATGAAGCGGCTTCTTTTCGCGCCGCGGCGAGAGGAGGGCGCGGCTGCCTTCCCGGGCGGTCCGCTCAGCGCCTCCCGCGCGGGGGACGTTCGACCCGCAATAGGGCGGTCAGCAAGGCGGCGACAAGCAACGATCCGCTCATCACGAACAGCCCCCCCTTCGCCGCGCCATGAAGATGGCTGGCGATCCCGACCAGGTACGGACCGACGAAGCCGCCCATGTTGCCGATTGCCGTGATGACCGCAACCGAGATCGCCAGGGTCGGCTTGGAGAACAGATCATTGAGCATGGCAAAGAACGTCGGCTTATTGGCAAAAATGCCGAGCAACGCTACCGTTATCGCGACCAGCGCTGCCACCGGGATCGTCGACGTTCCGGCAATTAGCAGGCCGACTCCGCCGATGGCCAGTGCAACAACAGTGAACCACTTGCGCTCGCGCCTGACGTCGGAAAGGCGGGCCCAGACCAGAACCCCTACCGTGGTGACCGCGTAAGGAAGGCCTGACAAGAGGCCGACAGTCGTCAGCGAGAACTCCCTGGAAAACTCCCGCACGATCTGCGGCAGCCAGAATCCGATGCCGAGGGCGCCCATCTGCGACAGAAAATAGATAAGAGATAGGAACAGAACAATCGGATTCACCAGCACCTGCAGCGGACTGAGATGTTGCACCTGTGGACGAGCAATCTGTTCACGTTCGAACTCATGCTCCAGCCATTGCTTTTCCCGCTGGCTCAACCACGACACCGCCGCCGGCCTCTCGGGAAGGAGCCAATAACATGCAATGCCACCAAATATCGCAGGCACGGCTTCCACAAACAGCATCCATCTCCAGCCGGAAAGTCCGACTGCCGTAAAGGCCGCCATGAGCCCCGTGCTGAGCGGGGCGCCGGCCAGGTAAGTCACTGGCATAGCAACTAGGAACGCGCCCATCACCAGTGCACGGTCCCGCTCAAGCACCCACAGGGAGAAGTAGTAGACCATGCCCGGGATGAATCCTGCTTCCGCCACCCCGAGAAGGAATCTCAGCAGATAGAGTTGCGTCGCCGATTGCACGAACGCCGTCAGTGCCGCAATTAGGCCCCACGTGATGATGATCCGCGCGATCCATATCCTCGGCCCGTAGCGCATCATTGCGAAATTGCTCGGCACTTCAAACAGAACGTTGCCGATAAAAAACAGCCCAGCGGCGAAGCCGAATGCCTCGCTCGTCAAGCCGAGTTCATGATTCATCTGCAGCGCAGCGTATCCCAGGTTAACCCGGTCCAGAAACGCTATCGCGTATAAAAAAAAGGCAAACGGCAGCGTCCTCGCAATGATCTTGCGAACAGTTCGCCTCGTCTCCTGTGGAGTCAGCTTCTGGTCAGTCATGCCAATTGTTCCGGGATAATTCCTATGAGTACATGCTCGCGCTGGCTATGCTGCTTGAGCCTCGCCGCGCCGACGACCGTCAGCAATGACACAGCCGGGTGGGAGATCGTTGCCGTCCAGAGCAGCCACGATGCAGCGCGCGGCCATCAGGTTCATGCGCGCCAGTCCCTCGCGCGTAGACGCACCAGCGTGCGGCAAGGCGATGACGTTGGGCAGGTTCACCAACGCATTTGTCACTGTTTCGTAACCCGGATCCGACTCGCTCACAAACACATCGAGCCCCGCGCCTGCAAGCCGGCCGACCCTCAGCGCGGCGAGTAGATCACGGTCCTCGACCAATCCGCCGCGCGCGGTGTTGATCAGAAAGGCCGTCGGCTTCATGCGCCTGATGGTCTTCTCACGGATGAGAAACCGCGTCTGGTCTGTCAGGGGCGCGTGCAAAGTGACATAGTCGGATTCGGCAAGAAGCGTATCGAGTTCCACGTATTTCACACCTTCGGATGCTTCATGCGCAGTGGGCTTCGAGAGGCTATGCACGAGAACGTTGACGTCAAAACCTCTGAGACGGCGCAGGACCGCTAGTCCGATACGACCTAGGCCGACAATGCCCACGGTCTTCCGATACAGATCCGAGCCCAACGGGATGCTCCACGCCCCCTTGCTGAGGCCCTCGCCGCACTCGCGAAAGCGACGCCCAAGACCCAGCATCAAGCCGATGGTCAGATCCGCGACAGTAGCGTCGTTGGTACCAGCGGCAATGGTCGCCACACGGCCCAGATCGCGCACCGCTTGTGTGTCAATACGCTCGTATCCCACACCCCGGCGCGCGATCACCCGCAGATCGGGCAGCGCGGCCAGCAATTCTCGGGTTACGTGAGCATGGCCTACGATCCACCCAGATGCCCCTTGCAGCCACTGCACCAACGTCTCGTGGGAAATGTCGCCATCGGCGCGCCCAGGCGGCAGATCGGCAATGACGACTTCACAGCCACCTTCGCGCAAGTAGGCAATGGCTGCCTCGTCGAAGTGGCGTTGGGTGACAAGGACTGTGTTCAGCATGCTAAGACCGCTGCCTCGGTGGTGTGGGTTGAAGCGTCGTGCGGCTCAGATGCCTCGATGTCAGCAACCAAATTGAAGTTCTGATCCACTGTCACCGTGCAGTCCGGACCGACGCTGAATGATGACTCGCGCTCCTCGAACACCGCCGGCCCCGCGATCACTGCGCCCGGGCGGAGCGCATAGCGGTCGTACACTGTCGCGGTCACGTCACCGAACTCAGCAAAGTGGATGTTCCGTTTGCCTCGCTCGGCAGACATTTCGATCAGCGAGTAAGCCAGATTGATCCTGGAGCCGGGCACCCGAGCCGAGAGTCGCCAGTTGACGATCTCGACAGGGACGTCGTTGATGACACGGCCGAACTGTGAAGCGTAGGCGGTCGAAAATGCCTCGCTGATCGCCCGCTCCCGCGTCGGGGCGAGTTCACCGTTCGGCACGATCACTTCAACCTCGAAACCTTGCCCAAGATAGCGCATATCCGCCGAACGGGTCAGCTCGATCTCCAACTCATCTCCCCCCGCCTTGCGAAGGAGTTCCACCGCGCGGGCTTCCATTTCCGCGTAGAGACCGGAAACACGGGCCCAATCGACCTTCTTCAGTGGCGCAACGTAACCCCGGACGTCATTGACTGCGGGGGCCGTGATCAGGAAGCCGAAGGCGGAGATCACACCAGCTCCCATTGGGATGATGATGCGACGGACCTTCAACAGCTTCGCAAGGGCATAAGCGTGCACCGGACCGGCGCCACCAAAGGCAATCATGGAGTAGGCACGTGGATCCTTGCCCTTCTCGGCCATGTGAACGCGGGTCGCGGCCGCCATCGTCTCGGTCACCACTGCTTGTATGCCGATGGCAACGGGCCGGGTATCCATATCGAGCTGCTGGGCCAAGCGCGTCAGAATTGCAGCTTCGACGCGATCGACCGACAACTGCATTTCGCCCCCCAGAAATGCGCGTGGATCGAGATAGCCGACGAGAAGGTCCGAGTCCGTCACCGTGGGTTCGGTGCCTCCCAGACCGTAGCTCACCGGGCCCGGCACCGATCCGGCGCTGCGTGGGCCCACCTTGAGCAGTCCAATGTCGTCGACCGAGGCAATGGAACACCCGCCGACGCTGATTTCGATCATGTCGACAACGGTAAGCTTGAGCGGTAGCCCGGAGCCTGGCTTGAACTTGTCTAGGCGGCCCGCCTCGAATTCGTGCTTGATATGGGGCTGGCCGTCCTCGACAAGGCACATCTTCGCAGTCGTACCACCCATGTCGAACGATATGACCCGGCTCTCGCCGGCTTCGCGAGCGATGTATGCCGCTGCCATGGCGCCAGCAGCGGGCCCTGACTCGAGAAGGCGCACCGGAAAAGCCTTGGCCTCGTCGATCGTCGTAATGCCGCCGCTGGAGAGCATGATATAAAGTTGCCCGTCAAAGCCGATGCGACCCAGGTCGCGCTCGAGGCTGTCGAGATAGGCATGGACACGCGGCTGCACATAGGCGTTGACACAGGCCGTAGTGATCCGCTCATACTCCCGAATCTCGGGCGCAACCTCTGCCGACAGGGTCACCCGCAGGTGTGGATACATCTCGCTTACGATCTCGCGGGCACGAAACTCATGGGCGGGATTGACATAGGAATGCAGGAAGCCAATGGCGAGCGCCTCGATATTCTGTCTTTCCACCAGTTCACGTATGGCGATCCGGACAGCTTCTTCGTCGAGAGGCTGGTGCTCGCTGCCGTCAGCGCGGATTCGACCGGGAATGCCCAGGCGCAGCGGTCGCTGAACAATCACCGGCGCTGGGCGCGCATAGAGGTCATCCACATCGAAGCGAATCTCACGCCCCATTTCAAGTACGTCCCGAAAGCCATCGGTCGTGAGTAGGCCAACCCTGGAGCCGGTCCGTTCGAGCACCGTATTGGTAATCAGTGTGGTGCCGTGAACGATGCTGTGAATCTGCCCCAGCGTAGTACCAGTTTCTGACATCAAGCGCTCAATGCCTTCGAGAATCGCCCGGCTGGGCGCCTCCGGCGTGGTCAGGCGCTTCCCGGTCCACGTCAGGCCGCGAGCCTCATCGTGCAATACAAAGTCAGTGAAAGTGCCACCGATGTCAACGCCAATTCGAGTTGTCTTGTTCATGCTGCTCATTCCGCGTCCGTCCTCGCCCCGAGGTGAAAGCCGTAGTCATCCAGCGCGCGCTCGGGCGTAATAAATCCATTCGTGATATCCGAAGCAATTGCTTCGGTGGCTCGCTTACCTGGCGAGCCGAAGCCGCCGCCTCCTGCGAAAGACAACGTCACGCGCCCATCCGCCGCAAGGGCCCGGACGGACTTCAACGATGCCTTGGTGCCATCATCGAACACGACTCGCGACAGCTCTCCTGGGCGGCCGCCCAATACACCCAGCGCGGGATTGCGCTCCCGGTCTCCCAGCAATGCCACACGCAGCGGCGATCCCGCGATGTTCTGCACCTCGATGTCTTGCCCCAGCCCGCCGCGGTGGCGGCCTGCGCCCCCGGAATCAGTGCGATATTCCTTCTTGTTGAAGAGGAGCGGCGCTGTGACCTCCAACGCCTCGATGCTGCCTCCGCCAGAGTTCGACGGGAACGCCGTGGTCGACAGGCCGTCCGCTCGTGCGGACGCTCCCATGCCGGCGCTGGCGAAGAGAATCAGGGAAAACGGCTCCTTGTCCGGTCCCCGGCCTGCGAATTGCACCCGCAGGGCAGGAGAGCCTCCGGAGTCCGCAATCACCCGATCAGGCAGCGCCTCAGCGAGCGCCTGGTATACAGCACAACTCAAAAGGTGGCCGGTAAGATGCCGGGCCATCACGGGCGCGGGGAACTTCGCATTGAGAATCGACCCGTGCTCGGCAACCACCTGGATCGGTGCGTACGAGCCGTGGTTCCGACGCGTCTGCGGATCGAGCAGGATCTTGATCGGGTAAATCGTATAGGCCGTGGTGTAGTTGATCGTGCAATTGATGCCGTGCTGAACCTGGGGCGAACTGCCCGAGTAGTCGACCGTCATCGAGTCGCCAGCCACGGTAATGGCGCACGCAATCACCGTCTCTTGCCCTTCCACGCCGTCGGCCCGCATTTCCGAACGATAGACACCATCAGGAATCGCGGCGATGGCCAGGCGCATCACTTTCTCCGCCTTGGCCTGTACGGCTGCCGAAAGCGCTGTAAAGTCGGCGTTGCCGGTGTCGCTCAGGAACTCGAGAGCGCGGCGCCGGCAGACGTCGTGCGCGGCAATTTGGGCGTTGAGATCACCCAGCACCTGGTCCGGCAGCCGGACATTACTGAGGAAGAGATTCAGCATGTCGTCGTTGCGCTCGCCGGCCCGGTACATGCGAATCGGGGGGACCAGCACCCCCTCCGAAATCAGCTCAGTGACGCCCATATTGGGCGTCCCACCGATGTCGGGAACGTGGGCGGCCGTCGCGCAAAATCCAACCAGCACATCCTCCCTGAAAATCGGAGTCACCATGGCGACGTCTGGCAAGTGGCCGGTCGCGATCCACGGATTGTTAGTAATGACGCAATCACCAGGCTGCCAGGTCCCGACGGGATACTTCGCCAGGACACTTCGCGTCATGACGCCCATGATTGCGGCAAATGCCGGAATACCCGCCCGGCATTCTGCAATGGTCTCACCGACAGCGTTCAGCAGTACCACGCAGTAGTCATTCGACTCCCGGATAATCGTCGAGAAGGCGGTGCGCACCAGCGTGGTCGCAGCCTCGTCGGCAATGGCCACCACTCTGCTCCACCAGATCTCCAACGTGATCGGGTCAATAGCACTTCTTTCCACTACTTGTCTCCTTGCTACTTGTTATCGTGCCGCCACCTTCCACTATCCGAGGTCCGCCTCGAGCAACCGCGCATATTGCTGGCCGCAGTGCATGTCCCGTTCCTCGATGCCGCCCTGAGGACTCTGCCGTGGATACGAGATCTTCAGGACGTTGAGATCTGGAACGGGAAAATGCTTAACCAGTGCAGGATCGACGCCAAACGCCGCCCCGATCGCCGCCGCGCCGATCGCGCTGCTTTCGTGATAGGCGCGGAAGTTCTCGGAGCCGTCGAAGCTGATATCGATCGTCACCCAAAAGGGGCCGGCGTTTTTCGAGCGAACGTTTCTGGTGACATCGCGAAGCTTAGTCATGTTGGCTCTCCTCCAGGACCGACGCTCCATGGGACAGGTCTACCCAACCGATGCGCACCAGTTCGAGCGGATCATCGACTTCCACCACATGGTTCAGGCGGAACTCGTACACGGGACCGCGCTCGACTTCCGCCGGCGAGAACGGAAACCCATAGCTCGGCAGTTCAGTGCCGGTCTTTGCGGGAAAGTGAAAGAAGATGGGATTGCAGGCCTTCGCAATACGTGTGGCCATCGCTTGGGTACTCGCCGTTGCCACAAACATCATCCCGATCTCCATGGGCAAATGGCCGCCGCCGGATCCTGGCTGTCCCGAGACACCGTTCCAGCCGTACATGCGAAGGGAGAGGTGGTAGTCACCCGCAGCACTACCAATAACCTTCCCGACCCGCTCGTGCAGTTTGGCGAGCAGGCTGTCATGGAATCGGTCGGCGTCGGCCAATACTTCGGGATCGAGAATGCCCACCAGCATCAGGGTCTGGAACTTGCCCGTGGCAGCGCCTTCTAGCTTCATGGTGTAGGGCTTCGGCTCCCACTTTGACCCCGACACCCGTACCGTGCGGTTGTCGGTCGATGCATACTGCACCTCGCGGACATCCAGTTGCCCACCCGGCTCGACCAAACTGAACGGATTGCTGTTCTCGTACAGCATGTGCGCCGACACGCTGGTTGGCGTGCAGCGGTTGTTCGGCGAAAGCGCTTCAACTTGGAAGCCGCCGCCATCGATGCGAAGTAGAACGCCCGATCCAGCGGTCGGATCCGCCGAACAGAGGGCACCGCACTCACCAGTCTTTCCCGCATGCCAAGCGACGCCCGGAGGCGCCCCAAGCATCAACGGGAGCGCTGCAAGTACAGCCGGGTCGGATGTCCGTCCACCCACGACAATATCCGCGCCATCCTTTAAGGCGGCAATGTATGGTTCCGGCCCCATTACCGCAACGATGTGGTCGCAGGATTCGATGAGCGCATCATCGATTTCCGGCGAGGGGGACAATGGGCGAATCTTGCCTTGCGCATGTTTGCGCTTTAGTTCCTCCTTGCTTTGTTCAGAATAGAGCATGGCAACGCGCGGCTTCACTCCAAGCTTGCGCGCGACCTCGACCACGATGTCGCGGGTCCAATCCACACCGGCATCGCCACCCGCTTGGCCAGATGTGCCGATCAGCAATGGGATTTTCCGCTCCGCCTGCGCGGACATCAGTACCGTCAGGTCCGCCATGACGGCTTCGCGCGTGTTCTTGGAGATACCCAGAGCGAGATAGGCCGCGCCGCTGTCGGTGGAGCCTGCATCGGTTGCGATTACGTGGGCACCCTGCGCGATTCCGTATCGGACTTCATCGGCCCGTACGCCAACGCCCAGCGAGCCGCAAGGGACCAGTACATTGACGCTACCCGAAACATTCATAGAAGTTGTCATCTCTACGTCGATGTGAAGAAACTCACATCATTGTGATGACACCCTCTACAGTCCTGAAGCGATCTTTTTGGATGGTTGCCGTCGTCAACGGCGATGGCAGACTACTTAGTCGCAGAGCCTTTACCGCTGCTTGGGCTACCGGCTCTGCACGCCACGAGATGGTTGAGCAATTGCCGCGCTGCCGGTGAGAGCAGCGCGGCCTCGCGCGCGCACACGATGAACTCTTGCGTGGCCCACGGTTCGGTCAGCGCGAGGATGCGCAGATTGTAGATTGAGCGGAATCGCTCGATGGCTTCCACGGGCAAGATGCTCAGTGCCAGGCCCGAACTCACCACGCACAGCGCGGCGTCAAAGCTCGAAACGAAAAAGCGCATCCGCACCTCTCGCGCCAATTCGCTGGCGACGCGATCTTCGATGACGCGCATTGCGGCATTTTGCGGTAGACCGACGTGTTCGTAGGCAAGCGTTTCCTCGAACCTGACACTGGTCCGGGACGCAAGTGGATGGTGTCCACTGACGACGACAGCATAGCGATCGGCGCCGCCGGGGTAGACATCAATCCCGGCCACTGCCACTTTGCGGCAAATCCCGATGTCTGCCATCCCGCTTTCGATGCCTTGCACTACGTCTTCGGTTACCCGTTCGTCCAAACTGACCCGAACGTGAGGATAGGCGGCGAGAAACGAAGTCAGATCCTCCGTCAAGAACTCAACTATGGAGGTTGAGACGGCCAGTACGCGAACATGCCCGCGCACGCCATCGCCGTACTCGCCCACCTCATAGCGCATACGCTGAAGCCCGTCCAGGATGCTCCGTGCATGAATGATAAGCGCCTCACCCGCCGCTGTGGGCCTGACACCGCGCTGGCCACGATGCAGCAGCGCTGTGCCAAGCGACTCCTCGAGGTCGGATATCCGCTTGCTTAGGGCGGACGGCGAGATGGCCTCTCGTGCCGCAGCCGTTGCGATACTTCCGGTTTCACAAACGGCAATGAACAGTCGTAGCGATTGTGGGTCCTCGAGCCTCATTGACTTTCTAGAATCTGAAAACTGCTGTACAGGCCGAACTGGCTGCCCGCCGGTGAGGACGGGTGTCAGGCCCGTCATGAACTACCGATAGCAGCGTAGCCCGATAGTACACGAAGGCTCTAGCCCACCAGCGCCCCGTTGCCCACAAATATCGAGCGGCGACACGAGGGTGTTCGGCTACAGCAGGCATCGAAGAAGCCGAAGGCGGGCATCGAAAAAAAAGATTTGTACCCGAAATATCGCCTCGCCATACTCGGCAACTTGACAAGACATATAAAGATGGAGACATGATGAGAGAAAGCCACAATGCCGCTCGCCGCAACGCCATGCGCACCATTGCTATAGCTCCGGTGCTGGCGCTGGATATCGCGAATCACCGGGTATTGGCCGGCCCCACTCCGGTTCGGCTGATATTGCCGGTGGCCCCCGCCTCGAGCGTCGACATTGGCGCCCGTGCAGTTCAGCCGGAGCTGGCAAGGGCGCTCGGTTCTCCCGTCGTCATCGAGAACGTGCCAGGAGCGGGTGGTTTGCTCGGCACGTTGGCCCTGATAAAAGCCGCTCCCGATGGCACAACGCTCGCCCTGGTTTCCGTCAACCTCGTAATCTTTCCCAACCTGTACAAGGCCGTGCCATTCGATCCGGTCCGCGATGTCACACCCATCGCGATCATCGGCGCGGCGCCACTCGTCATCGTGGGAAATCCCAAGCTCCCGGCGAAAAACGCGCGGGAGCTTGTAGCCTTGATGAAAGAACGCCCCGGAAAGTTGAATTTTGGGTCGTCCGGTAATGGAACGCAGTTGCACCTGGGCGGTGCACTATTCCTGAAGGAAGTCGGGGCAAAGGCCAACCACATCCCTTACAAGGGCGTTGGGCCCATGATCTCCGACCTGATTGGGGGGCAAATCGACTGGTGCGTCAGTGCACTACCTTCCGTCCAGCAATACATAGCCGACGGAACGCTGCGCGGCATCGGCGTGGCCAGTCTAAATCGGGCGCCCACCGCGCCCGACCTTCCAACGTTTGCGGAACAGGGCATACCAAATTTCCAGATCGAAGGTTGGAGCGCGATGATCGCGCCCAAGGGCCTGCCGCCGGCCCAAGCCGATCGAATTCACAGTGCCATCGTTCAGGCCTACGGTACGCCGGCTGTCAAAGAGACCATGTCCAAGCTCGGTTCGATCATTCGCGTCAGTTCGCGAGAGGAAGCCGTGCGCTTCCTGAGCAGCGAGCAGCGGAGATACTCGGAACTGGTGAAGGAGGCGGGTCTCCAATTGGGTTGATCGCCGAAATTAGGGATCGGCTGCAGACTGCCCCGATCGGGGCAGTCGCGTGACGCTTCCGCGCTTTGCACACCGGCATATCGAAAGAGGTGCTCGAATCCAAAGTACTTCCTGCGGTCAGACAGTTTATGGCCGCCCGAAGGCTGGAACTCTCGGAGGAGAAAACTCGGATCACGAACATTGCGGAGGGTTTCGATTTCCTTGGTCAGAACGTGCGCAAATATGCTGGCAAGCTGCTGGCCAAACCAGCGACGAAAAGCGTCAAATCGCTGCTCGCCAAGGTCAGGGAGATCATCAAAGGCAACGCGAGCGTAACGCAGGAGGCGTTGATACAGAAACTGAACCCGGTCATCCGGGACTGGGCCATGTATCACCGTCACGTCGTGGCGAAAGCAAGCTTCTCATTTATAGACTCGCACATCTGGCATCTGCTCTGGAAGTGGGCTAGGCGTCGACATCCCAATAAAGGAGCACGGTGGGTCAGGAGGAGCTACTTCCAGGCTGACGGACACCGGTCCTGGGATTTTGCAACGAAGGGTTCGGCTGACAGCGGTACCAGCGGATTTCGGCTCTTCCGCGCGATGACGATCCCGATTACGAGACCGTCAAAATCCGAGGACTGACCACCCCATTCGATCCGGCGTGGGCTAGCTACTTCTCCCGTCGTCGAACTGCGAAACGTTCTGTCAAGTTGTTCGGTGCCACACCATGGTGGCAATGCGCTACTGCTACCCGACCAGCTCCATGGCGCCGACCGGCGCGCGTGTCGGCAAGCGCCCACCGGGCAAGCCGGATACATGCATGCAGACCGTTTCAACATCACGAACAAGAAGCTTGCAAAAGGCGTCGGCTCCATACATGCAGCGAAAGCACGATCACCCCTGCCAGGGCAGGCCGAGCACCGGGGCGTCGAACTGCGCCTGCGTCGGTTGTGCGCCGGTGGTACCGGCAGGCTAGGCAAAGCGCCCCTGGTTAAGGCGGCGCGCGGCGCACAACACGCCAAAGCCATCATGCATCAACAGTTTGACGCGTGTGTAGCGGGCGTTCCGGAAGCGAGCGGCTGCTGGCTCGCGGGGCCTCAGGCGCTCTTGGACCTCGCGAGCAACGCGGCGGACATAATTCAGTCGGCCGCAGCCAGGCGAGTCCAGCGGTCTGGCGCCTCGCAGTCGGCCGCTGTTAGCAGCAGCGTCTCTCCGCATTGCTTGCAGTAATACGCGAAGGCATTTGCGCCGCTTTTAGTACGCAGCGTCTCGGACTTCACCAACTTAGAATGCGGCGGAAAATAGCCGGGGCGATCAAGTTGAGACAGGCACAGTGTGCACAGAGACATTGTTGTTCGGCCAATATGAATCGTCCATTTGCTTTAGATGGAAAGCGGTCATCCGCGGGTACAGAACCGAGATGGGGAGGCACCGCAGGTTCACAACTCACATTTTCGTTCCTCCCATCATCGCTATCTTCACTACGCGCATAGGCCCGCATAAAGGCTATACCGGACAACCGCGCTGGCGCCGCTGGAGGCGGAGCATCAGTCAGCCTCAATTCTTTTTGCCCTTGCGATTTTGCGCCAGCGCGCTATGTCACTTTGTACCAATGACTTAAATTCAGTTGCAGTCAGCGGCTCAAAGGCTGACGCCCCCTCAAGCTTTAAAGCCTTGGATAGTTCCGGGCTGGTCATGGCTTCGTTGATCGCACCGTTCAAGAGCGCCAGCTTGTCCGCCGGCGTCCCGGCTGGCGCAAGAAAGCCCGCCCACGCGTCGATCACAATTTCTGAAAGACCGGATTCTCGACAAGTGGGCACAGTGCTCAGGTGGGGAAGGCGCTGTGCCGACGTCGTTGCAATCGCAACAACGTTGCGCTTGTTGAGAAAAGCGCGCGCGGAGGACTCACTGGTTATCACCAAGTCCAGGTGGCCACCGGCCAGGTCCGCCATTGCCGGAGCCATGCCGCGGTACGGTACGTGCACGAGCCGAACACCTGCAGCGTCCATGACCAACTCCGCTGCGAAGTGATTGAGACTACCAACACCAGACGACCCGTAGCTGAGCATTCCTGGCCGCTGCCGTGCGAGGGCGATGAAACCCTGCAGATCTCGCACGCCCAGATGCGGTGACACGAGAACCAGTAGTGCACTCGATGTAATCCTTGCGACGGGCTCGAAATCTTTGATCGGATCGAATGGCAGCTTGGCGCTTACAGCAGCCGACGTGGCGAACGATGACGAAACTAGACCAAGCGTATGGCCGTCGGCCACAGATTTGGCGAGTACCCTGATTCCAATACCTCCTCCGGCGCCGGGCCTGTTGTCAACGAGTACAGGTTGCTGAAACTTGCGCGCCAATTGAAGAGCGATCAGGCGTGCTAAGCTATCGTTTGAACCGCCGGGTGGATACGGCACGATGACCTGAAAAGGCTTCGATGCAAAGGGCTCACCCGCAGCCTTGCTGTAAGCCGGAAGCATCAAGCTAAGCCCCAGCAGCGCGCTTTGGGTAATAATACTGCGGCGCGATATCATCCATCGACCGACAGCAGCGTCCCTTTCTCGATTCATGTAGTCAGTCGACATGGATGTTCGCCTCCTTCGCCACCTTTGACCAGTGCGCAAGGTCGGAACGAATGGTGGTCTTAAACGATTCGCGTGTGGCGCTGTCCACGGGCGCGAACCCTTGGGCCTTCATGCTCGCGCGGACCGCAGGATCCGCCAGAAAGCGCTGCACCTGCGAAGCAAGCTTCTCCAGGATTTCAGGTGGTGTCTTCACCGGGGCAGCCAGGCCAATCCAGCCCACCGCCTCGGAGTTCTGAATGCCCAGTTCACCCAGCGTAGGCGTGTCTGGAAGGAACGGGGAGCGCTGCGAGGCTGCGACAGCCAGTGGACGCAACTTCCCTGCCTTGAGCAAGTTCAATGCGCCAGGCACGGTGTCGTACATGGCTGCCACATCGCCGCCAATGACTTGCGTAGCGCTATCGACATTCCCCTTGAATGGCACGAGGGTGAAATTCGTGTTGGTCGATCTGGCGAATGCCGCATAGGCCAAATGACTCGTCGATCCGAGCGGCGGAATCGCGAAGGCGAGATCCTTTTTCTTTGCAGCGCCGATCAGGTCCGATAGCGATTTGTATGGCCCCTTGCTCGCCACCAGAATGACTTGAGGAGTCAGAGCAATATTGGCGATGGGCTCGAGATCCTTAACTGTGTCCATCGGCACCTTGGAAAGCACCGCCGGTGACACGGTAAGCGGTCCGCTGGAGGCGATAACGAGCGTATAACCGTCCGGCGGCGACTTGGCCGCGATAGAAAGGCCGATGAAACCACCGCCCCCGTTGCGGTTGTCCACAATGAAGGGCTGACCGAAAGCCTTCGACAGATAGTCCGCCAGCAGACGCGCGAGCACGTCCGAGGCTTGGCCTGGCGCAGTCGGAACAACCAGCTTGACGACGCGACGGGGCCAATTGGCGGCGTCGTCATTCCGCGTCTGAGAGATCGCGGCGGAAGTTCCGGCCGCCAGGCAGACAGTCAGGCCGATGGCCCGAGCCGCTTGGAAAAAAATGCGCATGAGTTGTCTCCATCGAAGCGGTACATAGCCGCATTTCTTCAAGGAATCTGAATAGCGAGCAACGGAATGAACTGCTGGCCTCCGTGCAGATCCGCGCTGCCGAGCGCGCCCTGCGTCGTGGGATGTGGAATGCTGAACTTGAGGGCCAGCGCCTTGTCGCATTCGAAGAAGCGCACCTTCGATGGTGCGGTGTGATAGAGCTTGGCAAACATCTCAACGTTTAAAGCACCTGAGCGCTTGACGCGCAGGTAATTCTCTTCGTCGCTAAACAGGATGTCGAACGTCAGCACAAAGGGACCGGCATTCTTGCTGCGGACCATGGCCGCCAGATCAGACAGTTGCATGCGCAGCTCCTTCGATGTTGGTGAAGGTGGTACGGAACATCGAGACTGGGGATTCCGGCAAGACGACATGATTAACGTTGAATGTATAGACTGGGCCGCGCTCGATGTGCGATGGGTTGTGCAGGCATGCAAAGCCAGTAATCGAGCCCTTCCATTTGGTTGTGGGCTGATGGAGCAGCGGCTGCCGTGTCAATTGCACCAATGCGGTTGCAGTCTTTTGGTCGCTCGCAGTCGCCTCGACGACAAGCCCCACTTCGTGTGGTACGTGAGCGCGGTCGGCCTCTAGGTTTCCCATCACGCCGTTGCGTCCGTAGGCGTGGTAGTCAATCCTTGCATTCAACGCCTCCAGCGAGCGTCCGAAGACCTTCTCTACCGATTCACGTACACGCAGCTGCACCCTGCCGAGCCATGCATCGAACTCGCCGAGAATGAACGGGTCGCGAATGCCGCCAATCAAGATGCTTTGGTAGCCAACCAATTCGGCACCCTCAAGCTTGATGGTGATCTGATCGGCGGCTCGGAATCGACTGCCTCGCATCCGGACGCTGATGTCGTCTTCCATCTGCTCGTATGTGGTACCGCTGATATCCAACACGCCCGAGGCTTCAGTAAAAAAGAAGGGATCGGCATTCTCGTAGAGGCTGTGTGCCGCTACCGTCTGCGGGGTGCAGCGCAGCCCCGGTCCGATTGGCTGGATCACAACCTCGTCGGGGCGCACATAGCCAACGATCATTCCGTGGCTCGGTTTCTCACAGACCGATGCACCGCATTCGACGACCTTGCCCGCATGCCATGCCAATCCGTGGGGCAGTCCCATCATGATGGGCATGGCTGCAAAAAGCGCCGGATCGCTGCAGCGCCCAGCAACCACTAGGTCGACGCCTGTCTCGAGCGCCGCTTGCAACGGCTCGACACCCATCATGCCGACGATGCGCACGCTGCGCTCTATCGTGCTTTCGTCGAAGTGCGGTGCCGGATCGAGAGCGCGAATGCGGCCCTCCCTGAATTTTTGTCGAAGGAAGTCCTTTGACTGCTCCGAGCGAATCTCCGCCACCCTGAGCTGCAGCCCTTCGGCAGTGGCTACTTCGCGGACGATTTCCATGAACCAGTCCACGTGCACATCGGCGCCGCCTGTGCCTACCGAGCCAATCAACAGAGGGATCTTCGCCGGCACCGTGTTGCGCAGCAGGATGGTCATGTCGCGCAAGATGGCCTCGCGTGGAAAGGCACACACCCCTTTGCCAAGTGCGAAGGGACCCGCATCCGTGGTACCCGCATCGGCAGCCACGAAATGTGGCTTGATCTCCAAGGCTTTGCGCAGGCTGTCTTCCGGCACACCAATGCCTAGCATCCCGCTCGCGGCAATAAATCTGCATTCGTTCACGTCGTCTCCATCGGTCTGAGAATTGCTCCTTGATCCGAAATGTAGACGGCCCGATTTTATCGGTCAATCTCGACTATAATCGTCGACATATTAGGAGATCTATCGTGGCCATCGATACGACCGCACCGCTGGGTTCCAGCGACGGCATCTACGTGACAGCGCAAGAAGCAGCAGGAATGTTGAACGTGAGCGTGTCCACGCTATACACGTACGTCAGCCGCAAGAACATCCGCACGCACAAGACGCGCGGCAGCCGGGTCAGCCGATATCTCCGCTCGGACATCGAACAGATCAAAACGGGCATAGCACCGGCCTCGTCACGAGAAGCCGCACCGGGGCTCACAGGGACCTCGGCGATCACATTGATGACGGAGAAAGGCTCCTTCTATCGTGGTACCAGCGCGATTCATTTGGCTGAACATGCGACCTTGGAGGAAGTCGCTCGCCTCTTGTGGGATGCCGGCGACTTCGACCCTTTCGATGGCTTGATGCCGATCACAACCCCGGCGAACCTAGATGTGCTGCTCAAAGCCTGTGCGAGCTACAGTGCGCTGGACCGTGCCATGATGCTGCTGCCCGCCATCGAGGCAAGCAACCCGCGCGCGCACGACCTCAGTAAGCAAGGCTTTTTGCGCTCGGGTGCGGACGTGATGCGCTGGTTCGCCGCTTGGATGTTGCGCCAGGCCACACCGGCGAAAGGGCCTCTGCACCGCTATATCGGCCAGACCACCAAGTGTGGGCCGAAACTCGAGGATGCAGTGCGGCGCGTACTCGTGCTTTCTGCCGATCAGGCCCTTCACCCCGCGACCTATGTCGCGCGCGCTGCTGCGAGCACCGGCGCGACACCGTACCGCTGTGTGATAGCGGGCCTCTCAGCGGTCATGGGAAAACGTCTGCCGGCGGTTCGCGTCAGTTCGTTTGCCCGCTTCATGGCAGAGATCGAGAAGGCTTCGGATCCGACCGAGCCCGTGAAGACCCGAGTGCGAGGGAGCGAGGATGTACCAGGTTTTGGATTTTCCCCTTTCGCCGTGCCTGACCCGCGATCCGCAGCACTCTTGTCCTCCCTGCGCACGCTACTTGCCGCCGATCGCCATTTCGCGCGATTTGAGCGGGCCATTGATTTGGCCAGTGAACTGACCGGCCAGCAACCGGACTTCGCGTTCCTGGCTGCGTTTGTGAACCGTCGCATCGGCGCAGAGCCGGATGCCAACTTGGTACGCCTGGCAAGAATCGCTGGTTGGATCGCACACGCATGGGAGCAGCAAAACGAGATGCCATTGGTGCGCTGGAAGGTGAACTACAACGGCATCCTCCCGCCTTGATGAAATATGTCGACCACAACAGTCGACATTGACGGATAGACCTGGAGGTCTCTATTCTTTGCGACGGCGAGCAGCTTTGGCTTGTCGACCAAGGAGCGAAAATTGGGAAAACGATGGGTGCACCGACCAGAAGGATCCAACTGGGGCGAGTTCGGCGACAGCGACAAGATCGGGCGACTGAACCTTCTCACTCCTGACAAGGTTAAACAGGGATTAGCGGAAGCACGGGAGGGCATCGCGTTCTGCCTGAGCCTGCCTCTCGACTTCCCGGGCGGAACGGTGGGTAATCCGAGACGTCATCCGCCGCGGCTATTCGGCGCAGTGCATGGCGGACAGTGTTTTCATAACCACGTTAGGCGATCGCCTGATGGCAGGATTCGCTCGGTGGTCTGCGACGACGCCGTCCTTTTATCGACCCAGTATTCGACACAATGGGATAGCCTTGCGCATGTGGGTACCGAATTCGATGCGGACGGCGACGGTGTCGCAGAAATCGTTTACTACAACGGATGGCGCGGCGGTGTGGACGTCGTAACGCCACCGCCGCGTCTTGACGCACAGGACTGGGAGCAATTCGAGGGTGTGACTGCAGGGCCGCTTGGAATCGACACGATGGCCGCTACGTGCGTCCAAGGTCGCGGAGTTATGGTGGACCTGTTTCGGCATTTTGGTCGGGAACACCAACGTGTAGGCTACGACGCCCTCATGCGCATCCTGGACGAGGACGGCGTTTGTGTGGAATCGGGCGACATGCTGTGTCTGTGGACCGGCTTCGACGAGATTCTGCTCGAAATGAATAAACAGCCCGACTCTTGGCGCATGCACAACAGTTGCGCTGGACTCGATGGCGCGGACGCCCGTTTGTTGCAGTGGATCACGGACTCTGGGGTGGTTGCACTTATCTCTGACAATCGTGCCGTTGAGATCCTTCCTCCGGTCCCAGGCGCCCCCAGCACTTTGCATGAACACTGTCTTTTTAAACTGGGCGTGCCGCTGGGTGAACAATGGCTTCTGTCGCCGTTAAACCGATGGTTGCGCGAACACAACCGCAGTCGGTTTCTGTTGACGGCGCCCCCGTTGCGCCTGCCAGGCGCAGCTGGATCACCGGTGACGCCCGTCGCAACGGTTTAGACCTCTTTGGTGAAATGGGTGCGTCCAGGATGACTTTGCGGCAAATAAGGACGCCCACTCTGGTGAGATGATATGTCGTGGCGTACCGCGTAGTGTCGGCTGCCGGTGGTTGGGGCGAAGACCATCGGGTCGCCCTTTCACAATTGGCTGGCAGCTGCGAGGGCAGGGCTTCGTCACCAATATTCTGAGCGACAGCCCACGCCCTCTTTTCCCTTCGAGCCACGGTCGTCACGAAGTCGTCGCGTTCAGTGGTTCACTTTTGTACGTCTTTCTGATCCACCATGACGTGTTCGACCGCACGTGTTCGACCGTGCCTTATCGCCGCGTGGATTGACGCCAAGTCTCCTCCATCGTCCAGTGCGATGGCCGCGTCAGCAATCGAGAGGGGCCGATGGCCATCACCTGTTTCAAATGGCCTTCCTTGGGTGCTGACCTCGTACTCGCAGATCAATTGGTTATAGGCTTCACGCGCACCGCCCCGTAGATGAGGCGCGAGAATCGAAATGATATGGTAGCTACTCCCGTGCAGGTGAGCGCGAATTCGCTCTGCGTCGTTGTAATGGCGAGCGTGCTGCAGGAACTGGAAAGACAGCCAGTAGGTGATCACAACTACGATGCTAGTACACATGGCATCCAGTTGCTCCGGCGTGGCCTCCATTTCGCCGAATTCTAAAAGCTGCCCACAAATTTCTAGCGCAAAGTCCTTTTTCCTTTCGACAATGCGCTTAAATTTGACTTCCAGCGTTCGGCTATGTAATAAAAGGTCGTTGATGTCCAAATATAAGAATCGATAACTCCACATAAACTCTGACAAATACTGTATGTGGCTCCAGCTCCATTTTAATGTGACGGCATGGCCTTGCGGACACGTCAAAAGGCGATCCATCTCTTGCTCGAAGCTTTCAAACAGTGAGTTTATAATGTCGTACTTATTGCGAAAGTGATAATACAGTAGCCCAGGGCTGATTCCCATTCCTTCCGCTATTGAAGTCGTGGTTACGCTGGGCGCCCCGAGTTCATTGAGCTGGCGCAGTGAGAATTCGAGAATGCGATTTCTCGTAAGACGGGAATCATTTCGACGATTAATACCCATGCGGCCTCTTTATCATAGCCATCATTCAACAATAGCGCGCACAAGCCTTTATATAGTGATCACACTTGAAGATCATGGTAAATGGAGCTTATGGTCTATTAATTGAGCATTCATTTCGGATGCGCGAAAAGAGCAAAAAAGCAACTAATCCAGCAATGCCCGCATATAGCATCAAATAACGCCAGCCGGTCGCGTCGACCAGTAGCCCGATCAGTGCCGGAACAATGGTCGCACCACAAGCGAAGGCCATTGTGTAAAGTCCCGTGTATGCTCCAGTACATTTACTGTTGGGGGCCAAGTTCCACATAATGACGACGCCATTTATTGCAAATGCGGCATACCCCACCGAGGCAATCACCAATGCAATGATGGTAGCTTGAACGCTAGTTGATATGAATGCCACAAAGCAGCCGACAGAAAACACAAGCCCGCCGATTTTGCATATACTGAGGCGGCTCGACCGATCAGATAGTATTGCAAGTGGAAACACCGCAAGGATAAATGCTATTCCAGCCGGCATTGAAAGCGAGCCAGCTTGGCCGCGCGTCAAACCAAGGATCTCAATTGCGTAAGGACTTAGCTGCGACCGCATTGCGGACCAAGCCCCCGCTGTCGCAAAGACGGCAAGAAGCATAGAGGCTCTGCTCCGATTGCTCGAGCGCAGAATATCCATAATTAGATTTCGAAAGCTTTGGCTTTGTTGTGCGCGGCCCTTTTCGGAGGTTACGGAATGGAGCTTTCGTTCGTCCAAGCCCCAACATGCTATCGCCATGCCAATAACAAGTAGAAAAGCAGGTATGGCGAATGCAACCTTGGTGCTCTTATCTATGACGAAATAACTAATACCAGAACCAACTGATATCGTCAGCGCTGCGGCTAATTTCGCCATCGCGTTCGCTTTTCCTCGGTTTTCCGCTGACTGAAAATCTGCCACCAATGCTTCGGTGATTGATTTAAATGAGTTTGCTACTAAGGCAAAGCAGAGCATCGATGCAATGAGGGCTGGTAGACTTTCCGCCCAGGGAATAAGGATATAGAAAGTGGCCGCTATCGGAACACCAATCAATAGATACGGAACTCTTCGACCAAAGCGATTATTGGTGTTATCGGACCTGTGCGCCATCCATGGTTGAATAAACAGGCCGAGTAGATTGTCGATACCCATAAGTAAGCCGATCAGGGCGGCACTGTTGGTGTAATGCCGTAGGGCCGGTGGAACCTGGGCCTCATAGAAGTTCCAAACGACTTCCTGAGAAAAGACAGCCAACGATGTTAATAGTGCTGCCGAAGTAGAAAATTTAGTCCGGCTGCATGCACTAAACGCGTCACCTTTGGTTGACGAATTTTTGATGCTTAGACCGTTTTGACTGCTGCTCACTGTGCAAATCCCTTTCCGATTCGGCTTCCAAAACCGAGAGTTGTGTAGTCACAGTCCTTCGGATTAACTTGAAATGGTAGCGTCGTCTTTCGTTAGGCTGGAGATGTCCCCCATTACTCCCTGGAAGTGGCTGCGCGCCATTCCTGGTTCCGGCGTCTGCTTGGTGGAACCGGCTTCTACTGAGGGACATCAACGAACTTGGGTGACTGTCCTATGCCCTTAGAATCTGTGTCGGATGCCGACGGCAGCTCCTAGCATGCTTTGCTTGTCTGCCCCGAGAGGATTTCCGCCTGAGTAAAAGACAGCTGTATTGTCGAAATTTAGGCCCGAGTTCTTTACGTAGGCCAAAGACAAGTAGACGTCGGTTCGCTTCGACAGGTTATAGTCGGCGATAAATGAAACCTGCCATGGGTTTTTTACGTCAACGCCGTTCAGATTCTTCAGATCATCGTAGTAGTACGCGAGCGTTAGCCTAAGCGCGGCTAGAGAATAGTTTGCACCGACCCAATAGAGGTTATCTCGCGCCAGCGTGGCATCGCTCCCTGATTTGTTCAAGCCCCAACGGTACCCGCCCGTCAATTTAATATTTTCGAAGTTGTAAGTAGCCGCCGCTCCTGCCTTCTGGAATCTCGCTGGTGCGGCCCCGGCAGCCAGGGTCGGATTGAATTGTTCAAACGCCATAGCGAGACCAACTTTCCCACCGAGATACGAGGCGCCGAACCCATAGCCGCTGTCTCGCCGGAATTGACCGGCCACCTCCCCACTGCTTGCAACGCCATTTCCGAAGGACCAGTTTGCGATAGCGGTGACGGGACCGAACTCTCCCTTGTATTTCACTGTGTTGTCTGACCGAAGATCCAGTCCGACCATGGACGCAATCGGCTCATATTGATTCGTGTACCCGGTGGGGGAGAAATTGGAGAATGTGTCGAACATGGCGCTGTACTGCCGTCCAAATGACAATTGACCCAAGCCTTTCTGATGGAGCCCAACGTAAGCTTGGCGCCCAAACAGACGGCCGGACTGAGCCATCTTCCCTGTGTCTGCCTCAAAGCCGCTCTCTAGTGCAAAGATAGCTTTGAGTCCTTTGCCAAGGTCCTCAGTCCCGCGAATTCCCCAACGAGACCCAGAAAGTCCGCCAGAAGTCAGTCCAAATCGACTCTTTCCTGGACCAGGGAAGCCTCTCTGAGTCGAGTCAAGTTGCGAGACGTTGCTGACGTACTCAATGTTCGTGTCCATAACGCCATACAACGTTACGCCGTCCTGCGCTAGCGCAGTTTCGTTCGCGAATGCCATGCATCCTGCCGCGATGGCAAGTCCCTTCTTCATAACTCGTCTCCTCTGTAGTTTTTTGCATCGCAGCGTCCGGATGCAGTGTGATGTACATGTGGCTGCTCCCGTATGCGCTGCGCGGGAGTGAGGCCTCCTATCGACCACTTTGGCGCCGACGGCCCAACGTCGGCTATATAGATATATGGATCCATATATGTACTAACATGGCGATGGTGTTGACTGTATACTCGAGGCTGAGCTATGTAAATCTGTACGAGTCGAGTCAATATGAAAGCGGAACATGCCGTAACTAACGACGCCCTATACCTCAGTGCGGAGGAGGCAGCGTCGCTGCTCAACATCAACGTGGCGACGCTTTATGCCTACGTCGGTAGGAAGGGAATTCGGTCGTCGAAGGTGGACGGTTCTCGCAGCCGACGATATTGGGCTGCCGACATTGAGCGGCTTCTCGCGGAGCGCGGCACCGCCGCACAGTCCTCAACGCCCCATTGGCCGGCAATTAGCACCTCAATCACGCTGCTAACGGAGAAAGGTCTCTACTATCGAGGTCGTCCGGCAACCGATTTGGCAGATCATGCAACCCTTGAGGAGGTTGCCGAATGGATGTGGGAGACACCCGGCGCTTTTGACAGAAAAGCACTCCCCTTTCCTGAGGTCGCGCGGAGAGTGATCGCCGATTTACAGCACTTAGGACCCATGGCTCAGGCACTTGCGTTGTTCCCGATCCTTGAGCAGATGCATCCGCATGCGTACGACCTAAGCAAAACGGGTTACGCTCGCACTGGCGCGGACACGCTACGGTCATACGCCGCAGTGCTCACCCAAAGCGAACCTGTCGCCGGGCCACTACATCAGCACCTGACCAAAGGGCTGCGCATTGCACCAAAGTACGAAGATATGGTGCGACGAATGCTCGTGCTTTCCGTGGACCACGAATTTACCCCTATGACGTACGCGGTGCGCACGACGGCAAACACCGGAATTACACCTTACGCAGCAGCGGTGTGCGGGCTGTTAGCGTCGAGGGGGCGACGGATTAGTGCTGGGCGCGTAGAGCAGGCCGTGCGACTTCTCAGCGAGATTGCCGGGGCGAAGGACCCCTGCGAGCCGGTACTCGCGCGCTTTCGAGAGGGCGAGGCCATCGCAGGATTCGATCGAAACGTTCATGGTGTCGAGGACCCTCGCGCAGCTCACTTGATGAAGCACATGATGGATGTCTTCGCACATGACGCGGACTTCCGGCGACTTACGGCAGTGATTGATCTGGTCCGCGACTTGACAGACCAACCACCAGCCTTTGTTCTCCTGGCGGCCTTCTTGGGTAGGAAGTTCGAGATGCACGGCAACGAGTTGGCAATTGTGGGATTGGGTCGGATGGTAGGTTGGATTGCACATGCTAGTGAGCAATATCACCAAGGTCCTCATATCCGGGCACGGGCAAACTATGTCGGTCTACTCCCTAAAGCTGAGGGTAATGGAGTTTTTGATGATCAACCACACGGAAAATCTTAATCGAGGCGTATGTCATTCTGTCATTTACCCCCTGAGCCTTCGTCGCAGGCGATTTCCCAATCCGCGGACGCGCGTTTGTCGCTTTCCAGTACTCGGGGTCATCGTACTTTCCGTGAAAAAAAGGGCGGTAGCAGACCGCAGACCCGCCTCTAGCAAGGCTTTTCGGCGCAATAAATCACACGCCGCCGGAGTATTCGTAAGCTCTTGATAGATAAGCCATTTTCTGTGCATACCGCCAGAAAATGCACGGAAAGTACGATGACCCCAAAGCGCAGCCCAAACATCACGTGGACGTGCAATGGGTCAATTTTTAAGCTCAAAGATGGTCGAAGCTGGTTGATGCCGTTAGGGCGAGGAGTGCTTCTACTTGCCCTGCAGCGCGCATGATCTGATAGGTGTCCATATTCTGAGCATCGCTTTCATTCTTAAGATAAGCTGAAAGATATCGTTCCGAATTAGGCGTGACACCATTGCGGTTGCAAACGATGTACGCAACGGATTCGGCCTCAAGCTCCCGCTCTTTGAGCGTAAGGAGGCGCCTAGCTGGTATCTTTAATTTATTGTCTTTGCCAAGATGCCCGAGACACAAATGGGCCATCTCGTGCGCAATTGTGGCAAAGGTTACTGCATGAGTGTGGTTTCTGTTGAGCCCTAATCTATATTGACCGACAAAGTCGGGGGCGATAGGTGACTTTATTGATGTAATGTAACCAGCGTTCCCGTCGCCACCGTCGAACCAGTGAACAAGAATACTCCGTTTATTTAGTAAATGAGCGAATTCAGCAATTCGAGATGAGGTCATTACACCTGTTGCGGAAAAAACATTTACTCCATCGGGCAAGGGATTACCAGTGGTATCCTGTACATCATATACAAGCGCGACCGGTGCGAATGGCCAAAGAATCAGCAACGGACGCGCGTCAGGTTTGGGGCGTCTCTGAAATCGGGTGTGCCAGTCAAAGGCAGATGCGGCGTACATCAGGCCAGGCTTTTGAACCTGCAATAGCATAGCATTGAAAGGCGCAAAATTTCGCAGTCGAATAACGAAAGTGAGCAATTTTTTATATTCCTCTCCACAGCGATACAGGAGGGAATCTGCGACCAATTGATCGAGTAACGATCGTGCCGATGCAGTGTCATCTGGAAGGAGCAGGGGCTGTTCCATTGGGGGCAGTTAAATGGCGCGATCTGACGCGTGTCGCTAGGCGTCGACAGACTATATTGTGCTCACCCCTGCCTTTACTGTACGGAATCGTACAAGAGCCGTTGCTTGCGTAGTGTCCGTCCCTGTGGAGCGAGCTACGTGAGAAATATATGTGTGCAAACGGAGGAATTAGACAACCCGCGTATGAGACAATTTGAGGCCGGTCACCCCCTCCCAGAGTCATGACCCGTCTCTCGACTGTCTATATCGCGTGCCCCCACTGCGGGAAGGAGTACAGCCGCACTTATGCGACCACGTTTCACATGGGGGGCATGACGGTATGGTCTGATGGCTATTCGTCCGGCTTGCTTCTCTTTCGCAGCTCGCATTAGAGGGGTGGCCGGGATTCGAAAAAAATCCGCCACATCTTCGCTAAGCCGCTGATTTGAATACGAAATCGATCGATGGGTCGAGTGGCGGCACGCGCCGCTGCAGGTCGAGCAGGTAATCGCCGAACCGGTTGATGTGCTCGCGCCGGTAAGGCGACAACGCCTTGAGGACGTCGGCATTCACCGGATGCCCGCGCTCCTGCAAATCCTTGAGCTTGCGCGACATCCACTGAACGTTGTGGAGGATGACCATGTTGGCGACCAGCTGGTTGTACTTGATCACCTTGCGCTGTTCGTGCCGCAGATTTTCGGCAATGACGCCGTCGCCGCCAAACATCAGCCACTGCGCGAAGTCATTGAACTGCTCGCTCTTGTTGGTCGCGGCATGAATAGTGCGCCGGAGCTCCGGGTCGCTCAGATACTTCAGCAGGAACAGCGTGCGGATAACGCGGCCCAGTTCCCGGAACGCGAAGTAAAGCTTATTCTTCGTGCTCTCCGAACCCAGCCGGCGGAGGATGGTCGACGGCGTCATCTTACCTGCCTTGATCGAGACGGCCACCCGCATCATGTCAGGATAGTGTCGTTGGATCAGATCCCAGTCGATGGACCGGCGGCACAGGCGCTCGATATGGTCGTATCGTCGGCGTCGATCCGCCTTGTATAGCACCAGATCCTTGATATTGCGCATGCGCGGCATCAGATTGATGCCCAGCAGGTAGGACAGGCCAAACACCGGGCCACTCTGCGCTTGGGTGTCACCGTGAATGGTATCCGGCTGAATCTCAGAGCCATTTCTGATGAGGCCGTCCAGGATGTACACCGCCTCATGCACGCCGCACGGAATGAAGTTGCTGAAGAGCGCGATGTACATGTCGGAGACATGGTAGTAGCCAATTCCGCCGTACCCGCCATAACGTATGTGGTACTCCGACAGCAGATTCTGCTCATACAGAGTCCACTTCGTGCCATCCGCGGACGCGCGTTTGCCGCTGCCCCAGTATTTCGGTAGCGCGAATTGATTGTATGCGTTGATGACCTTCACAATGGCCTTGTCGAGCCGCTCTTCCGTGACGTGATGCAGGTTCAACCAGGCAATTTGCTTGCGGCTCAATCCCTTGACGGATCGAGCCGTTTGGCTCGGTCCCAGATTGCAGCCGTAGCAGAACAGCGTGCAGATAACTCGCTTGCGAGGGTCATCGATCTTGGCATCGAAGCCCGACAATGGACCGAACAGCCGATGCAGATTGAGCCATTGCTCCGTTTCGGTCAGCACGTCAAGGATGCTGATCTGCGGCATCGATGCGGTGATAGCCTGGTCGATCAGCATCATGTTGGGCGGGTCAGGTGCCTTGCCGGGCCGGTGGATAATCAGCCCCTGTTCTCCGAATTCGATGCCGTCGTTCTCGGGGAAGTTGGCATCCACCTCGTCGAGTGCCGTGCTCAGTCTGTCCGATAGTGTTCTGACGAAGTTCTCGCCATCCGTTGGCAGGCCAACGATTTCACAGTAATGCGGTAACTCCCGTTCGAACACCTCCTCGGATACCTGATGGAGGCGGAAGTCGTCAAAGCGGTCACTGCCCTCCACGTAAAGATCGCCTGAGCTCAGCTCACGCATGACCTGATCGAACACGCACAACTCAAAGTACCTACGATGGAGCAGACGACTACTCCGGCCATCCGGAAAGATGGCCTTCTCCCACTTGGCCGGGAGCCAGTCGAGCGGAAGGTTCAGTAGATCGTCGTCCGTAAGGTGCAAATGTTCGCGGTGCGAGGTCCGAAAGCCCTGTATCCAGGCCAATGCCACCAAGACTGTCTTGTCCTGCGAACTGGATTTGAGCGGCAAGACCTCAAGGCACTGAAAGAGCAGGGAGCGCTGCTGGCGGTAAGGCGCGAGCATGAATGGGAGATCGAAGTTGCCAGCGTACGCGATATGCTCATTGCAGCGGGCAAGCGCACCTGCTGCATCGTTACTGAGGACCTCACGCACCTTATCCAGCCGGAAGATATCGGCAATGCCGTCATCCTCCAGAACTTGCAGCACATCACGGAACTGGCTGACCAGGTCTTCCAAGGAGTCCGCATGCGCAAGTTGATATTGTTGCAGTCGGGTCCTGGCGAGGCCCCCGAGCTTGCGCATGACCTTGATGAAGATTTCGGCCACATCGTCGAGCGCCTTCTGCAACTGCGCGTGAATGAAGAGCACTGCTAAAGTTAATCGTTTGGGTCGCTTGAGCGACTTGAGCTCAGCAATGTCAAGCGCCCGGGCCTCCGTCACCAGTTGCGTGCGTTTGGACACGGAAAGCAATGCTGGTGCCTGTGGGAGACCGTCGGCCAGGCTTCGCAGGGTCTGGATGTGTTTGAGGAAGCTTGCGATTTCGCGTGCGGCGGGGCGCTTGGGCTCGCGCTTGAGCTGGTTCCAACCGGATTGCTCGCCCTGACCGTTAAACAACGCCTCAATCCGAGCGATCTGCGAGTCGTCGAGCGCGTCAGCGATGGCACGATAGATGGCTTCGTTGCACCGGCTGCGGGCCTGGGTGGCCATTCGGTGAAGACTGGCTAATGGCGGCAGTTCGCACCGTAGCCGGATCAGCTCTTCGATCAGCACGTTGATAATGTCGGGCAATTCGACCTTGGTGTGCGCCGCCTCGGTTGCGAGCGCCTCCAGCCATTTCAGCGTGTTGGCTTCGACCGGTCGAATGTGGAGATACCCGCGTAGCAACTTCTGATGGCGGGACCGGGTGCCAGAGGCATCGTAGCGCTTGACTGTTGCGCGAGGTAGGGCAGAGGCCCGCAGTGCTGCGCGCACGTGATCAATCACGACAGGAGGCACCTCAGCCAGCATGGGGAAGTAGCCAAGGCGCTGCAGCAGTTTGAGCTGCACGAGAATCAGGACCGTCGTTGAGGTGCGACGGGACTGGCTGCGCGCGAAGCGGATCTCGGTCGGTGTCGGTGTGAACGCAGCTTCCAGTTCGGCGGCGGTAAGCTCAGCCGGCAGCGCCGGATAGGCGGTATCGTGGATCGAGGGCATCCTTAGTGCCGCACGACATCCAGATTGATGTGCCCCATGTACCGGATCTCGTCATCATTGCGGATTGTTCTGTCGTCAGTTGAAGCTGCCAAGGTCCACCCCCTGTTTTCCAAATCCGCTACCTCCCTTGGGTCCGGTATTGGAGCCCCTCGACAGCGTGCGTGCCAGGATGTGGAATTTGCCCGCCTTTGATGACAGATCGACAGGCCAAGCGCTCCCGACTTCAACCTCATCTTTGCTGATGCGTGCTGCATGGCGCACATAGAAATTTGAGCTCTCTCTGGCCGGGGGCGGAGTCACGAGGTTATCCGGGGCGCAGGGAAGGGTGCATTCTCTCGATAAATCAAAGGGTTGCCAGAGATGTGGCGGAATTTATGCGAATCCCGGCCGGACCTCCATTACTTCCGCTGCAGTTGCCTTCGGATCATTTGGATATCGGATATGCCCGAAGTGCAAGATGAGGTTTCGGAAGTTGCGCCCAGGCCCCAGCGTCGCTGGTTTTGGCCCAAGCGTGAGCTAATCAAGCCGTCGAGGCGATCCTGGCCGTATCCGCCCGACATACCTGATGTCGACCCCGACACGTTTATTGCCGCATTGGAATCACTGCGCGACGGCGATGTCGAGCGCGAGCGCATCCTCCGGCGAGATCTGCGCATCTGAACACGCCGTACCGACGGGACAAGCCGATCGTCGGCCCCGGTATGGACATTGTCTCGATGGCGTTTCGCAAGAGTTTCGAGAAGGAAAACCTGATCCGCCTCGAGCAGATTGCCGCTGCGAACGGCTCGCATCTGGAGCGGGCTGATGTGCTGCGGGAGCAAGGGCACTTTGCAGAAGCGCAGGCTGCGCTGGTCGCGGCGACAGGCGATGCGGCGCAATTGCAGATGTACCGTGACCGGATTCATGCGCGGTGCACCAAGCCCTTCATCGTAAGGAACGACGACAATTTCTTCTCCTGACGTCAAGGGGGCCAAATTGCAGGGTTACCACCGCTATAAGGCCCGCGCCCATAAACACCGGAGAGGTTCGAGTTCATCCCAACCCGCTGCTCTCTCGGGTTCTCGAGTAGTTTCTTGTCCGTCATAAGCGGCGAAATCGCTCGCTCGATAGCCGTGCTGCCAAAATCGCGGGTCGTGGCGCTCTTTACCTCTTCTCGAAGCACTTGCTTAGTTACTGCACCGCCCTTGCGTGCGCGCAGAACAGCCAAGATAATTTTGACGAGAGTTGACGAGGGATACCAGTGCTTTAGTTAGTTTTACTTGTTCGGTCATCTTCAAAAAATCTCTCTTGCGCGCTTCCATGGGTAGGCCTCCGCTCCCCACATCACAGCACCGAGATGCCACTCAGCACGGAGCGACGCCCAAGCGCCATAATAGCGCCAGACCAGCAACTTCGGCTGCTCAGCTCCACGCGTGTCACATCTAGTAGCTCGCTTCATCCGCCTGCATGGTTTCCACGAGGCGGTCGTTCAAAAAAAGGAGAAAAAGCGTTTATAAGTCTCACCCTCGAAAGTTGGGCTGTGGGCGATGGTGAATAGTCGCCGAAGCAAGCATAAATGGCTGAAATGGATGCATGAGGCGGCTTTGCTACGTCATGTCAGGTTCGATGTGCAATTGGGCTATGCATTGGAGTTTTATGATTGTTAAAAGCTATTGAATGCTCCTCTGATTTGACTCGTCACTGGGACGATGATCCGTCGTCGCAAAACAGTTTTCGCCATTTGCGCTTCCATTGCTCCTAAAAGGCTCCCGAAAATGGACGATTATTACGCTCTCCTTGGAGTGAAAGAGGATGCGAGTGACTTAGAAATCAAGACCGCATATTGCCTTGCCGCGGCAAGGTCGCATCCGCGTCATGGCCAGGGAGATGCGAGGGGTCAGGAGTTCACCTCGCTGGCGAGGGCATACTGGGTCTTGATGGATGACGCAGCACGTGGCGACTATGATGCGCATCGTCACGGCGTTGCGAACAGGCGCGTGCACCCACGTGTTTCGGAGCAGATTGACCCACATCGATTGTTTGTCGGAAGCATGATGGGCCATGCAATAGAGCTCCTCGGGCAGGGACTAGGTCGGCAAGCGGTTCAAGACACATTGCTATCGATTCTATGTCCGGAGTCCATCGTTCGAGCTATCGTGGCGACCCTTCCCGGCAGCGCGTCGAACTCTTCAATCGCGACTAACACCGCGACCAATCCACCGGTGACGGGGATAACTGGAAACCAGGGGGGCCAAGCCAAAAACGCAAGGCCTTCCGCGCACGGAGCGCTATATTCAGGAGCGGTCGTAGCTACTGCGGTTGTAGGACTTATTCTACTGTCGGCAATTTTTTCCTCGCAAAAGCAGACCACTGGCCCTAAGGCTGTTGTTAACCCTCAGTCGTCAGCCCCAACGGCGGAAGCTGAATCGAAAATGGGGGAGAGGCAGGAGTATCCTGCGACGTTCTCGGCACTGTCTGCGTTCCAGCATTTTGATTCCAACACTGGTGTGGGAACTCGTAATTCGAGTTCATTCAAGTTGCCTGCCGGAGAGACGCTGCCCACGATGAAGTCTGGGGCATTTCGAACCGAGGTTGCGCTACGGCAGCCGCTACCGGGTGATCAGCGTGTCCTCTATCTCTTCAAGTCCGTGCCGATTCAGTCGGACAAGTACGACTGCCATGCATGTGCTGTTGTCATGTCGGCCGTCATAACATCTAAGTCAACCGACGGTGTCGAGAAAACCATATCGCCAATGCAAGACCTGGGCCTAATGGGTGCTTGGGGTAAATATGACGTGTCAAGCGTCGCCTTGGTCGAGGTAGGCAAGAATAGACCAGGCTTAGTATTTCCTTATTCTTGGATGGCACAGGGCTACAGCGGGAGTTCAGTGGAGATTTATAGCATCGAGGCAAAGGGCTTGAAAAGCCTCGGCCGCTTCGACACAAATAGAGACAGCAGTGGAAGCGCTGCCTGCCAGGAGAATAAGCTTGCCTGCGAGAAGTATGAAGTCTCACTTCAATTTATGAAAGATGCAAAGAGTACTTATTACACTGTCGAGCTAAAGGAATCCGGTATGAAGAAGGATGCCACTGGCGATACACTGCCGACTCATAGCAGATACGTCGCCCGGTACAGCGGAAAGAGCTATATAGTGACGCGTGTGGCGGAAAATGAACAGGCGGTCGACAATGCTGTGGATGCAGGTCAAGAGCGAAATGAGCCACGATGAAAGATTTATTGGCAATGCTACTTGGGTTGTTCCTTGCGTTGCCCTTCCAGGCCAACGCTCAGATGCAAGTCACGGCCGACCGCAATCTTCAGATATGCCTGACCGGGAAGTATCCCTCATTGTGTAATCATGACCTTCTTACATCAGAGCAACGAATTGATGTGCATCAAGCCGAATTGGCGGCTAACTTTCATAGGTGCCAGCAGGGAAAATTTCCGAGCTTATGTAGGCATGACCTATTGACACCCGAACAAAGCAAGAACGTAGCCGACGCGGAGCATCGTGCGAATCTGCAAGTGTGCATGAAAGGTCGTTATCCATCGTTATGCCGCCGAGAATTGCTCTCAGCAGAGGAACGCAAAGCGGTTGCCGAAGCTGAGCATCGCGCAAACTTTCAAACATGTATCGCAGGAAAGTACCCGGCGCTCTGCAGGCATCAAGACCTCACTGTTGAGGAGGCGCAAGCCGTTCGTGCAGCAGAGCATCGGGAAAATCAAAGAATATGCGCGAGGTACGGAAATTCCAGTCTTTGCCGTAAAGAATGGCTTGCAGAGGACGCGGATATGCGAGCCGGAAGCCAACAGCAAGGCGCAGCCGATACAACTGCCAATGTGTTGCCACGAGTACAACCGGGAACCGCTCCGCTAGTACAAAAGGAGGCCACCCCTACGGGTCCATCGAGCGCGGGCGCACCGCAGACTTCGCGTGCCAAGCGGATTCCCCAGAGCTCTCCGCGCTGCAATCTTTTTTGGGTTGGGGAAATCGGACCCGCGGGTAGCTATGTCAGGCTGTCCGATTACAGCAAATGGAATCCCGTCACAAACGACGACAGGGCCAGAGTGGCTGGTTGGCTTCGTGGCCAGCCGCTTGAGAAGTGCATCGGTAGGCTGACGAACAAGGAAGCAGGGCAGACTATCAGCGTCCAGGAGTGATTCAGTCACTCCCTCAGGCTGCGGCTTTGAAATCTGCTTCTGCCTGGGCCACTTGAAGGGCTGCGGCAACAACGATGTCATGCAGCATTGCGCGTCTCTGCTGGATGTGATTGCGGATTTGGGCTAGCTGACTCGGGCCGGCTTGCATCTGCGTCTCGAGCTGGCTCTTCAATAGAGTGTACCGTTTGTGAAGGGTTGCTATGTCGGCAGGGTCCAAACCTTGATTGGGGTTGAAGACAAATTTGGCTTCCAGACTGCGTCGCCAATTGAGTAAATCGCGAGTCAGGCGGTCCCCAAAGCCTCTAATGGCTTTAACCCTGTTCCAAGATATATCTGCTGCAGACTCAACACCAAACGAGGTCAGTATTGCTTTACGCGTCGGCCCGATGCCCGGAATGTCATGGTCGGCAATGAAGAACGTGTCCAAGTACTTTCTCAGCTGCAAGTCCCTGACATTTGATTGCAGCTTCTGTTTGTCGGCTGCCATCCTGCTTGCGAGAGCATCATATTCTTTACGAGCGTTATGGAGCTCGTTTAGCTTTGCTTGGAACTCTTGGTCCGTGGAAACGGCCTTCCATTGCTCCTGGGCGGTCGCATGGACCTGTTTTGCGGTATCCCAGGCTGCTTTAAGGCCTTGCATTTCCTGCGAATCTGAGTTGCCGAGGAAGTATAAAAGTGCGGCGACCAAGAGTGCTCCGAAGAAGTACTTTGGTGCAGTGACTATACATACCAGTAGCAGAAGGACTGCGCCCCAGCGACGCACTCTCCGCCAAGTCCTGGCAGCGCGTAAGCCGGAGGGTAGCGGATTCGCCTTGATGGCATGACTCGAGGGCATGACGGGAGGTGAGACAGAGCCCGGCGACTGAACTGCACGTATGTTGGCCCACACGGTTACGATGTTGAAGGCACCGGCTCCACTGGATGTCGACATTGTCGATGCAACGCCAATCCCAATGAAAAAACTAATACCGCTTTGACGTTCCGCAGCACACCAAGGACAGTTAGCTAATGCACCGAAGTACTTGTGAGCTGCTTCCTGGCGGCACGTGCGCAACTGTGCCTTGAGGCTGTCGAGGGCGCTAACCCAGTTAGCAGCAGTCGGCCGGCCATTTGGGCCTGCGCCCTTCTCTGTGAACGCCAGTTCGAACATTGCCGCCATCGCTGGCGGAAGGATTGCTGGAATGACTGCGTTCGGGGGGGCTGACATGCCTTTACTGCTAGCTGACAACCCAAACGCAAAGCGAAACTCAGCAATCGCCTTCTCGAGTGACATGTCCCCACGGCCACTGTATCGACCAGAGAATGGATGTCGGCCCATCAAGAGAAGATGGAAAACTAGTAATGCTAGTCCGAAATTATCGTGATTTTCCGTCCTATGGATACCGCGAAAGCTGGATAACCCCTGCAATTCAGGTGGTGTAAAATGAGGGACGCCGACTTCACAGAAAAATGTGGAGTTGCCGTTCGGAACCTGGAAGGAGTCGCAGTCTATAAGGCGAACGATGCTATTCTTGCTAACAAAGACGAGATTCGGGTTGACGTCTCCAATCACGCATTGGTAGGTATGAACCGTCTTGAAGGCGGAGGCAATATTGCGGGCCGTATTAACTAGGAATGACCAATCTGCATTTGGAAAGCGCTGCTTTCGATGCGCGGGGCCATATAGATGGTGAACGGGGTCAGCTTGGGCTGCCTTGGGCATGAGAAAGCCACGAACTGGACCACTTGCTGACGGATGAAGCGTAGCTAGTGGCCAAGTGGCGATTTCCTTTAGGCGCTCGTCGACGCGTCCAACCATCGCTCTTAGCTTCGCCTGCTTCTCCGGAGCAATCGGCTCGTGGTAGACCTTCGCAACCAAGTGCTGGCTGATGGAGGGAACCTCATGGACCGTTCCCTCACCGCCTCTTCCTAAGACGCGCCCCAGTGCAATGCGGCGGCCGTTGCTATCAAATAGCTCCATTACTCAGTTTGTCGAGTCGCGAGGACCAGGGTTTTGTCATCGTCGGTTCGCTCGTTGACTTGAGGGCTACAGAGGAACTGTATTAATTGCGAACTGAGGCCATCGCACTCATCCGGCGTTCGGGTCCGAAGGACGCGAAACATTGGCTCGAAGAATGGATGATGCGGCAACTTTGTCTCAAACGACAAGGCGAGACGTTGGAGTCCATCGCTGAAGAGAGCCAACTCCTTCATTTGGCCGGTCACAGAGATGCTTTGCAGGCTTGAGCAGGCATCAGCGTCAGTGACAAAGTGAGTCATGTTGGCGTAGGGACCGGCCTCTGGCCAGAACACTACTCCTTGTACCTCACCGTTTGATACAACTATTGCGCCGTCACCTATCTGGAAGAATGTTGCAATGTCTTCGCCAATGACAGCTCCCAGCAGGGTGCATGCGAAGTCGCGGGGAGTTGCCCCACGGGACACGGCCACTGCGGAGATGGCGGCCTGTACATCGGTGACCCACTTGGAAACCGTAGCTTCTAAGCCCAAGCAGGTTGCGTCGTCGCGCACGGAGACCTCAATACTCTCCATTGCGGTAGAGCATGCTAGGTCAGACCCTTCTTCGGCGAACACTGCACTGCCGGCACCGTCTGAGACTAAGCAGACCAGATACTTCTGGCAGTCATTGCCTTCCATGACGTCGACGAAGCAGGTGTCCTGACATGCCGCTCCGTTCGAGGTATGAGAAGTGCCGACAGCCGATGCGCTAACAACTTTCCACATCACACCTCCGCCCAGCCGGAAGGAGGTGCAAGTGGAACTGCTGTGCCAGGCGTTGACTGTGAGACAGACTTCATAGAGTTAGAAAGCCATTGGAACAACTCTCTGAACTTCAGGCCCTGGAGCTTTATTGGGTCCCGCACGGAAATTTGCTTGAGCGTGTCCATGTTCGCCCCCTCCACACCTACAGCAAAGAAAGCAAAGGATTTGGAGGCCTCGCCTTCTCGTATGAGAGTCGCTGCTGCTTGCCAGTCATCCGTGGGGGCACCATCGGTAATGAGGAATACCCACGGTCGGTAGAAGGAAATGCCGTTAGCGCGGTACTCCTCCTTCCTCTGCCGAAGCAACTCCAACCCTTGCTTTATGGCAGCCCCCATCGGCGTGTCTCCAGAGGCTTGGAGCGTTGGCGGATAGAAGCTCGGAGCAGTATGAAAGGTACTCTCCACTTTGGCAGGGCCGAACGAGATTACGGCGACTTCAACACGCTTCATTGCAAGGGAGTCTGTGGCCAATTCATCCTTGAAGCCCACGAGACCAGCATTCAACTCGCTAATAGGTTTGCCGTTCATCGAGTACGACGTGTCGAGAAGCAACAAGCACGGACAGCGAGGCTCCGGGTTGTCAGCAAAGCTATCAGTGCCAAAGGGTACTTGACTCGAAAACCCGTTCTCTTCCATAGCCGCTGCTCCCGCCCGGTTAGTTTGCATAAATGATACCTGACGGAATCCGCTTGGAAGGTAGCCTGTTTGGAGGGGTTGAAGTATATGGCAGACGTTGCCCGCGGCGGCTATTTTGTGAACAATGCGATACATACGTGTGCTCAGGGGCCTGGAACTGGGCGGCGGGCTGAATGGCTTGCACGAAGCCGCGCTGCAGGCCCGACCTAGCCGAACTGCGCGGCCGCTTCCCCGAACCCCGCGCGCTGTACCGCGAGATCTGCGGCCTGCTGTTCTTCCGCTACGGCGTCACGCCCACACCGCCAACAAGCTCTACAGCCTGGTGCGCAAGGGCAGCATGGGCACGCCCGCCGAGGTGCTGCAGGCGTTCGGGCAGGAACTGCGCGGGTGCACGCGCGTGACCATCGACCATCCCGACCTGCCGGAGGCGTTGAAGGACATCGCAGCCGGGGCGGTGCAGACCATCTGGCAGGCGGCCAACGAGGCCGCCACCGGCGAGCTGGCCACGCTGCGCGCCGAGGCCCGCCATGCGGCCAGCGTCGCCGAGGCCGAGCGCGACGCCGCGCGGGTAGAGACCACGGCCGCGCGCGAGGAGGTCGCCGCCCGCTCGGCGCAGCTGGCCGCGGCGCGCGACGCGCACGACGCCGTTCAGGCGGCGCTGGTCGCGGATCGGCCGGCGCACGCGGCGACCCAGGCCCGGCTGGAAGCGGGGCGAGCGGAACTGGACGCCGCCGGGCGGCAACTGGCGGAACTGCGCACTCAATTCTCGACCGAGCTCGAGCGTGCCCGCGAGCAGGTGACCCTCGCCCAGGAGCGGGCCGAAGCCAGCGAGCGGCGGAGCTTGCGAGAACTGGACGCGGAGCGCACCGCGCGCCAGCAGAGCGAGCGCACGGCCGAAGCGTTGCGCGGCGAATTGGCGGCGGCACGCAGCGAGGCCCGCGATGCGGCGGTGGCGCAGGCCGAAGTCCGCGCCCGGCTCGAGGCGCAGGCCTTGCTCGCCACCCTGCGCGTCGCGCCGCGCGAACGCGACGGCGGTGGTGGAAGGCGGCGCAAGGCCGGGCGCCGACCGCGCCGGAAGACCAGGGGGAAGAGCGGGGCAACGAGCCGGAGACGGCGGCGCTGCCTGACAATCAGGACGATGGCAACGCCAGCCGTGACGGCAGCGATGACAGCCAAGACTGAGCGGGCGGACGCGATCCGCTGGATCCAGGCGCAGATGGACGACTACGGGCTCACCCTGGAGGACCTCGACGCGGCGGGTTGCTTCGAACTGCCGCCGTCCCCACCGCCACCGGCCGCACCGCCGCCGCCGGTGGTCTGCTACCGCAACGCGGAAGGGCTGACCTGGGACGGGCAGGGCGACATGCCCGACTGGCTGCGGCGGGCGGTCAATGCGGGGCAGAGTAAGGAGTTTTTCCGGATTGGATAGCGCATCGCCGGAATGGCACAGCGCCTTGGGGAAGGATCGGTGCCTGCGGCCCTACTTATGGAGGGTTTCCTCACGGAGGTCCGCTTGTGAGACTTCAGGGCCGTCGACCACTCAATAACACAAAATCATAGAAATTACCGGGTCAAGAATGCGAACCAAAAGTCAACGCCATATCGATGCGCTTGCGCAGCTGCCTCAGTTCATGCCGGCTTCGCTGGAGCCGCACAAAGAAAATCGGGTAGTCAACGTGCTGACTGGCGCGATCATCCAGGCCATTCCCGACCCAGACGATGAAGAACACGAAAACATTCAGGTTGCATTTCCAGGTGGTCAGCCCTTCGAGGCGGTCGCGCCGATGTACCTGCAGCTTCAAGTCGTCGAGGCTGCACGGTACTACGCTGATTCGGCGGAGGATGGTTCGGGGGCAATTTCAAAGCGCGCAGCCGACCTGCTCGAACATCTGACGGGTAAGCACGACATATAGTCGGTCAAGCGAGGTGCTGACGTCTGGGACGGGCAGGGCCGTGGCATGCCGTTACTGAACGCAGTACGGCGGCGAGCCGCCGGTACTGCAAGCCGACCGGTGACGTGAGACGGCCGGGCAACTGTGTGCCCAGATTGCTCGGCAAAAAAATGGCCACTGAGTGGCCGTCGCCACCCCTGCCCACCCATCACCAATAACAATCACCACCAAGGAGATATCCGTGAAGCAGTTGATTCCGTTGGCTCTGACGCTATGCTCGGGCGCCGTGTTGGCGCAAGTCCAACCGACGGCAACCACCGAAGACATGAACGCCTTTGCCGCCGTGCAAACCGCCTACTCGTGCGAAGACGCCGACAAGATCAAATTCAGTAAGGACGCCTACGTTGCGCTCGACCCGACCGAACGGGTGTTCTTGGACGCAACGTGGCAAAGCTGCCAGACGCCCAAGGACAGCGAAGAGCAGCCAACCATCATCGTCAATCCTACGCCGACCAGCGAGCACGACCGCGTGTTCTACGGTTTGGTAAAGCGAAAGCAGCTGCGTGAAGCACAGAAGACGTGTGCCACGGCAGGGGCATACGGCGGCGCCACCATCGCGGTGGTCGGCACCATCACTGGGACCCCGGGCGCGACCGAACTCGGCACCTATGCGTTCCAGTACGCCGACGTCTCGTGCGCGTCGCTGGCTAACGAGATCGAGAAGGGCAATGTGCTCGCGGCGCTTGGCCCGAGCGTGATCGTCTCTCACGCGGTCGCCAACAAGATGGTTAAGGATGTCGTGACCAACATCCCGTTGGTCTCGAAGGCGGACAAGGACAAAATCAAAAAGGTAATCGACAAGGCCACCGGCGTGCCATCGGTCACTGTCGGCAGAAAGAATGTCGAAGTGCAGGCTGGCGGTGTGAAGGTCAGCGTCAAGAAGCCCAAGATCGTGGTGAAGAAGCCGAAATGGCTCTGAGCCGCTAGCTGCCGGTAATCGCTCGCAGGGCGCAGCGGGGGCGGATACAGGTCGGCCTGGAGCCTTAGCAACCGCCAGTGGCAAGAAGTGGCGCTCGAATTGGGGTGATTGTACCTTTCGTGTGGAATCTGGCGGTCTGGTCCCTAAAGTCATTACGAATCAAGGGTTACAATCTCGCTGGTCGTGCGAAAGGCGGGAAGGAGCAAAGCCATACTGCAGGCGGCTGTCCGGCTGATTACCGCCACTTTTTGCACGAAAGGTACGATGCCCCCCAGTTGAAGCAGCAAAGGTCCCCCCTGTTTTCCAAATCCGCTATCTCGCTTAGGTCCGGTATCGGAGACCCTCGAACAGCGTACGTGCCAGGAAGTGGAATTTGCCCGCTTTGATGACAGATCGACTAGCCAACCGCTCCCGCCTCCAGCCTCATCATTGCCGATATATGCCTCTTTGCGCACTCTGTGCGATTTGAGTTCTCTTTGGTAGGGGCCACAGCCGCGATGTAATCCGGGGCGCTGAAAAGGCTGAATTTCCTCGATAAATCAAAGAGTTGCCAGAAATGTGGATATTCTTCGAATCCCGAGCCGACCCTCGACTAAGTCCTTCGATCGGTGACAGCGTTTGAGTCGATATGTCAATCGATGGCTCGGCAGAGTCATCTGTCGGATAATTCTATCTCGCCTATGGTTTTCACGGAAAAAAGCAGATTGCTAGGCGAAAAAAGAAAAAATACAAATTTAATTTTTGGGATAGAAATTTCAAGATGATCGAAAGCTTCGTATGCGACGGGCGTGTTCTGAGTCTGATACCCGCAGAGGCAGAAGCTCGGGAGAGGCTGGCAATTTTTGCTGCAGCTTCAATGACGCTTCTAGTTGGAAACAATGGCGCAGGTAAAACTCGAACTCTACGTGCACTTGCGAATGCCGTACTCAGCGGCGATGAGCAGACTGTCGATCCTGTAGAGGTAGCACGAAAGACGGCAGTCATTCACTACAGCGCGGACTCATTTGATCTCGACCCCTCTCTTGGGGGAGAAGATATTTAAGTATCGTACCAAAGAGAAAAGCAGAAAACTTAATTTTTGATTTTGAAGTATTGAATGACGCTGCGCAGGTATTCGATATTCACCCCAGAAGAAGTTTGCAGCTCTCCGATGTTGAAGATATTGTCAATCGAATTATTAGCGCCGTTTCTTATCGATTCAATTCTGTTAGCCGGCGATTTGACATCGTCGAAAATATAGAAGAAATCGTGGATGCTTACATTGAGGCAGATCAACTAGCTAAGAATAAGCGCCACCGTCAAAGCTTGGAAAATTGGATAAAATCATCGGAATACAAAAGTCGGGAGTCGGAAAAGAAAAGATTAATCAATGCCATTGCTCAGCATATTTCCAAGAGTCAACCGTTTTATGTTGCCTTGCGTGCAATAAAGGCAACTTTGCTCGATCACTCGCAAAGAACTGTACTCCTTGCGTTGCTTGATGAGCTTGGCATCATTACGAATGTAGTGAAGAAACAAACTCAAGCCAGAAAAACGTTACGAAAGCATATAGAAAAGCTAAACAATATCGTCAACGTTCTTGATATAAGCGATTT